>JBBSQN010000216.1:0-6572 GCA_038257875.1 Mycobacteriales bacterium
ATCAACCGCGACCACGACATCATCGCCACAGGCCTGCAGTGGTCGACCTGGCGCCGCCGACACCAGGCCCAGGCCCGCCGAGCCCACGTCCGACGCCATCTCAGCCTGCAGATGCTAATGATCTAGCACTGTAGTACTAGCTGCACCGCGTTCTGCGCGGGGTTGCCGCCGGGTGGGAGCAGCGCGCGACCCTGCGCGTCGAGGTCGTCGATGGCCGCGACGAGTTCGGCCTGCGCAGCGGCCAGCGCCGGGTCCTCGATCCCCGGCCGGGTAGCGCGAGCGCGCGAGTCGAGCAGGACCAGCGCGACGGCGGCCGGCAGGATCGGACCCTGCTGCAGGGCCTTGTCGATGCCCCGGACCGTGTCGGCCGTCTTCTCGTTCCCCGCGCAGGCCGCCGCATCCGCGGGGCTGCGGGCCGGTCCACCGCAGCCGGCGAGCAGGCCACCGAGCAGGGCGAGGGCAACGGCGCCGCGGCCGATCCGGGAGCTCATGCCAGCCCGCTCGCCGCGATGCGGGCCCGCTCGGCGTCGACGTCGACGGTGGCCGGCGGAAACCGCGGATCCAGCTCGGTGAGAGTCTCGGCCAGCAGTGCCGCGACGGCCCAGTTCCGGTACCACTTGCGGTCCGCCGGGATGACGTACCAGGGCGCGACGTCGGTGCCGCAGTAGCGCAGCGCGTCGGTGTAGGCCTGCTGGTAGGCGGGCCACTTCGCGCGGGCGTCGAAGTCCTCGCAGTGGTACTTCCAGCGCTTGGCCGGGTCGTCGAGGCGCGCGAGCAGCCGCTTGGCCTGCTCCTGGTGCGAGAGGTGCAGCAGGCACTTGACGACGGTGACGCCCTGGGCCGTGATCTCGGCCTCGAACGCGTTGATCTCCTGGTAGCGACCGCGCCAGACCTCCTCGGGCACCAGGGCCTCGACCCGGGCGACGAGCACGTCCTCGTAGTGGGAGCGGTCGAACACCCCGATCCGGCCGGCGACGGGGACCTGCTTGCGGATGCGCCACAGGAAGTGGTGCTCACGCTCGGCCGGGGTGGGTGGCGTGAACGCGGCGATCTGCAGTCCCTGCGGGTTGACCAGGCCCGCGACGTGCCGGATCACACCGCCCTTCCCGGAGGTGTCCATGCCCTGGAGCACGAGCAGCACCGAGCGGACACCACCGCCGCTCGCCTCGGCGTAGAGGGCTTCCTGCAGGCCGTCGAGCCGGACGGCGAGATCGGCCATGTCCTGCGCGGCCGCGACCTTGTCCGGTGGACCGATCGGGTGCCCGCGTGGGTCCAGCGCCGCGAGATCGAGCTCGGTGGGCGCCCGGAACGCCGTACACAACGCCAGCGGTGAACGCACCGCTACCGCAGGCTCGGACTTCACCATGCTGCGAGACTAGAGCGCTGCCGGGGGCGGCACCTGCGCGGCCGGGCCTTACCTCTCGGGGCGGGTCGCGGCCAGGTCCATCTCCAGGACGAACGGTTCCTCGAGCCGCAGCCGCTCGCCGGCAGCGGCCCGGGCGTACTCGTGGTAACGACCACTGATGATCATACCGGCAACCGCGGACGGATCGTCGTGGTCGATCAGCACCGAGTACGGGATGCCGCTGCGGGCGTAGAGCTGCGGCTTGAAGGTCCGATCGGTCGCGCCGTGGTCGCGCCCCACGACCTCGATGACCATCAGAGCGGCGTCGGCGTCGAGCACCGGGGCGATGTCGTCGTCGGCCGCACCGGTGACCACGAGGTCGGGCACCAGCACGCAGTTCGGGCCGAGACGCAGCAGCAGGGGACCCAGAACCCGGAGCCCGTCCGGGAGCACCGCTCGCAACGCGTCGCGCACCCGCGACACCATCCGCACCCGCTGCTCGCTCGCGCCGGGCCCGAGCAGCAGCGCCCCGTCCACCAGCTCGATCCGACCGTCCCGGGGCAGCGCGAGGTAGTCGTCCTCGGTCCAGGGACCCTTGTGCCGGAAAGCCGGATGACCAGACACCTGCGCGAACTCCCGTGTGGTCACCCGCTCACCTCCTTCGTCAGACTCCGGCGCGGTGATGGTGCCACGGTCCGGCGACACCCCCGTACACAACCTGGCGACACGCAGCAGGACAGGTCACATCGGCGGTCGGAACCCCTTCAGCCGACCCCGGCCGCCGCAGGTCCGGCATTGCTGCATCTGTGCGGCGAACGGCGGTGCGCCCCCGATGACCGCGGCGCGAGGCGCCCATCTCGCGCCCTTGCCCTCGCAGTCCGGACACCACATGCTGATCCGCAGCACCGGCTGCTGATCGTCGTGATCGTCCTGGCCAGCCATGACCGCACCCTATCCTCAGGCCACGGCCAGGTCCTCAGGCCAGCGCCACCGGCGAGCGAACCGCACCCGACGGGGTCACCACAGCGGAGCGGAAGCCCACCTCGGTAGGCCATGATGTACCTATCCCGGCCGTCGGAGGAGCTCGACGACGGAGCCGACCAGAACCGGGAGCCGACCAGAACCGACAGGGGCACGCGCGTGGCACGGTGGCTGCGGCCGGTACTGCTGGTCGCCGTCGTTGCGGTGGCCGTCGCGGTGGCGCTGACCGTGGGTGTGCCGCCGATCGGGCAGGTCCGGGCCTGGGTGGGTGCCGCTGGTTGGGCGGGACCGGCCCTCTACGCCGCGCTCTACGCGGCACTGTCGCTCACCCCGGTCCCCGCGACCGTGCTCAGCGTCGGCGGCGGGGTGCTGTTCGGGCTGGTGGTTGGCGTGCCCGTCGTGGTCGCCGGCGCGCTGACGGGCGCGGGGGCCGGGTTCGCGTTGGCGCGCTACCTGGGCCGGTCCACCGCCGAGGACCTCGGCGGTGCGCGGCTCGTCCGGCTCGACGCGCTGCTCCGGCGGCATGGGCTGCCCGCGATGATCGGGATCCGGCTGGTCCCGATCGTGCCGTTCGCGATCCTCAACGCGGCCTGCGGGCTCACCGCGGTACGGGCGCGCGACTACCTGCTGGGCACGGCGCTCGGGATGCTGCCGGGGGTGATCGCGTTCGCGGCGATCGGCGCCTACGGCTCGGAACCGACCTCGGTGCCGTTCCTGCTGGCCGTCGGAGGGCTGATGGTGCTCCTGGGCGGGGGCGCCGTCGTGGCACGGCGTCGCCGGGTCGCCGACCGCGCTGCCTGAGCCGACACCGGCCAGGACGAAACATCCTACCGCGCTGGAACGAGTTCACCACGAGAACCTCGACAGTGGCTACAGCCGAGGTAGCCTTTTCTGACTCCTGCCGACAGCGGCACGACGGAACGGAGGCCGGGGGTGCGGCTCGGCGATGCAGACGGGAGTCCCCGCGAGGACCGCGAGCCCGACGACCCGATTGACCTCGCCGCCCTGCGCGCCGACGACACGCTGATCGAAGCACTGGCTGCCGGGCGGGTCCGTCTCGAGAGCGAGCCCACGGCTGATCCTGGACCCGACGCCGCGCTCGTCGCGATGTTGGCCGCCTGGGTCGCCGACGTCCGGCCCGAGACGCTGGCGGAACCGACCCCTCCGGAACCGGCCGTCGAACCCGTTCCGATCCCCGCACCGACTCCGGTGGCAGCGAGCAGGCGCCGGACCAACTCGCCGCCCTACACACGTCGTGCGGCCATCGCCGCGGCGCTCGTGGTCATCGTCCTGTCCAGCCTGGCCGTCGGGGCGTCGAAGGCGACACCCGGTGAACCGTTGTGGGAGATCTCGAAGGTCTTCGACGCCGAGCGGGCCCGATCGGTCGAGGCCGCGGCCACCGTGACCAGCTGCTTGCAGGAGGCCCGCACGGCGCTGCGGGAGGGCCATCGCGACGAGGCAGCGCGGGCGATCGCCGATGCCGAGAGGCATCTGGGGGCCGTGCGCCCCGACGAGGGCCGTGTCGAGCTCGCCCGGGAGAAGGAGCTCCTGAAGGTCCTGGCCGCCCCCGAGGGTCCGCAGCCCACTGCGGAGCCCGGCACCAGCAACGCACCGCCGACCCCGTCCACGGGGGACGCCCTCCTCCCCGCGCAGCCCGCCGCTTCCCCGACGGTCGCGACGACTGACGGCTCGACCCCGGCCCCGGGTGCACCGGCCCCGGGGACCAGCGTCTCGCAGCCCACGAGCGACACCCCACCCACGGCCACGGGCCCCGCAGCCGCCCCACCACCGCCACCGTCCAGGGCGACAGACAGCACAACCGGGCCCGCGCCGAACGACCCGCCCAGAACCAGCGGCCCGAACCGGAACACCGATCCGACGCAACCTGGCCCGGCCCGGACCGATCCGACCCAGCCCGACAACCCCGACAGTGGCAGCTCCACCCCCGCGCCAGCTCCGCCCGCACCGACTCCGCCGGAACCAGCTCCGGCGCCGCCGGTTCCGGCGGCCCCGCCCGCACCGCCACAACCGGCCAGCAGCACCGGTCCCACCGGGGCCACCGCCGATCCCACCGAGGCCACCGCAACGAATCCGGCTGAACCGTCCCCGTCCCCGGCGGCCGATCCGGCCCCGTCGAGCTCCCCGACCAGCAGCACCGGGAGGTAGCGCTCGATTGAGGGTTCAGCGGTCGGCGGATCCGGCGGGGAGCGCGTCGAGCACGAGGTCGGTGAACTTCCGCCGGATGGTCTCCAGCCGCCACTTGGTGCCGAACACCGCGAGCAGCGCGCCGTCGGACCGGCGCGTGAGGACCTCCACCTCGCTCTGCCCCGCCAGCAGCGCGGCGCCCGCCGCGTCGGTGCGACGGGCGACCGAGTAGCCGAGCGACTCGAGCGCGACCGGCGCCCGGAACTCCGACTCGAGCCGGGTGGTGACCACCTCGAACTGCAGCGGGCCCACCGCGGCGAGCACCGGGGCCTGGTCCCCGCGCAGGTCCGAGCTCAGCACCTGGATCACGCCCTCGCCGTCGAGCTGCTCGATGCCGCGCCGGAACTGCTTGTACGTGCCGGCGTCGGCGCTGCGCACGACCGCGAAGTGCTCGGGGGCGAAGCTGGGGATGGCGGCGAACGCGACCCGGTCCTCGGCATACAGCGAGTCACCGGGGCGCAGCGCGCCAGCGTTGACCAGGCCGACGATATCTCCGGGGAACGCCTCCTCCACCGTGGTGCGCTGCTGGCCGAACACCGCCTGCGCGTACTTGGTGGCGAACGGGCGACCGGTCGCGGCGTGGGTGAGCACCATGCCCCGCTCGAACCGCCCGGAACAGATCCGCACGAAGGCCATCCGGTCCCGGTGCGAGCGGTCCATGCCCGCCTGCACCTTGAACACGAGCCCGGAGGTCGGGGCGTCCAGCGCGCGCGGCGTGCCCTCGGCATCGGGACGGGCCTCGGGGGCGGGAGCGAGGTCGACGAGCGCGTCGAGCAGCCGGGCCACCCCGACGCCGGGCAGCGCCGCGCCGAACAGCACCGGGGTCGCCGAGCCGGTGCGGAACTGTTTCTCGTCGAACTCCGCGCCGATCTCGCGCAGCAGCGCCAGCTCCTCCTGCACCGTCGGCCAGTACAGCGACTCCTCGCGCGCGGCGCGCTCGGCCGGCACGGCCTCGACGGCGGCACGGGTGGCACCGCCTGCGGTGCGGTGGAACCGGGTGAAACCCTCCGTCCCGCACTCGACGAGCCCACGGAGCTCGCCCGCGACGCCGACCGGCCAGGTGATCGGCATCGGCCGCAGCCCGATGGTCTGCTCCACCTCGTCGAGCAGTTCCAGGGCCTCCCGTCCCGGCCGGTCCCACTTGTTGACGAACGTCAACACCGGGATCGCGCGGGTACGGCAGACGTCGAACAGCTTGAGCGTCTGCGGCTCCAGCCCCTTCGCCGCGTCGAGCAGCATCACCGCGGCGTCGACCGCGGCCAGCACCCGGTAGGTGTCCTCGGAGAAGTCACCGTGGCCGGGGGTGTCGAGCAGGTTGATCACGCAGTCGCGGTAGCCGAACTGCAGCACCGTGGAGGTGATCGAGATCCCCCGGCGGCGCTCCATCTCCATCCAGTCCGACGTGACCCCGCGCCGGCCCGCCTTGCCGTGCACCGCACCGGCCTCGTCGATCGCCTCGGCGTAGAGCGCCAGCGCCTCGGTCAACGTGGACTTGCCCGCATCCGGATGGCTGATCACCGCGAACGTGCGGCGCCGCAGCGCCTCGGTCGGTACCCGGGCCGACTCCCCCGCTGCTTCCACCATCAGGCCACCGACTCTACGTCAGAGCCTGTTGGTAAACGGATGAGGCGGCTGATTTGTCCGGTCTCGGGGTGAGAGTGGGACGGGCGCCGCTCCACAGAGGTGGTGGTGGTTGGCGGTGGCGTGTCCGCTGTGGTTCATCACCAGGTTCTGCGTACCTCACGTGGGCGGCTGCACCGGGGTGCGGGGTGCAGCCGCCCGTGTGAGCGGTGGTCGGGTTCAGGGTCCGTTGATCAGGTGCGCGAGGGGTTTGCGCCGCGGGACCCGGTCGGGGTCGATCCAGCACGGTGGGAGGAACTCCGGCAGCCCGTCGCGGATCTGCACACACCATCCGGGGTGGTGCAGCAGCCGGTGGTGGGTGGTGCAGAGCATGACGCAGTTGGTCAGTGCGGTTGCGCCGCCGTCCTGCCAGGGGCGGATGTGGTGGACCTCGCACCACGACACCGTCCGCCCGCACCCG
>JBBSQN010000217.1:0-6510 GCA_038257875.1 Mycobacteriales bacterium
CCGCCGTGACACACCGCCGGGAACTGGCCGACGCGCTGGTCGCCACCGGCGCCGTCCGCAGCCTCTGGGTTCGGCGAGCCTTCGAGGACACCCCACGAGAGCACTTCGTCCCCCGATTCTACCGATGGGAGTCCGGTCAGAAAGTACTGGTGGACGGTACCGACCCCCACCACCGCGACGACTGGCTGCGGGGCGTCTACACCGACGACGTACTCACGGTCCAACTCACCCCGGCGCCCGACATGGCCGACGACGCCGGCGCCCCCACCAGCTCCAGCTCCATGCCCACCGTCATGGCCGGCATGCTCGAAGCCCTCGATCTCCGACCCGGCCACCGCGTCCTGGAGATCGGAACCGGCACCGGATACCACACCGCGCTGCTCTGCCACCGAGTCGGAGCAACGAACGTCGTGAGCCTAGAACTCGACCCGCAACTCGCCGACACCGCACGCCGAGCACTCGCCGGCGTCGAGCTGCACCCAACCGTGCACACCGGTGACGGCGCCGTCGGGCTCGCCGCAGCGGCACCGTTCGACAGGATCATCGCCACCGCGTCCACCGACCACATCCCACCGGCATGGATCTCCCAACTCACGCCCGGTGGGATCATCGTCACCGACCTCCGCGGAAGCCTGGACGGTGCACTGATCCGCCTCACCGCAGTACTCGACGACGTCGTCGAGGGACGCTTCCTGACGCTCCCCGGCGCGTTCATGCCGATGCGGACCCGGCTCGACAGCCCACACCGCGACGGCGAGGACTGGGATCAAGTACTGCTGGACCAGCGCAACCCTCAACGCGGGTCGACGACCGTCGACCCAGCCCAGGTGGCCGACCAACGCTCCCTCCGGTTCCTCCTGCAACTGCACCTGGCAGGTCGGCGCCTGCGCGGATTCCGCCGCTCCATCGCCGGCCGCGAGCTCTGCGGACACTCGACCGACGGCAGCTGGTTCACCGCCGGCCTCAACCCCGACGACAACAGGCTGTTCCCAGTCCAGCAGGGCGGCCCGCAACGGCTCTGGGACACCGTCGAGTCCAGTTTCACAACCTGGCAACGACTCGGCGAACCCGACATCGACACGTTCGGCGTCACCGCCCCCGACGACACCGCACTCCAACACGTGTGGCTCGGCCACCACGACTCACCATTGCGCTGGCCGCTCCCGCTGTAACTACCGGTTACGTCCCGCGTATTCGGGTGTGCAGGTATGCGGCGGCCTCCGGGAGCGGGACCTGGGACTGATCTCCGGTGTGCATATCGCGGATGGTGATGACGTTCTCGGCGTGTTCACGCGGCCCGAGCAGACCGGCGAAGCGGGCGTGCTGGTCGTTGGCCCACTTGATCGGTGAAGGGGGTGCCCATCGGTTGTCTCCTGGAGGTGTTCGGCGGCGTTGGTCCTCGCTCCAGGCACACAATCAGTTGCCCATTGGGCAAGCAATACCCCGGTTCCTCAGCGCATGAAACGTTGGTGCAGGATATGTCGCCAACAGGAGGTGGTCATGCCAGACCGTGAACCGACGATCCGTAGCCGAGAGCTCGGCGAAGGACTGCGCCAAGCTCTGAAGCACGCCGGGATAAGCGGCAGCGAGGCCGCGTACCAGCTCGGGCTCTCGGCAACCTTGATCTCGCGGTTGCTGTCGGGCCAGCGCAACGCCACCGTCGCGCAGGTGGCGGGCTTGCTGGCCATGTGCCGGGTGACGGGCGCTGAGCGCGACCGGTTGCTCGAGCTCTGCGACGACCAACACGTCCCGAGCTGGTTCCAGCAGCACGGCTCCCGGCTCCCCCAGCAGCTCGTGACCTACATCAACCACGAGAACAAGGCAGTGACGATCAGCTACTTCCAGGCAATGATCGTACCCGGTATCCTACAGATCAGCGACTACGCCCGCGCCGTGATCAGCCGCATCGCCAACGTACCGGCGGACGAGGTCGACGACCGAGTAGCCGCCCGACTGGCCCGCCAAAGTCTGTTCAGCCAAGACCGTCCAGCCCGGTTCAAGTTCTACCTGCATGAGTTCGTGCTGCACCTGCCGGTGGGTGAGACGACGGTGATGTTCGACCAGCTGCAGCATCTGCTGCGGATGGCGGGCCACCCCTCCGTCACTTTGCGGGTGGTACCAGCAACGTTCGGCGCGCACGCTTCCACAGCTGGTTCGTTCACGCTGATGGAGTTCGTCGAGTTCAAGCCGGTGGCGTACGTGGAGAGCGAGACCTCCAGCCTGTTCATGGAGACGCCCGCGGAGATCGAAGCGTACCAGCGCACCCTGGCAGCTCTGGCGGATGCCGCGCTGGACGAGGGAGAATCGATGGAGCTGATTGCCACCCTGGCAACCGAACTCGACTCGGAGCGAGAGGATCATGATGAGCACCCCTGAGCCGGACGGGATCGTCTGGCGCACGAGCAGCTACAGCGGCAGCGGCGAGGCCTGCGTCGAGGTCGGCTGGCGCACCGGCAGCGACGAGCACGATGCCGCTACGGACCGGGTGCTGGTACGCGACTCCAAGGACCGCACCCTCCCCGCCCTGACCTTCTCCGCCCCCGCCTGGCGAGCCTTCCTCACCACCCTCACCCCCTGACCATGCCGCGCACGGCCCGCCGTGCACACAATCAGCGAGGCTGCCGGCATCCCCGCAGCGATCCAGCGCTACCGACGACCTCGCACACCCACTGATGTCCTCGCATAACGTCGGCGCTATGCGAGGACCCCATAAGCTGTGCGAGGTGCGGGCCAGCACCAGTTGCACGCGAGCGAGAGGATCATGATGACCGCGTCTGAGCCGGACAGGATCGCCTAGCGCATGAGCAGCAGCCGCCTGGCGAGCCTTCCTCACCCTCTGGCCACGCAACCCGCATCCTGACGCCCGCACGGGACTACGCACCCGTCGGACTCAGCTGACCCGCTCGTGAGCAAGCCCCGGAGCAGCATGCGGAGAACGTCAACACCGTGGTCGCGACTCGATCCTTCACCATCGTGCCAGCGTGCAGGACCGTCCGGTCGTGGTCGGCGGTCATGAGCAGCCAGGCATGTGGGGCCACGCTGGCCGACCACGGCATCGACGACCCGGCTTCCTGATCTTTTGTGGTATCACCTGTGGACCTGTCGATGCCAGGGCGCTGCCATGATGGGGGGATGGACCTCGGGCCGCGCGCGAGTGATGACGCGGGCGACGGGCAGGACCTGGTGTTCGTCAGCTACAGCCACAAGGACGCCGAGTGGGCGCAGCGGGTTGAGGTGCTGGTGAAGCCGCTGCTGCGGAGCAAGCGGCTGCGGTTGTGGGTGGACACCGCCGCTATCCGGGCCGGTGATGAGTGGCGTCCGGAAATCCAGTGGACGATCGAGCGCAGTCGGGTCGCGCTGCTGCTGGTCAGCGCCGACTTTTTGGCTTCCGACTTCATCATGGATCATGAGCTGCCCGCGCTGATCCACCAGGAGGTACGGCTGGCGTCCGTGCTGGTGGGTGAGTGCCTGTGGAAGTACGTCCCGGAACTGGAGACGGTGCAGTGGTTGCATGATCCCGGTCGTGACGGCGCTCTCAACCTGGTCACTGATCGTTTCGGGGAGCGGGACCGGCGACTGCGGGAAATCTGCGATCAGTTACTCAGCATGCTGAACCTGGTTGCTGATCGTTCAGGTTATGGGCTACGCGGGGCACTGCCACCTGTAGCGTCTGCGGTTCCGGCGCCCGGGCGAGCTGTGGATGCTGTCGCGGTGGCCGAGGTTGCGGTCGGGCGGGCGCCCGGTGAGCTGTCCGAGGTGCCGGGCCTGCCGCCGGGCTACGTCGAGCGTACGGAGCTTGCCGCTCTGATCGACGCCATAATCTCCGCCGATACCGGCGCGGTCGGATTGACCGGTCGAGTGGAAGCAGTCGGGTTGCACGGCCAAGGCGGGATCGGCAAGTCGGTGCTCGCGGTAGCTCTGTCCCGTGACCAGGGCATCCGGCGCCGGTTCCCCGACGGGGTGTACTGGATCAGCGTCGGCGAGCAGGCCGACGTGCTCGCTTCTCAGCTCGACCTGCTGACTCGGCTCGGCGAACCGAGCCGCGCAGCGCGGACCTCGGCGGAGGCGTTGGAGCGGCTGGGCGAGGTGCTGCGCGACCGCCGGGTGTTGCTGGTGGTCGACGACGTGTGGTCCGACGCGGCCGCGCACGCCTTCCGCGTCACGGGACCGCTGGGTCGGGTGCTCTACACCACCCGTGACCCGCAGATCCTCACCGCCGTCGGGGCGCGGTCCCATCCGGTCGACGTGTTGGAGCCCGCCGCGGCCCGGGCCCTGGCCGCAGGCGTGGTGGGCGTCGAGGCTGAGCGGCTGCCCGCCGACGCCGATTCGGCGATCGAGGCCGTCGGGCGGGTGGCGCTGGCGGTGGCGTTGCTGGCCGCGGCGGTGCGCGGGGGCCGGTCCTGGCCGCAGGTGGCCGCGGACCTCGCCCGCGACACCGACGTGTTCGGTGATCACCCCTACGCGAACACGTTCAAGGCGATGCAGATCGCCTGCGCCGAGCTGTCCGGTGACCTGGTCGCGGCGTTGTTCAGCCTCGCGGTGTTCCCGCCGGACATCCAGATCCCCGTCGCGGCGATCAGCCGGTACTGGGTGCACACCCGCGGGCGGTCCGCCGCCGATACTCGGGCCGATTTGCAGGCCCTCGCCGCGGCCAACGTGTTGCGGCTGGACGCGGGCGAGGTCGGGTTCCACGACCTGCAGCATGACTACCTCCTGCTGCACGCCCCCACTCTGGCGGTGCTGCACGGCAGGCTGCTCGATGCCTATCGCAGCCTGCTCCCGGATGGTGACTGCAACCAGTGGTGGCGCCTGCCCGTCGGGGAGCCCTATATCCGCGACTACCTCATGGAGCACCTGAGCGGTTCCGGGGATCGCCGTACGTTGGCCGCCACGGCCATCGATGCCGCTTACCTCACCCAGCGGATCGCCACCCATGGTCTGCACGCCGCCGAAGCCGATCTGACCAGCGCCGCCGCCGCCCTGCCCACCCACCCTGCGATCACCTGGTGGCGAAGTTGGATCCCCCGCCATGCCAACGTGCTCGCCGTGCCCGGTTCCCTCGGCAACGCCGACCCGGGCCGTGCGGCTGCGCTCGCGCCGACGATGCGTGCCTGGCTCGGCGCCGAGCCCTCGCTACCCGAGGGCGTCGATCCCGACCGGCTGGCGCCGTTGTTGCCGTCGCCCTACCTCACTGTTCGCTATGGTCTGACACCGCCGGAAGCCGCGCAGATCCGTGTCCTCACCGGCCACACCGGCGGGGTGTACGCGGTGGCGTGGTCTCCCGACGGCACCCGCCTGGCCACCGCCGGCGACGACGGGCAGGTGCGGCTGTGGGACCCGGCCACCGGCCAGACCACCACCACCCTCACCGGCCCCACCGGCGGGGTGCGCGCGGTGGCGTGGTCTCCCGACGGCACCCGCCTGGCCACCGCCGGCGACGACGGGCAGGTGCAGCTGTGGAACCCGGCCACCGGCCAGACCACCACCACCCTCACCGGCCACACCAGCAGGGTGAACGCGGTGGCGTGGTCACCCGACGGCACCCACCTGGCCACCGCCGGCGGCTACGACAGGCAGGTGCGGCTGTGGGACCCGACCACCGGCCAGACCACCACCACCCTCACCGGCCCCACCGGCGGGGTGCGCGCGGTGGCGTGGTCACCCGACGGCACCCACCTGGCCACCGCGAGCGCCGACGGCACGATAATCGTCCATGACCTGAGCCACCCGGACCGTCATATCCACCTGCGGCTTGAATCAGTGTCGTGCATGGACTGGACCGGCGCGGGAATCGCGATAGGTGGCTCCCACGGCTTGGCCGTCCTCGACCTTGTTGACGCGCCGTCGCGAAACACGTCGACGAGACCGGGCGAACCCGTTAGACAGCTGTAGTCGCCGTTCGCGACCAGGCCACGTCACGCGCCGACGGCGCAATCCCGAAAATCCTGCTGGCTCCGCCAGCGACTGACCCGGACTGGGTAAAATCGCGATTCGAGTGAGCGACTCAGTTCTTGATCTCGACCTCGCCGATGGTCTGCTCGTGTCGCCGTCCAGCGCGGTGCGCACGGGCGAGAGCGCTCGGGCGAGGCCGTCGTGGCCCATCCCAGCGAGCCGGGCACAACCGGCCTTGTCGAGTGTGAGGTCAGTGGCAGCCACCGCAAGCGCCGTCCAGCTCCGCGTGCCCACCCACAGACCCGCCACGTCGGTCACAGGGCGTTGAACGGTCCGCACGCATCCCACCATCCTGCCCCGATGTCCGTTCCCGCCAGCAGCGATCGGCAACGGTCACCCCTATATCACTGCTCTCGGCCGTATCCTCAGGCGCCTCTTGTGGGTTCAGGTCGTGGGTAGTGCGATCTTGGCGAGGGTGTGGGCGGCTATGGTGGCGGCGGTGCGGGCGAGCAGGCCGTGGAAGGTGTGGGCGCCGTGGCGGGCTGGTTCCATGGTGTCGGTGAGCTCACCGAAGGTGGTCTCGATCCGGTTACGCCACTCGGCGATGATCTTCTGTAG
>JBBSQN010000218.1:0-6491 GCA_038257875.1 Mycobacteriales bacterium
ACCCGACAGTCGCGGCAGAACGACAACCCGCTGTCGTCGTCGATCCAGGGCTGGCGGCAGTCCGGGCAGCGCCGGATACCCGGGGCGGTGCGCGCCTGCCCGGTACGCACCAGCCTCAGGTTGCGCTCGAGCTGCCCGCGGTCGGCGCCGCCGCCCGGCCCGGCGGTCATCGCCCGGCCTCCTCGTCGGGGTGGACCTCGGTCATGACCGCGACCGTCACCCGCGGCCCCGCCTCGGGGTCGGGGACCTCGGCCACCGCCGAGAGAAACACCGTCCCGGTCGCTGCGGTGCTCTCGCGCCCCCGCACTCCGAGCGCGGCACACCAGCGCTGCCAGTCCACCCGGTTCTGCGGGCTGCGGCCGACGCGACCCGAGCGCGGGCGGGCCACCAACGACAGGCCCGGTGGCACCGACCAGTCCATCAACGGCAGACCCTCACGCTCGGCCCGCTCCAACAACCCCGCCAACACCGCGACCGCGCGACGCTGCCAGCCGAGCCGCTCCGCATCCGTCACCGACATCCCGCCACACCCCCAGCCGGCGCGGAACCACCGGCGGCGGTCCACTCGGCCACCTCCACGCACCCACCGGCGGCGGTCGTGTCCGTGAGGAGCCGCTCCACGGCCTGAGCAGGGACGACGTAGCGGCCCTGCCTGCTGCCCGACAGCCCCATCGGCACCGCCGGGAACCCACCTTCGTGGATCAGCCGGTACAGGTGCTCCTGCGACACGCTCATGAGCGCGGCCGCCTCCGGCACCGAGTACGTCGGCACTCCCGCCGACCGCTTCACCAGCGCGTTCCGCAACGCCAGATCACGCCGCCGAACACGCCACCGCGCGGGGCTGGCCTCTGGCTGCGAGGAGGGGTCTAAGCCGTCGAGGCCGGACCCCTCGACCCGCCCCGTGTTCGTGTCGGTCATGGATCACTCCCGTCTGGGAAACTTCTCCGTCACTGGGCTGGCCCGACAGGTCGTCCTGCTTGAGCCACCTAGCCATCATAGACTTCATAGACACCGTAGTCAACATGGTGGCCAATCGCGACGGGGTTACCATCTCTCGCATGACACCCCTCGACCCGGACGACCCCCGGCCTACGTACGCTCAGGTCGCTGATGCGCTGCGCCGTGAGATCGAGCAGGGCATCCTTCAGCCGGGCACCAAGCTGCCGAGCCACCAGCAGCTCGTAGCCAAGTACGACGTCTCGACTGGCACGGTTAAACGCGCCCTCGGCGAACTCCAAGGCGCTCGCCTGATCATCTCCCGCCAGGGGCAGGGAGCGTACGTACGCACGCAGCGAAGCAGTCTGGACTCCGTGTCGCCGGGATTTTCGCCAAGTGTTCTAGGCGGACTGTGGGTAACTTCGTACCAGTTCCAGTCGCGTCAAGGTATCCAACATCATGCAGACATCACTCGCCTGACGCCCCAGTCGGACCATAAGTTGACAGCTAAGAACTACCCACCCAGCCCAAGGACCGAGGGTCACGCCCCGCCGTTCCGGAACGCAATTGATGTCCGGCTGGCTAATCGCCACCTTATCGGCAACTGGCGTAACATGAACGATACGCGCTATTTCGGAGCTCTTCACCTGGCCGTTCTCCCAGGCGAAGCGGAGATGGAGGGATATTACACCGGCCTTACGACCGACATCCATGTAGGCGCCATGTCCTGGAGGTGGGTTCGCCTAGAGGTGCCTCCTCATCTAACCGCCGCCCTCCCAGATATGGTCTTGAAGGAACCCACCACGATCTTCGCGCTGCTGACGAGCTCGGTCGTCGCAACACCAATCCCACTAGCTGCAGTCACAGAGGAAAGCCGCTAACATGGTCATATCCCGGGCCGACGTAACCGCTGTATTAGATGTCTACATCCAAGCCTGGACCACTCAAAACCCCGCCCTTATCGTGACGATCTTCACCGAAGATGCCACTTATCACGAAAGAGCATTCGACGCACCCATGCAAGGTCGGGAGGCGATCCGCGCTTACTGGCAGGCAAAAGTCTCACAATCCCAGAGTCGTATAGCATGCCGAGTTTTGAACCTCTATCTCGACGGGGACACTGCTATCGTCGAGTGGGAGGCGGAGTTTGACGACCTCGTTAAGCAGGTCAGGAAAGAGATGCGGGAGGTGGCCATTATCACCTTCGACGGCTACCGAATCTCGAGTCTACGAGAATATTGGTCGTCTAGGTGCGTCGCCGACCTCGTCGGGTGAACTCGTCGTGGCTGACCCACGCGGCGTACTGTACACGTGCTTGCCCCCGCCTGTATGCTCTATGTGGGGAACGCATCTCCACGCCCGCTGTCCTTGCCTCCGCGACCGAGTCGGCCGCGTAGAGTATTTCGTGATCCCTGGCGACAGGCATGTCATCGTGTACGAGCGCGAGCACCCGCGCGCCGAGAACTGAGGCCCGGGATGGATATCACATTGATGCACATCAGGCGGGCAACTACGGAAGCTGACATGGCCGAGGTCGCGGCGATGTGGACACGCTCGTCGGTGCGACTCCGGAGGAAGGGGCTGGACCAGTGGCAGTACCCCGTGAAATGGGAGAACATTCGCAGGAGCGCCTCGGATCTGGCCCTTTGGTTGGCTGAGGATTCCGAGGGAAGAGCGGTCGGTACGATCACTGTTAGCTGCCAGCCGGATCACTATTGGCTTCCGTCAGATAATCCGACGGCAGCCCTTTATGTTCACCGGATGGTTATCGACGACGGCTTTCGCGGCTACGAGTTAGGCTCGGCAATGCTTGACTGGGCCGGTCGGAGGGCGAGGAAAGCGGGCAAGGACTGGTTACGGCTCGACGCGTGGAAATCGAATCCCGGCTTGCACCGCTACTACTTGGACCGTGGCTTCTCGCTTGTGCGTATCGACACGGACCCGACAGATCCATCCGGGGCCTGCTTTCAGCGGCGAGCGACGGTAGAGCTAGGCCTCGGACCGGAGGTGGTTGAGGCGTAGGACGTCTTTACCTGTCGCCTGCTTTTCCCGGCCTGGTCATTCGGCTGCCGAGGATGTCGGCGGCGCGGCGGTCGGACTCGTTGACCCATGCCGCGTACACCTTCAATGTGGTGGCTCCGCCGCCGGCGTGGCCGAGGCGGCCGGCGACGGTGCGGAGATCGACCCCGGCGGACAGGAGCTCGGTCGCGGAGTAGTGCCGTAGGGCGTGGAGGTGGCTGTCGATGCCGAGGGTGGTACACATGCGGGTGTAGCGGTGCGTCACGCCGCTCGGGTCGTAGGGCCGCTCGTGGGTCGGGTCGTGGGAGAACAGGACCGCCGACGAGGTGGGCTCGATGCGGAGCGCGGCGCACAGCGTGTCGTACCGGGCCCGGTGCTCGGTCAGGACCTCGACGGTGGCCGGGTCGAGGGCGATCCGGCGCATCTGGTGGGTCTTGGTGTCCTTCTCGATCGAGGTGCGGTTCGACCGGATGTAGTTGCGGCGGATGGACAGCATCCCGGCTGTCAGGTCGACGTCGGACCAGCGCAGAGCGAGGACCTCGGCACGCCGCATACCGGTCACCATCACCAGCCACACCAGCGATCCCCAGGCCTCGTCCTGCGCCCACGCCGCCTCGATGATGCGCGCGGCCTCGGCCGGGCTCGGGGGCTCGGGCTGGGGGTGGCGCTGCTTCGGTTTCTTCGCGATGTCGGCCGGGTTGGACCGGATCCACTCCCAGCGGACCGCTGACCCGAGCGCGGCACTCAGGATCCAGTGGATCTGCCGGATTGACGAGGCCGCCATCGCCGTGCATCGGTGTGGCGGGCACTCGACGACCGAGCACCCGGCGGCCTGACAGTCGTGCGTGGCGCTGCTCGGCCGTCCCGGTGGCCGGCGGTGCCGGACCGCTCGGCAGTCGTGAGGTGCGGCGGTGCGGTGGTCGACGGCCGGCTGGCCGTCGCGGCAGCGCCGGCGGCAGCGCCGGAGGTCCGCGTAGAACTCCTCCAAGAGCTGCGGCGTGATCTTCCCGAGCGCCACGTCGCCGAGCGCGGGCGCGATGGTGCGCCGGACGTAGCCGCGGTAGCCGTCGAGCGTGCTCGCCTCCGCTTCGTGCGTCCGTAACCACGTCTCCAGCGCCGTGGCGAGTGTGGCGCGGGTTCGCGCGTTGCGGTGCTCGTCCACCTGCGCCAGGAGCCGCGTGAGCACCTTGCGTGCCTTCGGTTCGTCTGCCGCCGACTCGGTGAGGTAGTGGCCCTTGCCCGTCAGGGGGTCGATCCCGGCGTAGACGAGCACCTGGTAGGACCCGCCGCGCTTGCGGATGTGCCCGCGTGGTCGGCGGGCTGCGGCACCGGTCGCGGCCATGTGTCAGAGAGTACTCGATGACACCGCCATTGACAGTGAACAAGAGTACGATCAAGGTTGAGTGCGTAATGCCTGGTCAGGATGGTGGGCCCCCGGGGGATCGAACCCCGAACCCGCGGATTAAAAGTCCGCTGCTCTGCCGTTTGAGCTAGAGGCCCCGCACGTCGCCTCCCATGGTCACGACGACGGGTCCAGCCTACGACCCCCCGTCACCGGCGCGGCCACCGCTCGGCTGGGTGAACGACAGGGGGCCGGTTGTCGCCATGTCCTGCCAACCCCCATCCTGTCGGGCATGCGTTTCCCACATCCCGTCCTCATCGGGCTGATCGGTGTCCTCGCACTGGCCGGATGCGGCACGGGCGGGTCCAGCCCTTCCCTGACCCCATCGTCCGCTTCCCCCTCCTCGGGGACGCGCAACGTCCAGGTCAACGCCACATTCACGACCAAGCCCGATGCTACGGCCGTCACCTATGACGAGGGGCTGGTTCCGGCGGGTTCCCACGGCGCGGTCAGCTCCCAGTCTGGCGAGGGGAGCACCACCGTCACGCTGGCCGTGCGGGACCTCGAGCCGGATCGCCGGTACGGCGCGCACGTCCACACGCAGCCGTGCGGTGCGGAGGGCAGTGACGCCGGTCCGCATTACCAGAACGTCGTCGATCCGGTGCAGCCCAGCGTCGATCCGCAGTTCGCGAACCCGGAGAACGAGATCTGGCTGGACCTGGCCACCGACGCCACCGGTGCCGCCAGCACGAAGACCACGGTCGCCTGGGAGTTCGCCGCCGACCGGCGGGCCCAGTCGGTGGTCATCCACGCCGAGCCGACGGCCACGGGGGCCGGTGAGGCCGGCATCGCGGGCGCCCGCCTCGCCTGCATCACTGTGGGTTTCTAGCGACGAGGACAATGGGGCACCGTGAGCGCCCCCACCGCCGTCCGTGCGCCGCTGCGCATCGGACCGTACGCATGCGACACCCCGGTGGTGCTGGCTCCGATGGCCGGCATCACCAACGCGGGGTTCCGGCGTCTGTGCCGCGAACAGGGCGCCGGGTTCTATGTCTGCGAGATGATCACGTCGCGGGGCCTGGTGGAGCGCAACCCGTTGACGTTCCGCATGATCGCGATGGATCCTGCCGAGCAGCCGCGTTCGTTGCAGCTCTACGGCGTGGACCCGGTGACGGTCGGGGCGGCGGTGCGGATGGTCGTCGAGCGTGACCTCGCCGACCACGTCGACCTCAACTTCGGCTGCCCCGTGCCCAAGGTGACGCGCCGCGGCGGCGGTGCGGCGCTGCCGTACAAGCGGCGGCTGTTCGCCGCAATCGTGCGCGCGGCCATCAACAACGCTGCGGACGTGCCGGTCACGGTCAAGATGCGCATCGGCATCGACGACGAGCGCCACACCTATCTCGACGCGGCGCAGCGGGCGGCCGACGCCGGTGTCGCGGCCGTCGCCCTGCACGCGCGCACGGCCGCGCAGCGCTACTCCGGGACCGCCGACTGGTCGGCGATCGCGCGGCTACGCGACGCGATGCCCGCCGAGCTGCCCGTCCTTGGCAACGGCGACATCTTCAGCGCCACCGACGCCGTGCGGATGGTGGCGCAGACCGGGTGCGACGGCGTCGTCGTCGGTCGGGGCTGCCTCGGACGGCCGTGGCTGTTCGGCGACCTGGAGGCCGCCTTCGCCGGGCGCCCGCTGCCGGTGCCGCCGAGGCTCGGCCAGGTCGCCGCGACGATGCGCCGCCACGCCGTGCTGCTCGGCGAGCACCTGGGTGCGGACAAGGGCATCCGCGATATGCGCAAGCACATCGCCTGGTACCTCAAGGGCTTCCCGGTCGGGCCGGAGCTCCGTCGCCGCCTCGGCCTCGTGAGCAGTCTCGACGAGCTCGACGAGCTGCTCGACCAGCTGGACCCGCACCAGGAGTTCCCCGCCGAGGCCGACGGCCCGCGCGGGCGGCAGGGCTCGCCGGGTCGGGTCGTCCTCCCCGAACGCTGGCTCGACGACCCCGACGACGCATCCGTACCGCTGGGCGCTGAGCTGGAGCATTCTGGCGGCTGACAACACCTGGCTGTGACCGCGCTGGTTGCGATCCGTAAGCTCGCCGCACGTAGCCCGGGGGCGGGGGGCGGGGGGCGGGGAGCCGGGCCCCCCCCCCGGGCCGGGGGGGCGGGGGGGGGGGGGGGGTGGACGGGCGGGCCCCGG
>JBBSQN010000219.1:0-6294 GCA_038257875.1 Mycobacteriales bacterium
TGCTCGCGCACAGACAACATATGGACCGTCGCGGCACCCGCCGCGTGGCCCAGGGCCTGGCAAGCAAGCCGCCGCGCAATGCGCGGGACGTGCACGCTCGCACCCCCCGCACACGTAACCCCAGACTGGCCACTGGGAAAACAATGAGCCACAGGAATGGGTCCAACATGGCCGATAGGAAGTCGTCAGAATCAACGTCCAGGAACGGAGCAACACTGCGGCGGCCACTGGTTGGCTGGGTGTACTTGTCCGCAGGCACCGGCTACACCATCCGCTGGAGACGCGGAGATCACGTGGCCTACGTGTTCGCGGGCAAGCAGATGAAGACCTACCCGGACAAGCCACTGACAGTGCCCGTGCTTGCCACCATCCCCGTACCGTCATCCGGCTGGACCGACCTCGCTCAGATCCGCTTCGTTGGCGAGCGGTGGCTCCGCACCAAACCGGAGCTGCGCGAATGATGGGCATAGAGCCCGCTCTATCGCAATGTCGCTGACGTTGTGGTCCTGCAGCGCGTGCAACCAACCGAACGCATCCGGGCCAGCGCCGTCCGACCGGCCCTGACAGAGGATGACGACGTTGCTCAACGGATCGACAACGGGGGAGGGGCAGTGCCGTTGCGGCCCTGGTCGAGGAGGTCGCTCAGGGTACGTCTCCGCTGGTGAACTTCTTGTCCATGCTTGCTCTCATCCTCTCGATAGTCGGTCGGGTCATGCAAGCAGGTAACGCATCCCGCGGCGCTGCCCGGTGGTGGCGAGGCGGCCGTCGGCCACCAGGTGTTGCGCGAGGGCGCGGGCGCCGGGGGCGTCGAGACCGGTGAGGTCGCAGATCTGCTCGTTGGACAGCGGGCCGCTCGCGGCCGCGGTGAGCACGGCGTCGATGTGGGCCGGGTCCGGGGCGGACGCCGGGCGACGTTCCCGGGCCGGACGCGGGCCGCTGCTCCCCCGGGCCGTCGACCGTGGCAGCGGGGCGACGTCGACCCGGCCACCGGGACGCCAGCTGCGCAGCGCGGCCACGGTGAGCTGCAGTTCGGCGAGCTGACCGTCGAGGAAGCCGGAGTAGATATCGGTCGGGGACGCGCCGTAGCGGGCGTCGACCTCGCCGTGCCACTGGCGCACCCAGGGCATGACCTCGGCCAGCCCGGCCAACAGCGGCGTGACCCGCTCCACCGGCCAACCGTCCTCCCCGAACCGCCGGCTGATCAGCACGGCGAGGGCCTGCGCCTGCTCGCGGTGGTCCCAGCCGGCCCAACCGAGCAGCAGGCTGCGATCCCCGTCCCGGCTCGCCTCCGGGTAGGAGACGAACCGCTCCTTGGGAACGTCGAGCTTGCCGCGCTGGCTCCAGTAGCTGCCGCGCAGGAAGTCGCCAGAGCCGTACTTGGGCGGCACCGGCACGTCGCCGACCTCGTCCTTGATCGCCCGGCGCACCTCCGGGTGCGTGACGTCGTCGTACCCGAGCCGGGCCGCGACCGCGTCCTCCTGGCGCTGCAACGCCCAGGTGTGCTCCCACTCGGCCCGCTTGGCCAGACCGGCGGGCTTGTAGCGGTAGGCGGCCAGGAACGGGACGTGCTCGTCGTCGACGAGCGCGCCGACGACCTCGGCGACGTTGGCATCGGGACGGCCGAGCGCGTCACCGGCCCACAGCGCGGCGACGGCCACGAGGTCCTCGTCATCGCGGACCTGGTCGGCCAGGGTTCGCACGGTGTGCAGGACGGGCTGGTCGTCGCCGTTGTCGTCCAGGGCGAACCAGAGGCGGCGGGCTTCAAGCCGGTCGAGCAGCCAGTTCCGCAGCGCACGTTCCTGCTGCTTCTCCCACGGCTCGGTCGCCCAGCGGCGCTTGCACTCCGGGCGCTCGATCAGCGCGAGGTCGCGGCGGCGCTCGATCAACACGATCCGGGCCTCGACCCGGCGACGGTAGTCGGCGGGCCAGTGCGCGGGCAGCTCGGTGATCGGGGTGGAACCGTGGCGGAGGAACCACTGGGTCTCGGTCTGACCAGCAGCGACCTGGCGAGCAAGGACGATCTCGAACGCCCGCTCCCCGATGCTCAACGGTTCCGCTGAACTGTCCCCAAGCACCTCCGCGGCCTCGGCATCGGAGAGCAGACCGTAACTGCGGTAGACATCCCAATCCAGCTCCTCCTGCGCAGAGATCATCTGCGAACGGAGGCACCGCCAGTCTGCGTGGACGGCGGCGAGACGGTCTCGGTTCGGGGTCGCGGTGGCGGCGACCGAGTCGGGGGTGGCGACGGAGAGCTGCTGGGCTAACTCGTCAAGGCGACGACCGCGAATGTGGGGGAGATCGGCTGGGAGTGGGAGCTGCTCTAGCTTTGTGCCGGTGAACTCATAGAATGGTTCCCAGGCATCGTGCATGAAGCCGCCGGTCCCCGACTGGCTGCCCTTGTCGTGGCACACCTGCTTCATCCAGAAACACGCCGTGGACGAGTTCAGCAGTCCGAGCAACGCCAGGTGGTTGTCCTCGCCCGCCCCCATTGGCAGCTTGATCACCGGCGCGGATCGGTTGAACACCTTTCCGCCCCGGTCCAACACGAAGTGGTTGTGCGTAGCCACGAACGCGAACGCGATTGACAGCTCAGTGGAATAGGCCGATTTCGTGTACTGCATGTAGTCCCACCAGGCGAGGCCAGCCGCTGCCATGTCCCCCTGAAAAGTGCGCCGCTCGGCCAACGCCGTGCGCCATCCCCACAGATCGGCGCGGAACCGGGAAACATCGAGCGTTGAGGAGTACGGGAACCAGATCGACTCCTCCGGACTTGCGTCCCAGTCCCGCACGATGTCGCCCCGCATCAGCGGCAGCAGTCCGACGCGGGGATCAGCCATCCGCTCCGGGCGCATGTACGCCTCGTCGGCCCCAGCACGGATGGCACGTCCGATCGGCGGCTCGATGCAATGCGAGAGCCGTTTCCCGGTCTCTTCGAGCCCGGCGACAACCACTCCAGCTCCGCCACCCGACAGCGACCAGGGGTGACTCGCCAGTCGCGAGCGCGGCAGGTCGACCACGCTTACCCACTCTGACTCGCTGTCCGGATGCTCGACCTGGGCGGTGATTGCGGTCCAGACCAGGCCCTTCTCCGGGTCGTCGGGCTGCGCGGGCTCGCCTCGGACTCCGAGCACGGCTCGCACGGCGTTGCGGCGGCTCGGGGCGGCCCGCCGGCCGATGAGGATCACCGTCGGCGTGCCGTGGCCGGGGATGTAGGCGCCCGAGGTGTCGACCACGTAGTTCAGCTCGACCGTCGGGAAGAACTCCTCGACCAGCTTCGTGCCGAACTCGCGCTTCATGAACGCGTTGGAGGTGATCTGGCCGGTGTAGCCAGCGCCGAGCCCGTCGTCGGACGGCCGTCGCGCCAGGTCGAAGATCCGCTGCGCGAACGGGACCGTCAGCTGGAACTGCCGATGGCAGGCCGACCAGCGCTTGCGGTAATACTCGTTCTGCTCCGGGTCCTTCACCGTGATGTAGGGCGGGTTACCCACCACCACGTGGTAGGTCGCCGAGGCGAGCAGCCTCTCGTCGGCGAAGTCGTCCAGGTCCTCCCAGCGGGCGCGGTACCCGATCGCGTCGTCGACCAGGGCAAAGGAGCCCTGCCGCTCTGGGGTGCGCAGCGAGTCGCTGCAGCCGACCACCGGCCGCCATCGCTGCCGGGCCGCCTCGGCCAGGGTCGTCACGCCGGCCACCTTCAGGCCCGCGACCAGCAGCCGGAACCGGGCGATCGCCACCGCGAAGGGGTTGGTGTCCACCCCATGCACCGAGTCCAGCGCCCGGCGGGCGATCTCGTAGTCGTCCAGCGAGGGCGACTGCTCCCGCCAGGCCGCCACCAGCCGTCCGAACGCGCCGAGCAGGAAGTGCCCGCTGCCGCACGCCGGGTCGATGAGCCGCAGCCCGTCGAGCCCGAACTCCTCGATCGCCGGGGTGAGCGTCCGGTCCAGGATGAAGCTCTCCACGAACCGCGGGGTCTGCAGCAGCGCGTAGGTCTTCTTCGCGTCCTCGGAGAGGTCCTGGTAGAGGTCGCCGAGGAAGCGGGTGTCCCACTCGTCGTCGGTGAAGTCGTGGCGCAGCGCGCCGTCCGGGCGCCGCGCCCGCCAGAACGTCACCAGCGCCTTGGCCGCGTCGTGTGAGATCGGCACCCAGTACATCGGGTTGTGCTCGGCGTCGAACAGCAGCCGGCCCGCGTCGGTGGCGCGCAGCACCTCGAACTGCTCGGCCAGCCAGTCGCCGTCGTTGTGCTCGGGATGACGGCGGTAGTGCTCCAGCTGCGCGTCCTCGGCCACCGCCAGCCGGTCCCCCGGTCCGGACAGCACCGGGTCGATCAGCCCGTTGTCCTCGGTCCAGCGCAGGAACACCGTGCCCAGCACCCACGCCACCGCGATCTGGGTGAGCTGGGCGGCGCGCCACTGCGGCCACTCCGCCGCCGTCCGGCGGGCCTTGCACTCGGCGGCGTGCTCGTCGCGCAGCACGTCGAGCAACCCGGGCACCGCGTCGAGCTGCTCGGCCAGGTCGGCCTCCAGCAGCCGAACCTGCCCCTGCAGGTCCGCCAGCAGCACCTTCGAGTCGATCATCATGCTCCCCTGGACGTCCCGCCGCTTCATCGCCGACGGGTCGCCCATCGTTGCAGGGCGCCGATCTGACCAGCGGAGGGGCGGTGGGGCTGGCAAGGCCGACGGGGAGAAGTTGTCACCTGGGTAGCCGCAGGCAAACAAGACCTAGGTGAGCTCCGACGACGATCCTCGCTGTCTCATCGAGAGCGACAGCGGTGACCCTCGACACGAGGTCTATGCCCTCTGGCGCCACGATCGGTCGCTCGGGTCCCGATCCGATCTGACGGCCAGGAGCACCGTTGGCCGGGTACCAGACACGCACCGTGTGGTCGGTGCCACCGGAGACCACCACCGGACGACCTTCGACCTGCCCGAACGCCACCGCAGTCACCCCACCGGTGTGCCCGGTGAACGGCTCACCCACCGCGGCCCCAGTGCCTACGTCCCACACCCGCACCGTGCCGTCGACGCCACCGGAGACCACCACCGCGCGGCCCTCGACCTGCCCGAACGCCACCGACCACACACCGCCGGTGTGCCCGGTGAACGGCTCACCCACCGCGGCTCCAGTGTCCACGTCCCATATCCGCACCGTGCGGTCATCTCCACCGGAGACCACCACCGGACGGCCCTCGACCTGCCCGAACGCCACCGACCACACCCAACCGGTATGCCCCGAGAACGGCTCACCCACCGCAGCCCCGGTACCCGCGTCCCACACCCGCACGGTGTGGTCATCACCGCCGGAGACCACCAGCGCGCGCCCCTCGACCTGCCCGAACGCCACCGACCACACACCGCCGGTGTGCCCGGTGAACGGCTCACCCACCACAGCCCCGGTGCCCACGTCCCATATCCGCACCGTGCGGTCATCTCCACCGGAGACCACCACTGCGCGATCGTCGACCTGCCCGAACGCCACCGCGTTCACCCCACCGGTGTGCCCCGTGAACGGCTCACCCACCGCGGCCCCAGTGCCCGCGTCCCACACCCGCACCGTGCGGTCATCACCGCCGGAGACCACCACCGGACGCCCCTCGACCTGCCCGAACGCCACCGACCACACCCAGTCGGTATGCCCCGTGAACGGCTCACCCACCGCGGCCCCGGTACCCGCGTCCCACACCCGCATCGTGCGGTCGTCACCACCGGAGACCACCACCGCGCACCCGTCGACCTGCCCGAACGCCACCGCGTTCACCCCCCCGGTGTGCCCCGTGAACGGCTCACCCACCACAGCCCCGGTACCCACGTCCCACACCCGCACCGTGCCGTCGACGCCACCGGAGACCACCACCGCGCGCCCCTCGACCTGCCCGAACGCCACCGACCACACCCAACCGGTGTGCCCCGTGAACGGCTCACCCACCACAGCCCCGGTACCCACGTCCCACACCCGCACCATGCCGTCGTCACCGCCGGAGACCACCATCGCGCGGCCCTCGACCTGCCCGAACGCCACCGACCGCACCCAGTCGGTGTGCCCGGTGAACGGCTCACCCACCGCGACCCCGGTGCCCACGTCCCACACCCGCACCGTGCCGTCGGCGCCGCCCGAGACCACCACCGGACGACCATCGATGTGCCCGAACGCCACCGACCACACCCCACCGGTATGCCCGATGAACGGCTCACCCACCGCAGCCCCGGTACCCACGTCCCACACCCGCACCATGCCGTCGTCACCGCCGGAGACCACCACCGGACGACCCTCGACCTGACCGAACGCCACCGACCACACCCA
>JBBSQN010000220.1:0-6100 GCA_038257875.1 Mycobacteriales bacterium
ACCGCCGCCACGAACTCACCAACCCACGAGAGAAGGACGACATGACCATCACCGACCGACCCACCGCAACGACACGGGTCCCGATGGACCCACTGCGGAAGACCGCGCTCGTCGCGGGCATCTTCTACCTGATTACGTTCATCTCCATCCCCACCCTGGCCCTGTACGGCAACCTCAAGACCGATCAGAACTGGATCACCAGCTCCGGCGGCAGCACCGGTGTGCTCTGGGGCGCCTTCCTCGAAGTGATCGTCGCCCTGGCCGGCATCGGCACCGCCGTGACGCTGTACCCGGTGGTCAAGCGGCAGAACCAGAGCATGGCCCTCGGCTTCGTCACCGTCCGCACCCTCGAGGCCGCCATGATCTTCACCGGCGTCCTGAGCCTGCTCGCACTCGTCCACCTGCGACAGGGCCTCGGAGCAGCAGGCGGGGACCCGGCCGCGCTCGTCACCACAGGGGCGTCGCTCGTCAACACCTACAACGGGACGCTGCTCCTCGGACAGACCCTCATGCCCTGCATGAGCGCGCTCCTGCTCGGCACCCTGATGTACCGGTCACGCCTCGTCCCGCGGGCCATCCCCCTGCTCGGGCTCATCGGAGCCCCCCTGCTCATCGCCTCAACCGTCCTGGTCTTCTTCGGCGTCATCGAGCAGCTCTCCGCCTTGCCTGCGATCGCGACCCTCCCGATCGCGCTGTGGGAGTTCTCCCTCGGTGTGTACCTGCTCGTCAAGGGCTTCCGGCCCTCGCCCATCACGGCTGGCATGGTCGCTACTGGCACTCCGCCCGCACCCCGCGACGTCGACGCCGACTAACCGTCGACAACAACGGTCTGGCCCCACATAGGCCCGGCCGCGCGCGGTCGCGTTGTGAGCCGTTGACCGCGACGGGCAGCTGTCCGGTGTTTCCAAGCGTTCTCCCGACACCGCGGCTCAGCCTCGATCCGCCGTCTGACGTTCTCGGGAACGGCGGGTCGTGAGGCACGAATGCCCTTCTGACCTGGGACGATGTGGCTTGTCGAGAGTCACATCAGCACCGGCAGAAGGGCATCCGCGGGATGCGAGTCTCTCACGCTGTTTCCGATGTGTCGGCCAGGTTCGACGACCCGGATCTCGTGTCGTGCGCCGGGCTGGCTCCGACGCTGATGTTGGCGGCGCGGTGCGGGCTGCTCGGGCTGGTCGCCGAGCACGGCCAGGTCCGGGTCGAGGGCGGGGCGAACGCGGCGTTGAAGGTGCCGGCGCTGGTCGCCGGGATGGCCTTCACCTTCGGCCACGTCCGCCAGCTCGACGCGGTGGCCGCCCGGTTCCCGCCCGCAGGAACGTGCCCAGCGTCGACGGTGCCGCACCCCAGCGAAGAGCCGGCCCCATCCCGCCGTGGCGCAGCAGGTCCATGTCCTCGATGCTGTCCGCGCCGGCGACCAGCAGCGGGGTGTGCGCGGCCAGCGGGCGACGTCGATGACACGGTGCGGGAGATCCGACGTGGGCGATCTGGTCGGCCCCGCCCCACGGCTAGGCCCGGCTAGGCCAAGCAGGGCGCCGGCTACGGCTACTGCGGGGTGAACGGGCTCAACGCGCTGATCGCCACGGTGTCCACCCCGTTGGGCGCCCCGGTGATCGCGGCCAGCAGGCTGCGCCGGGGGCCGACCAACTCCGCCCGCGGGGCGGCCCGGCTGGTCACCGACGCGCTGGCCACCGCCCGGGCATGCGGCGCGACCGGGCTGGTGATCACCCGCGCCGATTCGGCGTTCCACACCCGCGACGTGCTCGCCGCCATCGGCCGGGCCGGGGCCCGGTTCTCGGTCACCGCCCGGCTCAACCCGGCCGTGCACACCTCCATCGCCGGCATCGAGGGGGCGGGGTGGACCCCGATCCGCTACCCCGAGGCGATCTGGGACGGGTCATCTCACGTGGGTGATCCGGTCGGCCGCCGCGGTCGCGAGGATGGGAGGAACCACCCGTCTCGAAAGGTGCGACACCATGAGCGACAGACCCCTGATCGACACCCTGGCAGACATGACCGCCGCCTCGTTGGGGCGCGCCGACCTCACCGATCGCGAGTTGATGCTCGTGCGCCTCGGTGCCTTGGCGGCCGTCGGGGCACCGCCGTCGAGCTACCTGCTGAACCTCAGTGCGGCCGCCGATTCCGGTCTCACGGTCGAAGACGCCCAGAGCGTGCTCATCGCCGTCGCCCCGATCATCGGCGGCCCGAAGTCGCTGGCCGCGGCCGGCTCGATGTTCGAGGCTCTCGGCTTCGCGATCGCCGTGCTGGAGGACGAGGACGCTGCCGAGTAGCACGACGGGCGGCTCGCACGAGCTCGTGACGCGGGCGAGCGCTGCTCAGCTCTCGGCCTTGAGTGACGCGAACTTCCTCGGGGTTCTCGACATCTCGTGCGGCAGGTCCTTGGTGAAGGCCAGGGACAACAGCGCGAGCAGCGCCGCGGCGAGCAGGCCGACCTTCAGCGACTGCAGCTGAGCGGTCTTGTAGTCGTCGAGCAGCGCCAGCGTGGTGGGCTCGTCGAGGCCGGCCTTCTGTGACGCCGTGCTGACCTGCTCCGCGGAGACGAAGTTGACCCCCGGTGCGACCGCGACAGTCACCTGTTCGGCGACGGCCTGGTCGATGCGCGGATCCGCCTGGATCTGGGAGACGAACACGCTGGTGAGGCCGCTCAGGACGATCGCGCCGATCAGGGCGACGCCGAGGGAGGACCCGAGCTGCTGACCGGTGTACTGCAAGCCGCCCGCCTCGCCGCGCCCCGAGGCGTCGACCGAGGACTGCACCACATTGCCGAGCTGGGAGACGATCAGGCCCATCCCGACGCCCAGCAGCCCCATCGAGATCGCGAAGGCGGTGTCGGCGAGGTCCGGCTTGATCGTCACGAGCAGGGCCAGGACGGCGACCACGGTGGTGGCGAGCCCGGCCCGGACGACGCCACGGATCGAGTACCGCACCGACAAGCGCGAGCCCAGTGCCGCCGCGACGAACATCGTGATCGAGATGGGGAGCATCTTGATCCCGGTCTGCAGCGCATCAAGACCCAGAACGAGCTGCAGGTAGAGCGGGACGACGAAGAAGACCCCCATGAGGATCAGGTTCTGGGTGAACAACCCCGTCAGCCCCGAACGCAGAGGCGGGATCTTCAGGAGGTCGAGGTGGACCAGCGGATCGGTGTCGACCACCTCGCGGTGACGCTGCCAGGCGACGAACGCCCAGAGGAGTCCGGCCCCCGCCGCGATGACGAACACCGTGAGCGAGAAGCCGAGCGGTTCGACGGGGGAGTCCTTGGGCACGAGCCATCCCCAGGTGGTCGACTGCAGCACTGCGAGGACGACGGCGCCGAGACCCGCGGCGGACAGGAGCGTTCCGACCAGGTCGAGCCGCGGTGCGCGGCCCTCCCGTACGGCGTCACCGATCATGCCGCTCATGGCGAGGATGACGAGGACGAGGACGACCTCGCCGACGAACACGACGCGCCACGTCAGCTCCGTGGTGGCCCAGCCGCCGAGGATCGGCCCGACGGCGATGCCCGCCCCTGCGACACCACCGATCACGGCGTAGGCGACCTTGCGCTCGCCGCCCTCGTAGTTGCCGGCGATGAGGGCGGCAAGGGCCGGTAGGACCATCGCCGCACCGAGGCCCTCCAGCAGCGACCAGCCCAGGGCGAGGACTGCCACGGTCTGAGACACGGCGGTCAGGGCGGAGCCACACCCGTAGACGACCAGGCCCACGACGAACGCCCGGCGGCGGCCTATGATGTCGCCGATCTTGGCGCCAGTGAGCATGAACATGGCCATGACGAGGCAGTACAGGGTGATGACGGCCTGGATCGTCGTGACCGTGGTGTCGAAGTCCTCGACCAAGGTGCTGATCGAGACATTCATCACGGATTGGTCGAGCACCATCACGAACTGCGCGATCGCGAGCGCGGCCAGCGGCCACCAACGCTTCACCGTCCTAGCCCCCCTGGTCCAGGGCGAAAACGGTGCGCCCTCGACGGCGACAGGAAGGGTCGGTGCTCACGGAGGTAGATCCTGGCAGGTGGGGCGGTAGGGATCACCCCCCTTCGGATGGGTCCCGGCTCGGTGGTGCAACGGTCAGGTCGTACCGACCCCGGCTGATCGCGGCGCCGGTCACGTCGGGCCAGTGGACAACTCGTCAACCGCACCGGACCACGTGGATCTGCGCTCTCGTGGCGGAGTCGCCCCGCCGGCGCCATGTCCGCCAGCGTCCGCCGTCGGAACCTCATTCGTCTTCTCTTCGGCGGCTCGATTGGTTGGCGACGAGGGAGGCGACCTGGTCTTCATCGTCGGGTCCGCAGTGCCACACTCGCGGTGCAGGTCAAGACGCAATGCCACGTAGCCTAAGTTGATCAAGGCGTTTTGGCAGGCGTCCGGGCGTACCGGAAGGGCACGCCGACGACGAGCCGGCGCTTGCAACTGCCGGAACGTGCCGGCTGCTCCCGGTTCTCCCGTTCCAGTTCGCGCAGCTGAGGATAAGGGCCGACTTCTTGTCAAAAGCAGCGGCGTACTTCGAGTCGGAGCATCGGTGAGCGATACCTATGAGTTCATCGATGCGGAGTACGCCACCTGCCCGGCCGCTCCACCGGTCACCCTGGTGTGCGCATGGCTGGAAGTCTCTGGAAATCCGGGTCCTGCGAGTGGCGTAGCCGCCCGCAAAGCGCCGCCGCCGCCTGCACGGGTCGCTGAGGATGGTGCCCCCAGCCGAGTACCAGCAGGCTCACCACGCTGCCCACATCCAGCAGGAGCGGCCCGTATGAGACCTGCACGGAAGCCGTACCGGTTGAGGCCGGTCATGGTCGCGGTCGATGCCGTCGTCGATTGGGAGACGCCGGGGACAGCCGGCCAGCAGGTCACGCCCCGCGTGCTGCGCACAAGCCTCCCGGCGGAGATCCATGACGGCATCAGCTGGGGCTGTTGACACAACCCCGGATGAACAGCGTACAGTCAGTTCGCCAAGAGCCCGTCAAGCATAGGAGTTCAGCATGTCGATCGTTCATGCGACAACCTTCCCCAAAGAAGCACAGGATAAGGTGCGGGCTGCGGCGGAGGCGGCGACTGCCGTCGACGGCGTCATTGGCTACCGAATTCTGGGGGCCCAGGACACGATTACCCTTCATCTCGAAGTCGCCGACCACGCGACCTTCGACAGGATCGGGCAGCACCCCGAGGCCAGCAAAGTCTCTGCCGATCTATGGGAAGCCTTCCCGCCGCAGAGCCACAACTTTCTCCATGTGCTCAGCTGATCGGGTCCTGCCCTGGTGACGACTGAGCTCAGGAGAGGACCCGGTCCGGGAATGCCGATCTGGGTCGGCTGGGTCAGCGTCTCTGGTTGCGCGGGTGCGACTCGTTCCGGTGCTTGTGGTTGCCGGGTCGAGCGCGCCATGAGTTCTTGAGGGTCGTCGTCAGCTACGGCCGCCATGAACTGATCAGCGGCGGCGGCGCGAAGTGTGGCCGCGCGGCGTCCGTTGTGGCTGATCACCACGTCGGCGCCGACCAGGCTGTATGCGAACCCACTGGGTCGGCTAGCCATGAACCCAGCATGCCCGCGTCATCGTCCTTGAGGCTCTGAACCAGATTCTCTGCCGCACACACGTCCTCGCGTGTTGCGACGTCGGCCAGGGGTGATCCACTCCGACAATGCGCCACGGCAACCGGCCGGCCTGCAGGTGGCCCAGAGGGCGGCTGCCCCTTCCGGCGCATTTCCCGACACGTTCCCGGCCTCGCGCGGCCATGGTGGGGTGCCCCTCATCTTCCGGACTGCGGGTCCTTTAGGATCCTGACTGGGAGGAGCGAAGCCAATGCCCCAGAAGTACAGGAAGTTCACCCCTGAATTCCGGGAAGAGGCGGCCCGGATGGTCGTCGAAACCTCACGTCCGGTAGCTGATGTGGCGCGCGAGCTGGGCATGAGCGAAACATCGCTCGGGAATTGGGTTCGGGCGTACCGTAAAGAGCACGCCGACGACGAGCCGGCGCTGCAACTGTCGGAACGTGCCCGGCTGCGCGAACTGGAACGGGAGAACCGGGAGCTGAGGATGAAAGCCGACTTCTTGTCAAAAGCAGCGGCGTACTTCGCGTCGGAGCATCGG
>JBBSQN010000221.1:0-5757 GCA_038257875.1 Mycobacteriales bacterium
GTCGATGCTCGAGCTCGCGAAGTGGATCGTGCGGCTGACCGGCTCGGACAGCGAGATCGTCTTCGTCCCACGACCCGAGGACGACCCGAGCGTTCGGCGCCCGGACATCACGCTGGCCCGCGAGCGGCTCGGCTGGGAGCCGACGGTCGACATCGAGGAGGGACTGCGCCGTACGATCGCGTGGTTCCGCGCACAACCGGGCCCGGCTGGCGTTGCCGGACGTCCAACGTAACTGACAGACACTCGCAGTCGTGGATCCGTTGGGCATCCGCCAGGTGAGCCGTCGCCGGCTGCGGGTGTGGCGCCGCGACGACGGCGGCCTGGCGGCGGTGATCACCGAATGCGGCCCGGGTACGTCGGTGAGCAACATGGCGGAGCCTGCGCACGCGTCCGTGGTCGAGGAGTCATCCGGGGGAGCGGGTGAGGCTGGTGGAGCACTACCAGCCCGAGCCCGGCCAGCGGGAACGTCTTCGACGAGACTCCGGGCGCGCCGCGCGGAGCTGCCAGGCGCGCAGCGCCTGGACACCCGCCCGAATGGGGCGGTCGGCGGCACGGTCCTCAGCGGCGGCAGAGGCCTCAAGCTCGCCGTGCGCGCGCTGCACGGTCTGCCGATCGACAGCGAGTACGTGCTGAAGCCGCCGTCCATCACCCGACGCGGCCGAGCCGCCGTCCCCGCCGCCGCTGACCCCCCCGGTCGGGTCGTCCCCCGACACGCTTCGGACAGTTGTCCTGGGCCTGCACGGGGCTGCAGGAAAAGTCTCGCCAACCGCTCTTACCTGCCGGACTCGTGAGTCAGTAGGTTGACGCCGACGGCGCACGCGGGCCCGGGGGCAACTCCGGCCGGCGGAGAGCGCAGTCAGGCCTCGGAGAGGGTGGTCCTATGTCCGATGCAGAGCAGGGCGTGTCCGCCGCCGGCGGTGCTCCCAGCCGTCGAGAATCAACAGGCACTATGCCCCGACGCAGGCTCCTGCAGTACTCGGCCGCTGCCGCCCTGGCTGGCAGTGGCATCCTGGGTGCGGCGACTCCGGCCGATGCTGCCGTCTCGGCGGCACCATCGTCGCTCCCGCCGGACATCGTGCGCCGGATCAGGAGAGGCGAGCGGTTCCGGCTGCGCGAGCTGGGGATCATCATCGGCACGCTGCCGACTGGAAGATGCAACGCGATCACCGATGTCCCCGGCGTGCAGGTGGGCTACACGACGATCATCCACGACTACCCGGGCATCGCGCGCACGGGGGTGACCATCATCAAGCCGCGCAGCGAGCCGATGCAGAACAACTGGTGCCACGCGGGATGGTTCTCGCACAACGGGAACGGCGAGATGACCGGCACCCACTGGCTCGACGAGACCGGCCTGCTCACCTCGGTCATCGGCCTGACGACCACCAGCCAGGTCGGCATCGTCCGCGACACCATCGTCAAGATCGGGCTCGAGACGCTGCCCGACCTGGAGTTCCTGCTGCCGGTTGTCGCGGAAACCTACGACGGCAGCCTCAACGACCTCAACGGCTGGTGGATCAAGGAACACCACGTGCGGCGCGCCTACGCCCGGGCCAAGGGCGGGCCGGTCAGGGAGGGCAACGTCGGCGGCGGCACCGGCATGCACTACTTCGACTTCAAGGGCGGCAGCGGCACGTCATCGCGGATCGTGAACTACGACGGCGTCGATTACACCGTGGGCGTGTTCGTGCAGACCAACTACGGCAGCCGGCAGCGCCAGTACTATCGGGTTAATGGCGCGCCGGTGGGCAAGGAGATCACCTACGACGAGGTTCCCCGCTCCGGCCCGCCAGCCGGGGGCGGGGCCGCGAGGCTAGTGCCGGAGCACCATTCGTGCATCGCGGTGATCGCGACCGACGCGCCGTTCATCGGCTCGCAGTGCAAGCGGCTGGCCATGCGGGCCGGCATCGGGCTCGGCGCCACCGGTGGCATCGCCGACAACAACTCCGGCGACATGTACGTCGCGTTCTCCACCGGCAACGACGTGCGTCAGGACGTGGACGTGGACTTGTACCGGACCAAGTCGATCCCGGATGCAGCCACCACCGCGTTCATGCATGCCGTATCTGAGGCCTTCCAGGAGGCCGCCCACAACTCCGCGACGATGGCCCGGACGATGGCCGGCTTCGCCACCACCAACCACGAGATCCCGCTCGACCGCCTAGTCGAGATCGTCAAGGAGCACGGCCTCTACGGCCCAGGCTTCTCCGGCTAGCTCAACCGCGGGGACGCCGCGCGCCATCGGTGGCTGCACGGGTGGGGTCGCCCTGCCCCGTGGCCTCGCTGGGCGTGACGCGCAGGACGCGCCGACCGCCGCGCTGATTTCCCATTGCGTGTTTTCTCTCTCTCTCGCGATTCGGCGAGGCCGCCCGTCTCGGCCGAACCCTGCGCTCCTGGCGGACCGGGCTGCTGGCCTACTTCGACACCGACGGCGTCAGCAACGGGCCCACCGGGGCGATGAATCTGCTCGTGGAGAAGCTCCGCCGAGCGGCCATGGTCTCTTTCCGCAACTTCGCCAACTGCCGGATCCGCCTCCTACTGCACTGCACTGCGGCGTCGACTGCCACACTCCCTCAACATCACGGATCCGAAGCCGCCGTCGACGGTTAGTGGCGTAGAGCCATAAACGATGAGCGAACCGCAGCCCTAACGATGCCCTCGTGGCTTCCTGGATGCCCCTCGGTCGACGACGGTCGGCGTGGTGACGACGTAGAACAGGAATGCGGTGCGGCCGGCGGGCGAGCGCTCTGGCGGTATCGGGTGGGCGGCGAACCACGCTAGGTATTGTTGGTAGGCGGCTTCGTCGGCGAAGTGCATCTCGGCGATACGGTAGAGGGTGAGGTCGTCGGGGATGGGCGTTCCTCCGGTCGCGTAGGGCACCTCGCGCTCTACCTTGTTGAAGACGAGCCGGTCCACGTACGGGTTTGCCAAGATGTCCGGGGCGTGCACGTCGAACAGCCAACGCTCATAATCCGCCTCGGTCATGCCGGGAGCGATCTGGTATCCGAGGATCGTTTTTATCATGCGGTCTCCCTGCAGTTCCAGGTGTAGGACTGGGGGCCGTCACCGAAGCCTTCGACGCGGACTCGTACGGGGTGGACGTGGATGCCGGCGAGCTCGGCTCGGGCATTGTCCGGGCTGCGCCGCGGCGCCTTCAAGAAGCCCTTGCCTCGTTGTCGGGCGGTGAGGTGCTGGTAGCACTCGACCGTGCGTTCCCCGTCCAGGAGTTCCGCGATCCCCCGGAGGAACACCGCTCTCGGGATGAGCTGGCCGAAGTCGAAGACGGGGGGGTGATCGTTCCTCGCGGCCGCGGCTGGTGCGCCTACCCACACCAGCTCGAGCCGTGGGTTTGCTCGCAGCTGCTCGAGGCGGCGGTGACTGCGGCGTTGGACGAGGTCCACGGACCAGTCGTCGTTGATCGGTGCCCCGATGGTGCGCCCGACCGGGAAGCCCGCGTGATTCACCGTGATCAACTGTGCGAAGCCCGCCTCCTCGCGCAGGAAGCGCATCGCCTCTTCCCTCACCCGCTCGAGCGGCATGTCGACTATCACGTCTGCACGCGCCCCGCGCCTGCGACGTCTTCCGCGGCGAGGAACGCCAGCCCGAGCGCTGGGAGGAGTCCGTTGCCGGCCAGGTAGCCGCTGGCGCCGTGGCCGGAGATGCCCATGGCGGCACCACCTGATGCGTAGAGCCCGGGTATCCGCGTCTCGTCGGGGCGGAGCACCGCACCGACGCCGTCTACCCGCAGGCCGCCTTGCGTGTGGAACAGGGCCGGTGCGACGCGCACCGCCGCGTACGGTGGTTCGAGGACCTGTTCCCAGTGCGTGCGGCCGAACGGGTCGCGCGCCTGCCCTCGCGCGATCGTGGCGACGGTTCGCATCGTGGCGGCGAGTCGTCCGGCGTCGACGTCGACGGCGCTGGCCAGACCGGCGGCGTCGTCCGCCCATGACAAGGCATCTGAATCGACGGTGTCGCGGAAGTCGTCGAAGGCGAGGCAGGCGTCGTGGATGCGTTGGTCGAGCACGATGTGCGCGTGGGACCCGGGCTGCTTGAGCACTGCCCGGGCGTATTCGGAGTAGCCCACCGTCTCGTCCCCGAATCGTTCGCCGTGGTCGTTCACGAGGAAGCCGCCGTGCATCACCGTTGCCCATCCGACGAGCGTCGACGCGGGGACCGCGAGTGCGGCGTGTCCCTGGTAGGCGTCGAGAAACGCGGTGTCCGCGCCGAGCCGCTCCCCGATCCGGAGGGCATCACCGGTGGAGTCCGCGCTGCCGTGGTAGACCGCTCCTGCGATCTCGGGGATGTGGCGGCGGACGAGTTCGGCGTTTGCGGCGAAACCGTTCGTCGCCAGCAGGACCGCGCGGGTTCCGATCGTCTCCTTGCCGCCGTCGGGGTAGGTCACCGTGACGTGGTCCACGCCGGAGCCGTCCGTTCTCACGTCGGCGAGCCGGGCCGGCGCGATGACGTCGATGCGCTGGTGTGTACGGACGGCTCGCAGCAGGCCGGCGAGCAGGTTGCGCCCGGACCTGCCCTCGACTGTGTGGCACCGCAACCGGCTGTGCCCCGGGTAGGCGAAGTCGGTCACCAGGCTGATCGGCAGGCCCACTGCATCGGCCAGCCAGGTGACCAGCCGGTTGCTGACATCGGCGAGCGCTCGCGCGAGTACCGGATCGGCTTCTTCTGCCGTCTTGCGCATGATGTCCTCGACGAACACCTCGGCCGAGTCGTCGATGCCGGCCTCCTTCTGCCACCGTGTGCCGGCGCCGGGCACCATCGCCGTCGACATCGCCGTGTTGTTGCCGCGCGCGAAGTGCTCACTCGCCTCGATCACGAGGACGTTGCGTCCCAGTTCGGCGGCCCGCAGCGCGCCGGCGAGGCCTCCGCCGGCCCCGGCTACAACGAGGTCGACCTCGGCCTCGCTCACGGTGTTGTCACCGCACGTGCTTGCAGGAGCCCGGCTTCGGACGCAACGCCGAGCATCCGCATGCCCTCGGCGGTGGGGTCGATGACCGTCGGTCCGGATCCCATCGCCCGGACTTCGACCGCGGAGCAGCCGTTGATGATCGTGCCGGCGTCGAGGTCGGCGCAGACATCGAGGATCGCCCGCGCCCATGCGTTGTCGTCCGGGATGCTGTCGACGTCGAGCCCGAGTACGCGCACCTGGGTCAAGGAATCTTCGTAGCCGTAGCTGCGGATCCTGGCGGTGAGTTCGTCCGCTATCGCCGCGTTGCGGGCGACTGCGGAGAAGCGCTGGCCGAGTCCGGTAAGAAGGTGGACGGTGAGCCGCAAGATCCCGACAAGGGGCACTGGGACTCCTTCGGCCCATCCCACGCCGGGATCGAGGACGCAGTCCGGCAGCACGCAGTCGTACTCGCCCGGGTTGGTCCGTCGCGCCTCGGCGATGACCAGTTCCTCCGAGCGGCGAACGTCGGCCGGGGTGTTCAGCGCGCGGGGCACGGCCGGATCGTCGGGGAGGTCAAGCAGCGAGACTGTGACCCCCGGCGTGCTGAGCCGGTCGTAGCGCCGCTGTCGTCGGTCGTGCTCGGCAGCACCGACGTGGATCGGGGTGATCGCTCGGATGCGCATCGGTCCTCCGATGAGGTTTGGGGTGCCGCTCGCTTGCCGGACTGTAGAATTTGCGGTCATCATGCTGCTTGCTGCCGGTTCACGTATTCGGCGCGGACCTCGTGCGGGGTCCGGTAGCCCAGGCCTGAGTGGATTCTGCGCCGATTGTAGAAGACCTCGATGTAGTTGGCA
>JBBSQN010000222.1:0-5754 GCA_038257875.1 Mycobacteriales bacterium
ACGCGAGTTCTCGATCACCAGCCGTACGGCCTCGGCGCGGAACTCCGGACTGAACTTCCGATACTTTCGAGACATTCTCGCTGTCACCCTTCGGATCCGACCCTACTCGGGTCGTGGTCCGCGAACAACGGGGCACCTCAAGGTCGATGCGGCGGGGGGATTGGGCTGGCCGGACGACCGTTCCCCGTTCCCGGGGTTGCGCCCGTTCAGCTCCGACCAGCATCGAGTGTTCTTCGGACGCACCCACGAGGTCAACCAGCTCGTCGCGCTGCTGCGCTCTCCCGTCGAACGCGCCGAGGACGCGGTGACGCTGGTCGTGGGCCCGTCAGGGTGCGGCAAGTCGTCACTGGTCCGAGCCGGGCTGCTACCGGTGATGGCCGACGAACCAGGGTGGTGGAGGGTGCCAGCCGTCGTGCCCGGCACCGATCCGGTCGCGGCGCTGACCCGCGCGCTGGCCGTCGTGGCTGGAGAGCTGGGCCTGGGCTGGACGGTCGCGCAGGTGCGCGGGCGGCTCGCGTACACGGGCCTGGCGGAGCTGGCCGACGAGCTTCTCCTCGCCGCCCCAGGACATGAGCGGCGGCGTCTGCTGGTGGTGGTGGACCAGTTCGAGGAGCTGATCACACGGACCACCCCGACCGAACGGGCCCGGTTCGCCGAGCTACTACGTCCGGCGTTGGAGGGGCCGGTGCAGGTCGTGGCCACGTTGCGGCCGGAGTTCCTCGAACAGGTGCTGGCCAGCTCCGAACTGGCCGCGCTGCCGGTGCGGACTTTCCCGTTGCGGCCGCTGCGGCGCGCGGCGCTGCGCGATGTGATCGAGGGACCAGCACGGCTGGCGGGCATCGGGGTCGAGGCCGATCTGGTGGCTCGGCTGGTCACCGACACCGACAGCGGGGAGGCGTTACCGCTGCTGGCCTACACCCTGGCCCAGCTCGCCGACAGTGTCGTGCGCGGCGGCTGGTTGCGTACCGCCCGCTACGAGGAGCTCGGCGGGGTGCAGGGCACGCTGACTCGCCAGGCCGACGTGGCCCTCACCGAGGCGATGACGGTCGCCGGTCGCAGCCGGGACCAGGTGCTCACCAAACTGCTGCGGCTGGTCACCGTCGACGACCAGGGCCGACCCACCCGGCTGCAGATCAGCCGGGACGAACTGTCGGAGACGGCCGCCGCCGAGTTAGACGCGTTCGTCACCCGCCGGCTGCTGACCACCGACGCCGACAACGGCGGGGTGCTCATCGGGGTCGCCCACGAGGCGTTCCTGTCCGCGTGGCCACCGCTGGCTGAGGCGGTCACCGCCGCCTCCTCGGCTTTGCGCGCCCGCCGCGGAATCGAACAGGCCGCCGCCGAATGGATCGAAGACCAGCGTCCACCCTCCCGGTTGTGGGAACGCGGACAACTCGCCGCCGCGCTGGCCGACACCACCGCCCACGTCCAACCCGGCAACCCACCCTACACGACAACGACGGCGACCGATCCGCACCCTTCGCCGAGACAGCGGCTGCTGCGCTGGCGGCCAGGACGGCACCAGGTGCTGGTCACCGACCGGATCCAGCTTAACCCCGGGGCCTGCGAGTTTCTCCTTGCCAGTAACCAGCGGGACCGCTACCGGCGCAGGCGCAGCACCATCATCCTGTCGGTGCTGCTCATCCTCGCTCTGGTGGCGGCCGGTATCGCGATCGGGCAACAACGGGTGGCCGAAGATCAGCAGCGGCTCGCGATTGCCCGCCAGCTCGTCACACAGGCGGACGTCATACGAGACAGCGACCGGCGCACCGCACTGCGCCTTAACATCACCGCTCAGGGCATCCATCCCAACCCGGAAACCATGTCTGGTCTTGTCCAGACTCTCACAACAACCCGTATTCTCCGCCCTCCCATCGGTCACACCGACTGGGTCAGGTCGGTGACGTTCACTCGCGACGGCACCATGCTGGCCACCGCTGGCGACGGCATCGTCGTGCTGTGGGACCTCACCGACACCGTCCAGCCCCGACAACTCAGCCCACCCCTCACCGACCACACCGGCGCGGTGGAGTCGGTGGCGTTCGCTCCCGACGGGCATACCCTGGCCACCGCTGGCGACGACGGCATCGTCAGGCTCTGGGACCTCACCGACCCCACCCAACCCCGACAACTCAGCCCACCCCTCACCGGCCACACCGGCCCCGTGAACTCCGTGGCCTACGCCCCCGACGGGCACACCCTGGCCACCGCCGGCGACGACAACACCGCCAGGCTCTGGAACCTCACCGACCCCACCCAACCCCGGCCCTTCGGCGACCCCATCACTGGCCACACCGATTCGGTGAATTCAGCGGCGTTCGCTCCCGACGGGCACACCCTGGCCACCGCCGGCGACGACAACACTCTCAGGCTCTGGAACCTCACCAGACTCAACTACGTCCGAGAGCACGCGGAAGAATACGCTTGTTCAATCATCGGACGCGGGCTCAACCAGGAAGAATGGGGCCACTACATCTCGGGGCTAGAGTACGAGAACACATGCGCCAAGTAGGCGGGGTGGGTCGCCGCGCCACACTGCTCGGCAGCGACGCCCCGGTAGCCAACCGGCACCGAACCCAACCTCGCAACGCTTGATCGCGTTCTGGTAGTCAAATCGACACGGCTTGGTATCGCCTGGGGTGGTCGAACTCGTGGGCGTGGACGCCGGTGAGGAAGCTTTGCCACTCGGCGTGGGTGAAGTGCAGGGTCGTGTTCTGGTTGGTGGCGTGTAGCAGCAGGCCGCCTGGGGTGCTCTCGAAGATCAGCGGGCCGTCGGTGGCAGGGGCGGTGAGGTCGTTGAGGAAGGCTATCCACTGCTCGGCGGTGACCGTGAGGATCGGTTCACGGTGGGGGTCGTGGGCGGGGTCGCGGCGGTACTTGCTGTCGCGGATGGAGACGAGGTCGTCGTGGAACCGCACCTCGACGCAGGTTCCAGCGCCATTGCTGGCGCTGCTCTTGAACCACGCGCTCCGGCACGACGCCCCCATCGAAGGCTCGGACCCCATTGTGATCATCCCATCGTTCTGACGTACTCGTTCACTAGCCGCAGTGAGTCATCCGGGCTGAGGCTACGCCGGAGTGCCTCGACGTGGGCGAAGTCTAGCTCTCGCACCTGCGTGTCCTTGTCAAGGATGCCCATGGCGGTGACAGTCTCCTGCCAGGCCATGGTGGGCAACCGCGCGCTGGCGAAGTCGATCAGGTGGAAGGTCGAGGCGCCGAACACCCCGCAGGCGGGAGCGGTGAACGGGATCACCCGTAGCTCGATGGTGTCGGGGTGGTCGGCCACCACGGCGGCCAGATGACGCAGCTGCTCGCGCAGCACCTGAGGACCGCCGACCTGCTGGAGCAGCGCGGCTTCACTGACGACGGCCTTCAGCTGCAGCGGCTCGTCGCCGGAGAGCCGCTCCTGGCGACGCAGCCGCGCGGCGACCCGCTGATCGACCTCAACCGGACGAACAGAAAGCTCGGCCGCAATCATCGCCCGAGCGTAGTCCGGCGTCTGCAGCAGGCCGGGGATCAACAGGCTCTCGTAAGTACGGATGCTCTGCGCGCCGTGCTCCAGACCGTGGTAGCGCAGCAGCTCGTCGCTGAACAGCGCTGAGTAGCCCGACCACCAGCCGCGCTGCTTGGCCACCTCGCGCAGCTCGATCAGCTCCGCGCGCTCCTCGTCGTCGTACTCGAACAGGTCCAGGACACGGTGCAGCTTGTCGGTGGCGAGGATCTTACGTTCGTGCTCCACCGCCGACCAGTAGTTACGGGTGAAGCCGAGCTGGTCGGTGATCGTCTCGACGTCGACGCCCAGCTGCGCGCGGCGCTGGCGCAGCCGCAGGCTGAGCTCCCAGCCTGCCACGGTCGGTGATAGCGGCGGCATGGACCTTCCTTCCACTGGTGTGGTGTCTGTGATCGGATGCGCTACCGTACACGCCGCCTGGTTACCCTGGCGCCACAGGGGTGGAGTACTGTAACCAGAATCAGGCTCGGTCATCGAGTCGGTCAGAATGGCCCAGTCTGGCAGTCCCAACGGAGGGGAAGTGACGTGACCCACCCAGACCCACGATCTACAGCGCCCGTGGAGCGCACCGACTACAACCCAGGCGACCATCCACCGTCCGGTGCCGCGCACACGCACGGTGCTCGCTCCCGACCGGTTGGGGGAGTCACGGACGTGCTCCGGCGGATCGGGCTCGGCCGGGAGCGGGCCGTGGCGTGCCGAGACATCACCGGCGGCGCCGCCCGGCTGGTGGTGTGCCCAGACGACGACGGCGTGGTGCTGTCGGTGTCGTCGTCGGGTGGAACGCTACGGCTGACCGCCCGGCAGGCCCGCCGGCTGGGAGCCGTGCTGAACGCCGCCCAGGCCACAGCAGATCGGAGACGGTGATGGCATCGCTCAGGCTCAATCCGGCCAGCAGCCTGCTGGTCGCGGAACACCACGGCCCGACGTTCCAGAGCGAGGGCCCCTCGACCGGCCAGCTCGCGCTCGTCGTACGGCTGGCCTGGTGCAACCTGTCCTGCCCGTCGTGTGACGTCCCGTTCACCTGGGACTGGTCCCGGTTCGAGCCGGGGACGCAGAGCCGACGTCTCACCGTCGACGAGCTGGTGAAGTGGGCGGCGAGCTCGCCGGCCCGGTTGATCGTCATCACCGGCGGTGAGCCGCTGCTGCAGCAGACCGGCCTGGTCCCGCTGGCCAGCCGGCTCACCGAGCTGGGGTACCGCGTCGAGATCGAGACCAACGGCACCCTGACCCCGACACCGGAGCTGACAGCGGCCACCCATCTGTTCCTGGTATCACCCAAGCTGCGCGGGTTCGCCGCCATGGCCAGCCCGGCGAACCGGATCAACGACGAGGCGCTCACCACGTTCGCGGAGTCCGGCCGCGCGGTGTTCACGTTCGTCGCCCAGTCATCCGCCGACCTCGACGAGATCAGCGACCTCGAACAGCGACTCGGCCTCTACCCCATCTGGCTACAACCCGAAGGAACGACCACGGACAGCGTCGTGTGCGAGATGCGCTGGCTCAGCGAGCACGCCCTGCTCCGCAACTGGCACCTGTCCGGCCGACTGCACGCCCTGCTGAGAGACGAAGACGACGACGAACCCAGCAACCCTGCGCCAGCCTGGACGTAGCCAGCATACTGGATCATCAGGTCCGTCTCTCACGGCTTGCGCGCCACAGCGCCGTAGGCATTGATCGGCCCAGCCGCGCCGACCTCGGTGGGATTCGGCCGCCACAGCGTGATCGGCACCAGACCGGGGTCCACCATCTCCAGGCCGTCGAAGCACCGACCGATCTGCTCTGGGCTACGCAGGTGATAGGGGACAGCCCCGGTTTCCACATACTCCTCAGCGGCCTTGCGGCTGGCCTCGGTCTCGGAGCTGTCCCACAGCGCCAGATAGCTGCCGGACGGGACGGCAGCCATAACCCGCGCCACGATGGCCCGCACCTCGTCGTCGGCGGCGACGTGGCCGAGCACGCCCATGAACATGACCGCCACCGGCTGGGAGAGGTTCAGCACGTTGCGAACATCGGCGACGATCAGATCCGGATCGTGGAGGTCCGCGTCCACGTAGCTGGTCACCCCTTCGGGGGTGGTAAACATTCAGCCTCGGGTTGAGGGCATGGCTTGGTGACCGGTCGGCTGGTGGCCTCCGGTGGTGTTCGGGTGGTGTTGATCGCTCAGGTGGGTGCGGGGAGGTCGGGCATCCAGGGTCGGCCGATGAGTGCGTCACGGAGCACGGTCATCGTGTTGTGGCCGT
>JBBSQN010000223.1:0-5727 GCA_038257875.1 Mycobacteriales bacterium
CGTCATCGAACGGACGATCGCCAACTTCAAGACCTGGCGAATCCTGCACACCGACTACCGTCGCCCGATTACTACATTCCAGGAGACCATTTCTACTGTCGTCGCTTTGCACTTCTATACATACGGCTGAATAACCCTCCTGGTATCGCCTACTAGACGGTGCGCTCAGCGCTGACGCGTCACCGTCCGGCGCTCCGGGTGACCGCTCCGGTGCGGTCTCGTTCCTTACGACGGTGTCAGGGTGCTGTTGTCGCCATAGCTGTGGTGGTTGCGATGACTGCCGACTGTGGGGGAAAGTCGTTGAGCGTGTCGAGGCTGACTATCCAGTGCCAGCGTCCGAGGTGTTCGTCGTCGGGAGAGGGTAGGACGACGTTGTCGCCGGGGTGGGCGACAGAGGTCTGTAGCTGGAGTAAATCGGCGTGCACGGTCTCAGTCAAGGTGTGGCCGGGGCCGATGAGAAAGGTCCAGCGTTGGGCGTGGGGATGTGCGATAACCGGTCCGGTCAGCATCCGTACGCGTAGTCCGGCGAGGACGCGGTGTCCGAGGGCGGTGGGCATGGTGATGGCGCCGATCAGGCCTCCGATCGGGAGGAGGATCCGTCGAGATGCGGGGTCGACGGTGGCGGGCAGGTGGTGGTCGCGGCGGTAGCGAGCGCACCGTTGTTCAGGGGTGGTGTCCGGGTGTACCGCTGGACTTTTGGTGTTCGATGTTGTCACGGCGGTGTATCTCCTGTGAGGGGCAAGGGTGATCGGTCATGAAGTGACGGTGCGGATCGATCCGTCGACCGGTGCTCAGGGTGGTGATCCTCAGCGACCGTCCGATGTCGTGAGTACGCGTACCAGGTGGGGCCGGATGTTGATCGTCATGTTGTCGTCGAACCGCACGATCAGGCGGTTGATGCCGCGGCCGAGGACCTGGCCGTGGTGGTGGAGTCGGGACGGCAGCGCCCCGTGCTGTTTACCGACCGCGATCTGCACGACGCGGCACTGCGGTGGGATCGGGACGCCGTCGGCGTCGCGCCAGGGGTCGTAGGGTTGAGTTGGCATGGTGTGCGTCCCTTGGGGGCGAGCTGGTGGCCGATCGACCGCCAGGTGAGTGGGGTCTTCTCCGGAGTTGGCCGGGTATCGCGGGTCCAGGCGTTGGGGATCCAGGACGTTTTCGCTGGTCATGCGCGGCTCCCCGGGTTGTGTTCCTCGTGATAGTCAACGGTTCTGGTGAGCGGCGAGCTTGCACATGGTTTGCACAGCCCGCTGAGCGGGCACGCAGGTCGGATATGGACGCTGACGCTCTGCATGGAAGACTCGGATCCATGGGTACTGCTGGCGGCAGTGGTGGCTCGCGGGTCGCTGAGCTGCGGAAGGCGCGCGATCTCACACAGGCGGCGCTGGCGCGCCGAGCCGGGATGTCGGTGAGTCTGTTGTCGAAGATCGAGGTCGGCGACCGGACACTCACCCCGACAATCGCCGCCGCGATCGCCCGAGCCCTGCACATGTCGCTCGGTGCGCTATACGGGGAGGTCGCGGTCTCCCTGGACCAGGGTGCAATGCTGGAGGAGCTGCGGACCGCGGTGCGCCGTTACGACATCCCCGACCAGGTGCCCGCACCTCAGCCCGCTCAGGTGCGTGTCGATCTGGACCGGGCCATCACGCTGCGGGAGCAGGCCGATCTGACGGCGCTGCTGTCGCTGCTGACCGACCTGTTGCCCCGGGCCACCACGTACGCGCACGCCGCAGCCAACCCGGAAGGGTGGGCGCAGCTTGCCGACGTGTACAGCGTCGTCTACGCCCTGGCCGCGCGGAACCGGTGGATGGACCTGGTCGAGGTGGCCCCGACCCGCCAGGCCTGGGCCGTAGACCAGCAACCCAACCCGCTGCCGAACGCCGTCGCCGCCCGGGACCGCGCGGGCACCTTCCTCAACGGTGGGGACTTCGAGGGCGGGCTCACCGTGGTGGATCGTGCCATTGTGGCTGCCGAGGCTGAGCTTGCCGGTCTGGAGAGGGCTTTCGCCACGGGTACACTGCATCTGCGCGGCATGACCCTCGCAGGGCGGTGGGGCGACCGGGTTGAGGCCGAGCGGCATATTCAGGCGGCGTGGAGTGCGGCTGCGGAGTTCTCGAGCGACCTGCGGATGCATAATCAGATCTTCGGCCCCGCCAACACCGCCACTCACGTATTGGCCACCCAGGGAGATCTCGGCCGCCCTCGTGACGTGGTCCGCCTCGCCGACGAGCTGGCCGGCAAGGACACTGGGCTACCACCTACCCGGCTGGGGCCCGTCCACATCAACACCGCTCGCGCCCAGCTCGATCTGGGTGACCGGGACGGCGCGCAGACCTCGCTGATCCAGGCGTGGGACGTCGCCCCTCAGATGGCGAAGATCCACCCGATGAGTCGCGAAGTGCTGCGGGTTCTGTTCTCCCTACATCAGCGCAGCAACCCCGAGCTTGTCGAGCTCGCCCGGCGGGCAGGACTCACTCTGTAGCGGCATGCCGAGGCGGGTCGGGCGTAGCCAGTCACGCAGTCTGGTGAGCGGTGAGCGTGCACATGGTTTGCACAGCCCGTTGAGCGGGCATGCTGGTCGGATATGGACGCTGACGCTCTGCATGGAAGACTCGGATCCATGGGTACTGCTGGCGGCAGTGGTGGCTCGCGGGTCGCTGAGCTGCGTAAGGCGCGTGATCTGACGCAGGTGGCACTGGCGCGCCGGGCCGGGGTGTCGGTGAGTCTGTTGTCGAAGATCGAGGTCGGCGACCGGGCACTCACCCCGACGATCGCCGCCGCGATCGCCCGAGCCCTGCAGATGTCCCTCGGTGCTCTCTACGGCGAGACCGCAGTCTCCGAAGACCAGAGCACCCTGGTGCAGGACCTGCGCGCCGCCGTCCGCCGCTACGACATCCCCGACCAGGCCCCGGTACTCGAGTTTCCCCAGCTACGCGGCGATCTGGACGAGGCCATCACACTGCGGGAGCAGTCCGACCACGCCAGGCTGCTCCGCATGCTGCCCGATCTGCTGACCGGAGCGACAACCTATGCGTACGCTGCGGCCAACCCGCAGGGATGGGCGCTGCTGGCCGACGTCTACAGCGTCGTTTACTGGCTGGCTGCGCGGAATCGGTGGATGGACCTGGTCGAGGTCGCCCCCGTCCACCAGAGCTGGGCCGCAGGCCGGCAACCCAACCCGGTGGTGACCGCAGTCGCTGCCCGCGACCGCGCCGGCACCTTCCTCAACTGCGGGGACTTCGACGGTGGGCTCGCCGTGGTGGATCGGGCCGTCGTGGTCGCCGAAGCGGCGTTGTCCGGCCCGGAGAAGGCCTTCGCCACGGGTACGCTGCACCTACGCGGCATGACCCTCGCGGGGAGGCGGGGCGACCGCGCCGAGGCGCAGCGGCACATCGACGCCGCACGGACCGCGGCCGAGCAGTTCCCCGCCGACCTGCACCTGCATAACCAGATCTTCGGTCCCGCCAACACCGCCACCCACGTGCTGGCCACCCAGGGAGACCTCGGTCGGCCCCGCGAGGTGATCCGCCTCGCCGACGAGCTGTTCAGCACCGACACCGGGCTGCCACCCACCCGGATCGGCGCTGTCCACCTCAACACCGCCCGCGCCAAACTCGATCTGGGCGACCGCGACGGTGCACAATCCTCGCTGGTGCAGTCGTGGAACGTCGCCCCCCAGGGGGCGAAGATCCACCCGATGACTCTCGAAGTGCTGCGAGTCCTGATCTCCCTGCACCGGCGCAGCAACCCCCAGCTTGTCCAGCTCGCCCAGCGGGCAGAACTCACCGTATAGCACGTGCCGACGCGGTCTGGCTCGGACGAGCCGATGGTCACGTCGCCGGCACAGCCACCGGCCGTGCCTGCGTTGGACGGGCTCAGCGTCGCCGACGCGGCGGTGTACTGGGTGGAGGGACGACGCGACGGTGACGTGCTCGTCTGCTGGAGCCAGGGCCGCAGCGGTGAGGTCCTGCCGCCCGGGGTGCATGTCGGGTCGGGGGTTCACGAGTACGGCGGTGGCGCGTACCTGGCCCACGGTGGCGAGGTCTGGTTCATCCGCGCCGACGATCAGCGGATCTGGCGGACCACCGGCGGCGCACTGGTCCCCGTCACGCCCCCACCCCAGCACGGGCAGGACCGACACGCCGACATCCAGATCAGCCCCGATGGCCTGCTCGTCTGCGTCCGGGAACGCCACCACACACACCAGGTCATCAACGAGCTGGTGGCGCTACCCGCCGACGGCTCCACGGACCCTCAGGTGATCGCCGAGGGCTGGGACTTCTACTCCTCACCCCGACCAGACCCGCACGGTGCACGCCTGGCGTGGATCACCTGGAACCAGCCGCTCATGCCCTGGGACGGCTCCTGGCTGTGGGTGGCCGACCTCCACGACGACGGCCTTCTCGGCCCGCCAGCCCTGGTCGCCGGAGGACCGCAGGAGTCGGTCACCCAGCCCCGATGGAGCCCGGACGGGGTCCTGCACTTCCTCTCCGACCGGACCGGCTGGTGGAACCTGTACAGCCACCGCGACGGCCACACCGAACCGGTCATCGTCATCGACGCCGAGCTGGGACCAGCGCCGTGGGAGCTCGGCTACGCGACCTACCAGTTCCTCGACGACCACCGGATTGCCACGACCGTCCAGCAGGGCTGCCAGACGTGGCTGGGCGTATCCCACGACGACCATGGCCAGCTCGAACGGATCCCCCTGCCCTACACCACCATCAAGCCCTACCTCGCAACCCACCGAGACCGGCTCGCAATCATCGGCGCCTCCCCGACACAGGCCCCGACCGTCACCCTCGAGGCTTATTCAGCGATCTTGATCGGAGGCGCATCCCCGCAGCTCAACCGTGGTCTTACAAGATCCACATGACCCTCCTGAATAACCCTCCTCGTCGATCCGAGCACCGCGCGGATCCAGGAACTCACCCGAGGTTCCCGGTCAGTGCCGGCCAGCACCCTCGCCCAGCCCGAGATCGTGCGTTTCCCGACCCGCGACGGCGCACACGCCCACGCCGTGTTCTACCCGGCTCACCACCCCGGCCCACCCGCCCGATCGAGACGCCCGCTGCTCGTGCGCGCCCACCCCGGCCCCACCGCCAACACCCAACTACGACTGGATCCCTGGGTCACGTTCTTCACCACCCACGGATTCGCCGTACTTGACGTGGACTACCGCGGAAGCACCGGCTACGGCCGCGCCTACCGTACCGCGCTGCGCGGACACTGGGGCGTGCTCGACGTCTCCGACTGCGTCGACGCCGTCCACCACCTCGCGACGACTGGACACGTCGACCCGGAACGCGTGGCCATCTGCGGATCCAGCGCCGGCGGATACACCGCCCTTCGCGCGGTCGCCACCACCGACACCTTCGCCGCCGCCACCGTCCGCCACCCGATCGTCGACCCCACCACCTGGGGACGATCTGCACCGAAGTTCCAAGCCCACCACACCGACCTACTGACCGCAGCACCCTCCGAACACGACGCCACCGACCCACAATCGGTACTCGACCACGCCCACACCATCACCGCACCCATACTGATCATCCACGGCGGGCAGGACACCGTCACACCACTCTCTGAGGTGCCCCGTTGTTCGCGGACCACGACCCGAGTAGGGTCGGATCCGAAGGGTGACAGCGAGAATGTCTCGAAAGTATCGAAAGTTCAGTCCGGAGTTCCGCGCCGAGGCCGTACGGCTGGTGATCGAGAACTCGCGTC
>JBBSQN010000224.1:0-5656 GCA_038257875.1 Mycobacteriales bacterium
CACCCCCGAAGGCCCCGGCCTCGCCGCTTCCCACCGGGATGCGATCAGCGGCGGGAACGTGCGGAAGGCGGGATGCAGGATGACGGACCGGATGGAGGGCGCGGTGGGCTGCTACGACGCCGTCGGACGACGACGGTGGCTGCGGGTGGCACGCAGTGAAGGCGGCGTCCGGATCGTGGTGCCGCCGGGCGAGGTCGCCGAGGTCGGCGCCGTCGAGATCGAGCAGCTCAGGCGGTGGCTGGCCCGCCTGGCCGCCGCGGGCCCGGAGTCCGCGATCGACGGTGATCGGCGACCCCGATGAGCGGCGCCCACCGCCGGCATGCGGCGCCCACCGGTGAGCATGAGCCAGGCACCGCTCGCGGCGTCGACGATGACGGCGATCGGCGGGGTGTCGGCCCGTTCGGGCGCGGAGAACATGAGGCGTGGCGCCGCAGGGGATGGGGATTGAGCCGCGTCGTACCGTGTCGTGACGTCCGAGGGGCCGCCGCCCGGTTGGTCGTGCACCGCGGGTCGCTCGGTGTCGTGCTCTCCAGCTCCGCTGCCGGGCCGGTGCAGCTGACGTCGCGGCAGGCGCGTCGCTTGCAGAAGGCGCTGCGGCGCGCCGGACCCGACGACGATCAGGACGCCGGCCGTGCTCGCATGCCGGGAGCGGGTCGGTGACTCGCGGTGTGATCCTGCCCGATCGTGGGCTCGGCGGGCTGTTCCTGGCGACGGCGGACTGCGTCGGGCCGGCGTTCCAGACGTCGGGACCCTCGGCCGGTCAGGTGGCCATGATCATGCAGCTCGCCGGGTGCAACCTGGCATGCCCGGCCTGCGAGGTGCCACAGACCTGGGACTGGTCACGCTTCGCCCAGCCGTTGCACAGCCGCGAGTTCAGCGTCCACCAGCTGGTGTGCTGGGTGCTGGCGTCCACGACGCGGCTGGTGGCGATCTCGGGGGGCGAGCCGCTGCTGCAGCAGGCCGAGCTCGTGCCGTTGGTGCGGTGCGTGCACGATGCCGGGCGGTGGGTGGAGATCGAGACCAACGGTACGTGCGTGCCCGACCCGGCGCTGGTCGCCGTGACTGGCCTGTTCGTGGTCTCGCCGCGGCTGTCGCGTCTCGGCGCCGGGTCGAGCCCCGCGCAGCGGATCCACCCCGCGGCCCTGGCCTCGTTCGTCGACTCCGAACGGGCGGTGTTCACCTTCGCCGTCACGCACCCGAGCGAGCTGGACGAGATCGCGGAACTGGAGCAGCGTTTCGCCCTGCCCGCCATCTGGGTGCAGCCGACCGGAGCGGCTGCCGGAGCGAGACCGTCCTGGCTTGCCGACGCGGCCCTCGAACGGGGCTGGCACCTGTCGAGGCGTTTGCACCTTCCCCGCCCCTGGTGACATCCGGATTTTCAGACTACTCTGAATATATGGAGTCAGATGGTCAAGCGGGTGTCCGCGAGGCGAGCGCCGAGACGATGCAGTTCGTCGAGAACGTCGGACTGTACTTCGAGTCGGTCGGCCTGCAGCGGATGGCCGGGCGTGTCCTGGGCTGGCTGCTGATCTGCGAGCCGCCGCATCAGTCGGCGGAGGAGCTGGCGACGGCGTTGCGGGCCAGCAGCGGCAGCATCAGCACCACGGCCCGGTTGCTGATGCGGATGGGCTTCGTCGAGCGGGTGGCCATCGCCCACAACCGGCGGGCCTTCTACCAGCTGCGCCCGGACGCGTGGGGCACGGCGATGGAGGAACGCGGGGCAGAGATGAAGCGGCTGCGCGTACTGGCCGAGGAGGGCCTGGCCGCGGTGGGCGACGCCCCGCAGCCGCACCGCCGGCGGCTGACCGAGATGCGCGAGCTGTTCGCCTTCGTCGAGTCGGAGTTCCCAGCGCTGGTGCGTCGCTACCACGAGCAGCAAGAAGGATCATAAACCCCATAAACCTCGACCTCGGCACCCCAGGAGAACGCGGCGGGCCGGATGCCGCTACAAGCGCAGCCATTCGACGTCCGGCGCGCCGTACGTGTCGTGGATGCGGTCGAAGTCTCGATCGTGGTGCAGGGCCGTGAGCCGATGCGTTGCGGCCAGTGCGGCGACCAGAACGTCGGGCAGCGGAACGCAGCGATGCAGCCGTGCCGCCACCAACGCGTCCATGGTCTCGACGGCAATCGCTTCGGAACGCGGTGTCGCGTCGAGGGTCAGCAGCGGCGCCAGTAACCGGCGGCGGAGCGTCGGCCAGTGATCAGCGTCCCGGGCCGAGACAGCGACCTCCAGCACAGTAGGCAAGCCGACCCAGACCTGCCCCCGATTGATCCGGTCGATCCACGTCTCATAGTCCGGCGACTGCGCGAGCTTCCACAGAGCGGACTTGTCGATCAGCCAGTCGGTCACGACCAGGCCGAGCGCATGAGCTCCTCGTCGCCGAGGTCAGCGGCGAGCACAAGGGCCTCGGCGAAGGACTCCGGAGTCACCGTCGGCCGGACCCGGCGGGCGTGCTCGGTGAGTACCTCGACGACATACGCGTTCCGGCTGATCCCCCGTTCGGCCGCAGCAACGTCCAGCTTGTCGACGACGTCTATCGGCAACCCTCTGATCGGAAAACCCACTACGCCCCCTCCCGCCTCTTTGATCTCACAGATGATATCACGATCGACGTCAGTTGCTGAGGTAGAGCCGTTCGAGGTCGAGGACGACAACCTCACTGGCCCGCTCCGCGCGGCGGAGGTGCGTCGCCACCACGGGCAGCAGGAAGGATCATAAACGCCATAAACTTCCGCCTTGGCGCATCGCGGGCCAGAGCACCGCGGCATGGTCGTCGGGCGGATCCGTGACAGGCGGGCGACACCGGTCACGGCGACGTCGCCGTCGTCGAGTCGGAGTTCCCGACGCTGTTGGCCTCCGTCCCGTCGAGTTCGACGTCAGTCCGGTTCTGACCATGATCGAAACGGACTGTTGTCGAACTCAACGCTGTGCTGGCGCTGCGCGCTTCGCAACGGGCACTCGACCGACGTCAGCTGCCGAGGTAGAGCCGTTCGAGGTCGACGAGGACGACCTCACCAGCCCGTTCTGCCCGGTGGAGGTCCTCGGTGAACCCGGCGCCGCTAAAGCACAGCAGGCGCGCATCGGCGGCGCCCGCCCGGTCGTGGACCACCAGCAGCTGACGGATGCGCCGGAGCCGCTCGAGTTGTTCGAGGCCGACGACGGTGCCCCATGTCGCCTCGCCGACGGCGAGCAACGCACCGTCGGGTCCGACGGCCGCCACGTCGACCTCCCAGGTCCGGCGCCGTGCCGGGTCGTTGACCACGCCGTGACCGACGACCGATGCCGGGCCGCCGAGGGTCGTCGGGTCGGCGAAGGTCGCTGTCCAGGTTCGGCACAGCCGCTCGAAATGCGGGCCGAGCACGGCGGAGTCGAACCGATTCCGTGCGTCCCGCCACACCGCGGTGGCATTGCCCGGGCGTTCCAACCGCGCCCACTCGGGGCGCATGACGGCGTGGTAGAAGGCGACCAGTGGTTCGGTGATCTGGAAGCTGCTCCGGTTGGTCCGGAAGATGTCCGGTTCCCGCCGCAGGAACCCGGCATCCTCCAGCACGGTCAGCGGGTGGTGCACCGCGTCGTCGCGGCGCCCGACGAAGGCGGCGATGCCACCGCGCGTGCTGTGCCCCTCGGCGACGGCGCCGAGCACCGAGTGGTAGAGCGCCTTGTCGCGCAGGTCGGGTTCTTCGGCGAGCAGGTAGCGGGCCTCCCTGAACAGCGGGCTCGCCGGGTTCAGCACGGTCCGGGCGACCCAGTCGTCGAAGTCGCCGAGGTCGCGCGGGACGTCGCCCCGGGAGTACTCCCGGCGGTAGGCCGGGGTTCCACCCACCACGGCGTGCAGCAGCACCGCCAGCCGCCAGTCCGTCATCTCCCAGAACTGGGCTGCCAACCGGTAGTCCAGCGTGGCGACCGGCAGGTCGAGACCGGCGCGTCCGCGCAGCGGTGCGGAGCCGGACAGCAGGCCGCCCATGAAGGTCAGCGCCGATCCACAGAGGATCAGCCTGGTGCGTGACCCGGTACGTTCGCGCCGCCGTGAGCCGAACGCCTTCTGGACGATCGACGGCAGCGCGGGGCTGGCCGCGCAGAGATAGGGGAACTCGTCGAGCACGACCGTGCATGCGCGCTCCCTGCCCAGTGCGAGCAGGACGTCGAGCGCCTGCTCCCAGCTCCGCAGTGAGGGGGACGCTGGCAGGTCGAACCGCGCTCCGATCGTGTCGGCGAGCAGGCGCAGCGAGTCGACCTCCGTGGCCTCGGTCGCGACGAAGTAGCACCCGCCGGTCGCCTCGCACAGCGCCTCCAGCAGGTACGACTTGCCCTGCCGTCGCCGTCCGGAGACGACCCCGAGCGTCGCGCCGGGGGTGGGGTCGACGGCGAAGCCTGCGAGGGCGGACCATTCCCACTCACGGTCGAACATGTCGGTGGGGCGTTCGACGGGACCGACCATGGTGTAATCATACTGACGTTCCAGTTAGAAGTGGAACCACAGTTCCAGGAACTGTGGTTCCACCGGACGTGACCCACCCATGGTGGTGGCTCGCTCACGTCCGGGGCCACCCGGACGGGTGACAGGACACGATCTCGGAGATGGCATGAAGTGGTGGCGGCAGGTGGCGTTCGGCGCGGCCCTGATGGTGATGCTCACGGTCGGGGTCGGCGCGGGCCCGGCTCTCGCCCAGGAGCAGCCGGACGAACCGGGGGAGGGCGCGTTCACGTTCGCGGTGATCGGTGACATCCCCTACGGCGACGCGCAGGTCGCGCGCTTCCCGGCGGTGGTCGACCAGATCAACGCCGACCCTGCGGTGCAGCTCGTCGACCACCTCGGTGACATCAAGAGCGGCTCGTCGGTGTGCAGCGACGCCTACTTCGCGATGGTCAGGACGCAGTTCGACCGGTTCGTCGACCCGCTGGTCTACACCCCGGGCGACAACGAGTGGACCGACTGCCACCGGCCCAACAACGGCGGCTTCAGCCCGCTGGAGCGGCTCGACGCGGTACGACAGGTGTTCTTCCCGAGTCCCGGGCGCACGTTGGGCCAGCACGCCGTGCAGGTCGTTACGCAGGCCGAGCGGGGCTTCGTCGAGAACGTCAGCTACTCCCGCGCCGGGATCGGGTTCGCCGCGTTGCACGTCGTGGGCAGCAACAACGGCTTGGTTCCGTGGACTGGAAACAGCGCCCCCACCCCGGAGCAGCAGGCCGAGGTGGCCGCGCGCACCGCCGCGACACTCGCGTTGATCGACCAGACCTTCGCGAAGGCGGAGAAGGACAAGCAGCGTGCCGTCGTGTTGCTCACCCAGGCCGATATGTTCGACGTCACCGTGCCGGACCCGCAGTTCGCCGACTACTCGGCGTTCCAGCCGATCGTCCGCGAGATCGCCGCGAAGGCCGCAGCCTTCGGCGGGCCGGTGTACCTGTTCAACGGTGACAGCCACGTCTACAACGCCGACGCCCCGCTCGCGCCGGGCTCGCGGTGGCTGTCGTTCTACGACGTGCAGACCCCCGCGGGCAACCTCGACCGGATCACCGTCGACGGCTCCACCGAGGTCGACGAGTACCTGCGCGTGACCGTCCACCCCCAGGGCCCGCAGGTGCTCAACATCGTCCAGGTGCCCTTCACCTGACCTGGCGCTGACGCGCCCGTGCGCGGAAATCGTCGCCAGGGCG
>JBBSQN010000225.1:0-5588 GCA_038257875.1 Mycobacteriales bacterium
GAATTGTGGTACAATCTCCGTAGGCTTCACTCGGGTCTCGGCTATAAGACGCCACAAGAGATCCTCGACGAGTGGACGGACACGCAGGACACAGCGTAGAATAAACAAATCAGGCGGTCCGAAAACCGCGGGGCAGATCACACCACTCCCCGGACGATCATGAAAATCCACCCACAGGAACGTCAGTAGAGCCCGAAGAACCCGATGATGATCCAACACAGCGACCAATCAAGGCACCTCACCACCGAACGGCCAGCACACCACGGCTGTCACATGACTGAGCCTTGGCCGGTGCACCGACCCATGAGCCCCCCACACACCCGTCGTGAGGGTCGGGGCTGGGCACGCAGCCACTGCAGGTAGTTCGCATCCCGAACCCAGAGCCAGCAACAACACCGGCAAGACCTGCGCCATCATCGAGCAGAAGTCCCGGTACACGCCCCTCTCTCCACCAGCAGACATCATGCCCGACGACCACCGCACACCCGCGCGTGCCATCGGCGCACGTCAGAATGGGGTCATGACGAACCTTCGCGTGTTGGTGCTGGGTGGGTCGTGGTTCCTCGGTCGTGCGGTAGCGGAGGAGGCGCTGGGGCGGGGCTGCGCGGTGACGACGTTCCGCCGGGGGCTGTCGGGGGTGGACGTCACCGGCGCGGAGACCATCCGGGGCGACCGCACGGTACCAGCCGATCTTGACCGGTTGGCTGCGTCGGGGCCGTGGGACCTGGTGGTCGACACCGCGGGCTTCGTGCCGCGCGAGTCGGGGACGGTGGCGCGGGCCTTGGAGCCGGTGGTGGGACGGTTCGTGTTCGTGTCGTCGGTGTCGGCATATGCGGGGTGGCCAGTGGAGCCGCTGACGGAGGCGTCGGAAGTGCTGGAGTGCCCACCGGATGCGGGCGCAGACTACGGCTGTGACGGTGACCCGGGGCCGTCGGTGTACGGGTTCACCAAGGCCGGGTGCGAGCGTGCGGTGCTGGCGGCGTTCGGGCCGGCGCGCACAACGGTGCTGCGCCCGGGGGTGATCCTGGGTCCGCGGGAGTACGTGGGCCGGTTGCCGTGGTGGCTGCGGCGGATCGAACGCGGCGGCCGGGTCCTGGCTCCAGGGCAGCCGACCCGGTCGATCCAGCCGGTGGACGTGCGCGACGTCGCACGGTTCACGCTGTCCGGACCGGCGGGGGTGTTCAACCTGACCGGTCCGGGGTCGACGATGGAGGAGTTTCTGGACATCTGTCGCGAGGTCACCAGTGCTGGCCCGATGTCGCTGGAGTGGGTGACCGACGAGCCGTGGTTGGTCGCGCAGGGGGTGTCGCAGTGGACGGAGCTTCCGCTGTGGCGGGCATACCGGGGGGCGTGGAAGGTCAGCTCGGCGGCAGCGATCGCGGCCGGGTTCGTGCAGCGCGGGCTGCGGTCAACTGTGGCCGACACGTGGGCGTGGATGAACTCGGGTGACGCCCCGGTCCAGCACGAGCGCAGTGCGGCCCACGGCATCAGCGCGGCGAAGGAGTCGGCGATCCTCGGGACGTGGGACGCCCGCGAGCTGGATCACTGCGGCTGAGTGTTCCGGCTCGTGAGCAGCTGGTCAGCCGGGTCCGATCGCGGGTCGCGCCGTGGTGTGGGCGAGGCTCGCGGCGGTGAACGACTCGATACTCTCACCGAGCCGAGTGGCCTCGACCGCACCCCGGTAGCGGGGGGAGCCGATGATGCGGCCCAGCCCGAGCAGCCGCAGGGATATGGGCTCGGTGCGCTCGGCGGTCGGGAGCGCGAACACGCTGTCGAGTGCGGCCTCCGCACCGCCGAGGTCACCGCGGAGCGCCCGGGCGGTACCCAGGTCCACCGTGACGGCGACCACGCCGGTGCCCCACCGCTGGTGGTCGTCGAGCCCGGCGAAGATCTCCAGCGCGTCGAGGGCGGCGGTCTCGGCACGCACACCGTCGGCGAGGGCGACGTAGGCGGAGCTGGTGTCCATGGCGTGGCGGGAGCGGTCGAAGGACAGCTCGCCGCCGATGCCGTCGAGGAGCTCGTCGCGTCCGGCGAGCTCGAGCTGGTCGGCGGCCGCCGCGAGCTCGACGTCGACCTCGTCGCGGGCGCCGATGAGCGCCAGCGAGCGGGCGCGAGCAGTGTGCAGCCGCACCCGCGCCGTTCCGACCGGTGCACCGAGCAGCGCCGACTCGGCGACCGCGACGGCATGGCGCGGCCGACCGGTCCACAGTGCGACCGTGCACTGCAGCGCGCGGGCCCACGCGCACAGCGACGGGTGGTCGATCACCGAGCCGTAGGTGTGTGCTGCACGGGCCTGCTCCTCCGCGACCCCGGGGTGCCCGAGGTCGAACGACACCGACGACAGCAGCCCGCACACCTGTCCGGCGAGCAGGTACAGCTCGGCCTGCTGGCGAGGCTTGTGGGTGCGGTCGAGCTGGACGTAGACGGTGTCCCGCAGCGCCACCAGGTCGGTGAGCATCTCCAGCGGCGGAGTGACCACGCAGGCGTGCGCTGCGTGCTGGGCCGCCCCGTGCAGGTGCTCCAGCGCGGAGGGATCCAGCGCGCTCGCGGCGTCGATCGCGTGCTCGACCGACCGCCGTCCAGCGTCAGCCACAACGTCACCTCCTGCCACGTCCGGTATCGCGAGCTCGTCAGGCGGGCCGAGCAACCGCTCGACCGGCTCACCCCACCAAGCTTCCAGCACCCGGCACGCCGCCGCACGCGGAGTCGGTGCCTCGCCGGCCAACCACCGCTTGAGCTGGCGCTCGGAGACGAAGATCTCGCCCTCGCCGAACCGCGCGGCCTCCTCGGGGAAGCGCCGCAGCACGTCACGTTGGGACAGGCGCGCAGCCCGAAATTTCTGTTCCAGCCGGGTACGGGGCGAACTGACAGACATGGATAAACCCTATCTGATGCGTGATCAGCCACGGGATTCCAGGCTGAGACAGCGCACCGCCCAGCCCCCGGCCCGTGCTACCGCGCTGCGGCGGTAGCACAACGGAACGACATCGACAGCAGCGCGGATCTCATCTCTGTTACCTTGCGGATCGACGATCGTCGCTATGACGTCACCAGCTCCACAACGTTGCCCGGGCTCGGCAACAAGGTAACAGATACCGTCAATCCTCGCGTTGAGATCGATCATCGATCCCGTCAGGGCGGGCGGTGTCGACGACGGTACCCGCAGCTCCCGAATACTTTCGATCTCATCGTGCAGACGCTGCGCCCAGTAGTCCAGGTCGCGCACGGACTGAAGCCGATGACTTGGCAGCTCAAGAGTGACAGATCGACGGATCGTCGTCGACTCCGGCCGCCCCGACTTGCGAACATGATAATCAGCGAATGTGAACAGCTCGGGCTCGGCGAAAATGATATGCGGTAGATCGTCGAAAATATTGAGCCGCCCGCTGAGACCTGGCGCGTAGACATGCGGCCACCCGCACTCGGGCGTATGCACGTCCATGACGTGGTCGTACCCGCTGGACAATCGGAGGAGTAGGTCGGCCATACCCTGCTCGATCGTCGGTCGATCAGGCAGCGCCGAAATGTCACCACTGAAGATCCGGTTCCAGTTGATGAAGTTCGGATAAGACACCCGGCCACTGCCGTTCTCGATGTAGGTTCGCCAACCCAGCGGGTTCACATGAGGAACCAGCCGCAGGTTGACCGGACAGCTCTCGGACTCATACCGTGCCAGCAGAGAATGGAGCACACCGCAGCCGGTGGTCTCGTTCGGATGCAGGCCCGACTGGATATACATCGATGGCGCATCAGTCCGCGCAGCTGTAATATCAAAGACGCGGATCTCCTGACCAAAGATCAACTCTGTTCTTACTGTCACAGCCGAGCCAACGGGATGAGAATTCATCTGCACCTTCCTTAGCGATGACTGACGACCATACCGAACGGCACCGTACCAGCGATCCAACGGCAGGTTTGTTCACATCCGAGCGACCCCGCAACGGCACGCTATGGCCTCCTCATGGCCCCCCGACGCCATACGCCGATGCGCGATCGTTCCACCCACGCCCGGCAGCTGCACCACCGTCGGACGCCCCGAACTCCGGTCGGCGCGGGAGATACCCCGAGCTCGCGCGCCGACCGGTTTCCACCCGGACTGATCGGAGACACCCATGCGACCGGCAGGCCGACACGCCTACCCCTCGCGACGAGTCCTGCGCGCACCTGCCTGCCCGGCGACAAGAACGTCACTGGTCCGTCGATTGCTGCACGAACACCGACACCGTCGGCTGGGCGCCCGCTTGCAACGAGTGACCCTGCGCGAGCAACTGGCCTACTGGCGGGCACGACGGTGAATCAGGTGACGGACAGACTCCCCCGGCCTGACGCCGGACGGCGACGCGGGCATACCGCAAATCGTGGCAACTTCTCGTGATCAACATCTTCACCGGCAGGTTCAGACGCCCACGGCACAACAGACCGGCCCGTGGCGTCGAAGCCAGCACGGAGGAAGGACCCCCGACAATGACCAAGCACAGTGACCGGGCGAGACACCGTCACTACCGAACAGCGTCGTCCCATGGCTGAGCCCTGCCGGTGCCACCGGCCGTTGACCGCGCCCGACGGTCAGCACTGGTGGCCCCACCGTGACCCCGAACCCGGTCCGGAGGTGCGGGTGGTCGTCCTGTGGGGAGACGAGCCCGCCTTCCTGCGCAGCGTTCGTGTCGAGGGCGGGTGGCACGCCCACGGTTTCGCGACCCCCCGCCTCGACCCCACCGCACCCCAGCCGTGGACCGTGACCGGTCGCTGCTGGGCCGGTGTCCAGCACCCGGTCGTGGACGCCACCCCGCACCCCACCCCTCGGCCTGCCGGCGGGGAGCCCCGATGAACATGATCTGGGGTCCGCTCCCGCCGACGACCGACCCGATCGACACCGGCCCTTCGCGCCGGTCGGTGTCGCGCGAGACCGGCGGCGTTCCCCCCCCCCGCCGGACTCGCCTCTCCTGCCGACCAGCAGCCTGAGGTCGCCGCCGGGCACTTCCCGTCGTGGTTGGTCCGGATGACCTGCGTCCACGACGGCGCCGAGCACGCCGTCACCGACACCGAGCTCGCCAGCGGCCAGCACCACGACAACGGCGTCTACCAGTCCGTGTGCGGCCGCACCGTCACACCCCAAGCAATGGTCAATCCACCCGGTCGACCCTGCACGGCCTGCTGCGCGACACTGCGCGAGCTCCGACCTCCCACACCCCCACGGGCTCGCCGGCCGCGCTGGCTCGCACGGCTGCGCACAGTGCTGAAACGGCGTCAATACCAACCAGAGCATCGTGCTCACTGAAGCCGGAGAACGACACCACGGGCAAAATCAGGAGACCAGATTCTCCGTCCACGACCCTCCGGTGAATGAATGGTGCTCGATGGCTGCGGAGGAAGCACCTTGAAATCAAGAGCTTGGGGTCAGGCGGGGGGGGCCCCACCGCGGGACCCCCCCCAGACCCCGCCCCCGACCCCCACCCGGCGTTCTTTTTGTGGGCGGCGGTGGGTGGCGTCTCACCACGTGTAAATCTTTGGTGGGGTGTCGGGGGGTGTTCCCCCCGCGGCTCCCCCCAAGCTTCACCCCGCCACGTACACCCAGCCCGGAGTCGAAC
>JBBSQN010000226.1:0-5466 GCA_038257875.1 Mycobacteriales bacterium
CCCGCGTGACCTCGTCGGCGAAGCTCGACAGCTGATCCACCATCGTGTTCACCGTCGACTTCAACTCCAAGCTCTCACCACGAGCATCCACCGTGATCTTCTGCGACAGATCACCACCCGCCACCGCCGTGGTCACCTGCGCGATGTTGCGCACCTGACCGGTCAGGTTCGAGGCCATGTAGTTGACGTTGTCGGTCAGGTCGCGCCAGGTACCCGCGACATCCTTCACCTCGGCCTGCCCGCCCAGCTTCCCCTCCGTGCCCACCTCGCGGGCCACCCGGGTGACCTCGTCGGCGAAGCTCGAGAGCTGATCCACCATCGTGTTCACCGTCGACTTGAGCTCCAGGACCTCACCCCGGGCGTCCACCGTGATCTTCTGGCTCAGGTCACCCCGCGCCACCGCCGTGGTCACCTGCGCGATGTTGCGCACCTGACCGGTCAGGTTCGACGCCAGCTGGTTGACGTTCTCGGTCAGGTCCCGCCAGGTGCCGGAGACGTTGGGCACGGTGGCCTGCCCGTCGAGCTTCCCCTCGATCCCCACCTCCCGGGCCACCCGCGTGACCTCGTCGGCGAAACTCGAGAGCTGATCCACCATCGTGTTCACCGTCGACTTGAGCTCCAGGATTTCACCCCGGGCGTCCACCGTGATCTTCTGGCTCAGGTCACCCCGCGCCACCGCCGTGGCGACCTGGGCGATACCGCGCACCTGGTCGGTGAGGTTGACGGCCATCAGGTTCACCGCGTCGGTGAGGTCCTTCCACGTGCCCGCCACGTTGGGCACCGCAGCCTGGCCGCCGAGGCACCCGTCGGTTCCTACCTCGCGGGCCACGCGGGTGACCTCGTCGGCGAACAGCCGCAGCGTGTCGGTCAACGAGTTGATCGTGTCGGCCAGCTCGGCGACCTCGCCGCGGGCGCTCACAGTGATCTTGCGCGACAGGTCACCCTGGGCGATCGCGGTGGCCGCGAAGGAGATCGACCGCACCTGGTTGGTGAGGTTGCTCGCCATCGTGTTCACCGAGTCGGTGAGGGAACGCCAGGTGCCCGCCGCTCCGCGAACATCGGCCTGCCCGCCCAGGCGCCCGTCCGTACCGACCTCGCGCGCCACGCGCGTCACCTCGACGGCGAAGCTCGAGAGCTGGTCGACCATCGTGTTCACGGTGCGGCCGATGCGCCGGAACTCCCCGCGCAGCCGGCGACCCTCGATCTCCAGCGCCATGTGCTGGGACAGGTCGCCCTCGGCGACGGCCTCGATCACTCGCGCAATTTCCGCGGTGGGTGCGGCCATGTCGTCGATCAGCGCGTTGACGGCCTGCGCGCCGGTGGCCCACGCCCCGTCATAGGACTCCTCGTCGAGTCGGTCGGACATCCGGCCCTCGCGCCCGACGACCCGACTCACCCGCAGCAGGTCGCGATTGTGCCGCTCCGCCATGGCGGCCATCTCGTTGAACTGGTCGACGACCTCACCGGCTGGCCCGTCGCGGCGCGACAGCCGGACGTCGAAGCGACCCCGCCGCACCTGGTGCAGCGCCTCGGCCAGGTCCGCCAGCAGGACCGCGTCGTCCGGGTCGCCCCCGTCCCCGGTCATGGGGATCGCATGTGCACGCCGTGTGGTGGTCATGACCGCAGCCCTTCCTGCTCGGACCGACAGCCGGACACGGTGCGCACCGTGGCACCGACGCGGCCACCGCACCGCGACCCTAGTCGATCCGCGCAGCGCCCGGCGTCGACGCGAACGTTCCCGGGACCACAGTGCAGACTGCATCGGTGCCCGGTCAGCTCGAGCAGCGGATGCGGCTGCCGCCGGACGCCCGATCTGCCGGGCGAGCGCGGCGGATGCTGTCCGACGCGTTGCGCGGGGTCCTGCGCGACTCCGACTCCGACCTCCTCGACACCGCCGTACTCCTGACCAGCGAGCTCTGCGAGAACGCCGTGCTGCACGCCGGTACCGAGCTCGAGGTCGCCGTGACGGTCACCGACGCGGAGATCACGGTCGCCGTCACCGACCGCGGGGCCGGCCCACTGGAGCTGCACCTGTCCCAGCCCCGCCGGCGCTCCGGCCGAGCCGCCGAGCACGGGCGCGGGCTCACGCTCGTCGCACGCCTGGCGACCACGTGGGGGACCCGTCACGAGTTCGACGGCCGGCACGTCGTCTGGTTCTCCCTCGCCTGCGGAGCCGCACCCGCGTCCCCTGCGGCACCCGCGGCGGTGCCGGACACCGAGCGGGTATGGACGACCGCGGAGCAGGCCCGCTGGTTGCTGCACGTGCCGGCGGCGTTCGGCGAGCAGCTGGAACCGGTGGAGCTGGTGGCCGAGCTGGTCCGCAGGCTGCGCGAGCTGCTCGACGCCGAGTCCGCGAGCGTGCAGGTCGACGAGGGCCACGGCTCCCAGGAGCTCACCAGGGACGGCTCCAAGGACGTCCGAGGCTTCGGGCCAGACCTCGTCGTCGAGGTGCCGCTGCCCCTGACGGCACCGCTGCGCGGCGCCCTGCGGGTGGTGCACCGGCGACGACCGTCCGGTGTCGCCGCCGATCCCGCGCACGCGCGCGACCTCACCGAGCTGACCGCCAACCGCGTCGCGATGGCCGTCGAGTCCCAGTGGCTGCGCGGGGTGGACCAGCGCCGCCGGGCCTGGATGACCTACCTCGCCGAGACCAGCGAGCTGCTCGGCCAGTCCCTCGACGTCGACCTGGCCGTCGCGGTGGTGCCGCAGGTCCTCGTGCCGCGGCTGGGCCGGTGGTGTGCGGTGCACCTGCTCGATCCGGCCGGACAGCTCCGGCTGGCCGCGCTCACCCACGCCGACGAGGACATGCTGCCGGAGCTTCGTGCGGCCATCGATCCCGACGGGATCCCCGGGCTGCCGCCCGAGCTGCGGACGCGGCTGCGCGGGCTGGTCCGCGGGGACACCACCCCCGTGCGGTTCGCCGTGCCCACCGACGGGCTCGCGGTGCCGCTGCGCGCCCGCGGCGCCACCATCGGCACCCTCGTCGTCGGGAGACCGGAGGGGCGTCCGCACAGCCCGGAGGACGTCGTGCTGGTCGGCGACATCGCCCGGCGGGCGGCGCTGGCGATCCACAACGCGCAGAGCACCGCGGCGCACGTCGCCGTCTCGCAGGCGCTGCAGCAGGCGCTGCTCCCCCGTGCCCTGCCGCTCGTACCCGGCCTCGACTTCGCGGCCGAGTACCTCCCGGCCAGCTCGGGCAGCGACGTGGGCGGCGACTTCTACGACGTGCTCTCGGTGGACCCGTCGCACTGGCTGGTGTCGATCGGGGACGTCTGCGGCAAGGGTGCCCGCGCCGCCGCGCGCACCGGGCTGGTCCGGGACGTGCTGCGGGTGCTGGTCCGCGACGGGCGGTCGCTGCGGCGCGCGGTCGAGATGCTCAACGACGTGATGATGGAGGCGGGTGACCCGCTGCAGTTCTGCACGCTGGCCGCGGCCATGCTCAGCAGGCCACGGCCCGGCAGCGCGGCGGGGCTCGACATCGACCTCGTGCTGGCCGGGCACGTCCAGCCGGTGCTCGTCCGGGGGAACGGCAACGCCGAGCTGATCGGGGAGTTCGGCACCGCCGTCGGGCTGGTCCCGAAGGTCCGGCTGGAGTGCACGCGGCACCGGCTCGCACCGGGCGAGGTGATCCTCGTCTACACCGACGGCGTCACCGAACGCCGTCGCGGCCGCGAGCAGTTCGGCACCGACCGGCTGCTCGCCGTCGCGGCGAGCGCGGCCGGACGGCCCGCAGGGAAGGTGGTCGCGGCGGTGCGGGAGGCCGTCGAGCGGTTCTCCGCCGACCCCCTGGACGACGACGTGGCGCTGCTCGCCGTCCGTGCCGCGCCCTGAGTACGACGACGGGATGTTGGATTCAAATGGTCATCCCGACACGGCATCCGCCAGTAAATCGTTGAAAACTTGGCTCCCCCGGCTCAGACTGAGGGGCTACCCACCGCAACACCGCACCACCCCCCGACCCGAAGGCACCGGCAACCACCACGTCCCTACGACAGTCCACCAGAGTCGACCGACCACCACCTCGGTACGCAGCACATGTCGCCCCAGCCCAGGCGCCGCGACACACCCCAGACTGCACATGATCGAGAACAGGCAGTTCACCCGGACCAGTGACAGCCTGCACCCGAGCTACCAGGGGGTGGAGGTCGACATAGCCCTGGTGGTGGCGAGGACCGCGGACTGCGCAGGAAAGTCACTGAGCGATTCGGGGTAACTGACCCAGTGCCAAAGCCCGAGCTGCTCGTCATCAGGGCAGGGCAGTACCACGTCATTTCCCGGGCCAGCCACCGATACCCGCAGCCGGAGCAGGTCGGCGTTCACCGGCTCGGCCAACGTGTGGCCAGGGCCGGTGAGGAACGTCCACCGTTGGCTGTGCGGATGTTCCACGACCGGACCGGCCAACATCCGCACCCGTAAACCGGCCAGGACCCGCCGCCCAAGCTCGTGGGGCATGGTGACAGCCCCGATCAGCCCGCCGATCGGCAGCAAGATGCGCCGAGATGCGGGATCGACGACGGCGGGCAACAGGTACTCGTAGCGGTAGCGGGCACATCGTTGCTCAGGAGTGGAATCCGAACGTCCAGCTGGACCGAACACCCCGCTCCCCTGAGAGCCTGTTGGTGAACCTCAGTGAACCCGGCCAGGGCTGTGGGCGCGGGTAGCGATCTGGTCACGGCGACGTGTCGCAGCACCGTGTGGGGCAGCCCACCACCGCCTCGGTGGGGCGGCGCCCGTCTCCCCCCACCTCGAAACCGGACAAATCAGCCTCCTAAGACGTTTACCAACAGGCTCTGACACCCCGACCCGGACGTGTCACCACTCAGATCCATGACAGCGATGCCCCCTCGGCAATCACACGTCCAGAACATGCCCGAACCGGTAACCGGGCTGGTGCTCCAGCAGCTGACCTGCGGCAAGCCACCCCCAGACGAGGCAGTGCTGGGTGAGCGACGTACGCCGCCGAGTACCGGCGAGCCGTCCTGCCGATGCTCTGGGTGAGCGACCAGTACGGAATGCGAGTTCTGTTGTCCACGATGCTCACGATCGCCTGCCGACCGGTGGACACGTCAGGCCACGCCGCAGCGGATCGGTGACAAACCCCCGTCAGACAGAACAACACGAGCGCCGGCTGCGGGGTGCTCACGGCGGCGCTGCACCTCACTCACCCCGGCTGGTTGCCGAAGATGGCGCAGGTCGCACAGCAGATGGGGGCAATGACAGCAGCGGAACCCGGCATCCTGGGGATGGGGTACGTGGGCCGGTGCATGTCGGCAAGATCCAGCACAACGCCGCAGCGACAAGCCAGGACAGCGCGGCCGGGCTCGGGTGATCTGCCCCGCGGTTTTCGGACCGCCTGATTTGTTTATTCTACGCTGTGTCCTGCGTGTCCGTCCACTCGTCGAGGATCTCTTGTGGCGTCTTGTAGCCGAGACCCGAGTGGAGCCTGCGGAGATTGTACCACAATTC
>JBBSQN010000227.1:0-5428 GCA_038257875.1 Mycobacteriales bacterium
CTGCGGTGGCCTTGTCCGCGTCGGTTGCGCTGCCGGCCGGGGCGGCTGTGTCTTAAAATGGACAGTTGAACCCCCCCCCCCCCCCACGACCCCAGTTGGCGCGGAGCCGCTCGGGTTCCGCGGGGCCTGCGCATCGCGCTGCTGCTCGCGCCCGCGCTCACTGTCGTCGTCGTGTTGTTCGGCGGCGGGCTCGCCCAGGCGCTTGCGCAGAGCCTCGGCTATCAGCCGTTCCTGCCGGCCCGGCCGCTGGGTCTGGACGCCTACCGCGCGTTGTGGGCCGATCCGGCGGTGCGCGCCTCGGTGGGCCTGACGCTGCGGATCGCGGTGCTGGCCACCGCGGCGGCGGCCGTGCTCGGGGTCGGGGCGGCGCTGCTGGTCCGCTCGCTGGGCCGATCCCGGACGGCGTTCGCCGCGTTATTGCAGGTGACGCTGCCGCTGCCGCATATCGTGGCGGCGCTGGCGATGGTGCTGCTGCTCGCGCAGAGCGGGGCGCTGTCGCGGGTGGCGACCGCGGCCGGGTTCGTCGACGCCCCGGCGGCGTTCCCGGCGCTGACCCAGGACGGGTTCGGCTGGGGGATCATCGCCTCCTACGTGTGGAAGGAGGCCCCGTTCGTCGGGGTGGTGGTGCTCGCGGTGCTGTCCTCGGGGGTCGCCGAGCTGGAAGACGCCGCCCGCGCGCTCGGCGCCGGCGCCTGGCAGCGGTTCCGGCACGTCGTGGCGCCGGTGATCGCGCCCGCGGTGGGGGCGACGTCGGTCCTGGTGTTCGCGTTCACCGTCGGGTCCTACGAGGTGCCGTTCCTGCTCGGGCGCCCGTTCCCGGCGACGCTGCCGGTGGTGGCCTACCAGCGGTTCCGCGATCCCGACCTGGCCGCGCGGGCGCCGGCGATGGCGATCGCGGTGGTCACGGCGGTGCTCGTCGGGCTGTGCGCGCTGGCGTACTTGGCGCTGGCCGACCGGCTGCGGGGCGTGCGGGTCGGGGAGGTAGCGCGGTGAGGCGCGCTGTCGGGTCGGGCCTGTTGGCGGTCGGGCTGCTCGCCCCGCTCGTGCCGTTGCTGCTGTGGGCGGTGGCGGGGGAGTTCCGCTATCCGGCGTTGCTGCCCGAGCTCTCGGGTCGCGGCGTGCGTCTGGTGCTCGACCCGGCGGTCCGGGACGCCCTGCTGACCTCGTTGGGGATCGCGTCGGCCGTCGCCGCGCTCGCCGTGGTGCTCGGCGCGACCGCCGGGCGGGCGCTCGGGCTCTACACGTTCCGCGGCAAGCGGCTGGTCCAGTTCCTGCTGCTCGCCCCGGCGATCGTCCCGACCCTCGCCGTCACGCTGGGGATCCAGATCTTCTTCATCCGCTACGGCCTCGCCGACTCGGTCACCGGGGTCGTGGTGGTCCAGCTCATCCCGACGGTGCCCTACGTGAGCCTGGTGATGGCCGCGGCGTTCGCCGGCCTCGACGTCGACGCCGAGGACGCCGCCCGGGTGCTCGGGGCCGGCCCGGTGCGCCGGCTGCTGCTCGTCACGGTGCCCGCGGTGCGGCCCGGCCTGGTCGTGGCCGCGCTGTTCGCCTTCCTCATCTCCTGGAGCGAGTACATCCTCACGCTGCTGATCGGCGGCGGCACCGTCCGCACGCTGCCGTTGCTGCTGTTCGCCGCGATCGGATCGGCGGACCTGCCCGCCGCCGCGGCGCTGTCGCTGGTCATCGCGCTGCCCCCGCTCGTGCTCGTCGCGCTGACCTCGCGGTTGCTCACCGGGCGCACGCCCGCCGTCGTCGGGTTCGGTCGGCTGTGAGCCCGCCGGGCAGCTCGGTCGCCCTGGCGGTGCGTGGGCTGCGGATCGCCTACCGGCCAGGCCACCCCGTGGTGGACGGCGTCGACCTCACTGTCGCGGCCGGTACCCTCACCGCGTTGCTGGGCCCGTCCGGCTGCGGCAAGACGACGCTGCTCAAGGCCGTCGCCGGGCTGCTCGCCCCGGATGCCGGTGAGATCCACATCGGGTCCGGTTCGGTGCTCGGCGTGCCCGCGGAGCGGCGCCCGGTGGGTCTGGTGTTCCAGAAACCGCTGCTGTTCGGGCACCTGACGATCGGTGACAACGTCGCGTTCGGGCTGCGGATGCGCGGGCTGGCGCGGCGGGTGCGGCGGGCGCGGGCGGCGCAGATGCTGGAGCTGGTCGGGTTGCCCGAGCTGGCGCGGCGGCGCGTCGGGGAGCTGTCCGGCGGGCAGGAGCAGCGCGTCGCCCTGGCCCGCGCGCTCGTGCTCGATCCGCAGGTCCTGCTCCTCGACGAGCCGTTCTCCCAGCTCGACGCCGACCTGCGGGGACGGATGCGCGAGCTGCTGCGCACCATCCAGCGGGAGCTGGCGATCACCACCGTGTTCGTCACCCACGACCAGGCCGAGGCCGTGGAGGTGGCCGACACCATCGCGCTGATGCTCGACGGGCGGATCGAGGCCCACGGGCCGCCCGCCGCGTTCTACACACACCCGGCCACCCTGCGCGCGGCCCGCTTCTTCGGCGGCACCAACGAGATCCCCGGCACGCTCACGGACACCGCGTTCGACTGCGGGCTCGGGCGGCTGCTGGTCGGGGCGGGTGGCCGCGACGGCCCCGGCGTGCTCGTCGTGCGCCCCGAGGCGCTGCGGCTGCGCGTGCGGGCAGCCGCACCCGGCGCGCCGGCGAACACCGTGGCCGCGACGGTGCTCGGCGTCCGGTTCCGGGGCACCCACCAGAGCGTGCGAGCACGGCTGCCCGGCGGGGGCACCGTGACTGCCACCGTGCCCCCGGCGCTTCGCGTCGAGATCGGCGACGAGGCGGCCGTCCAGCTTCCCCCGGCGGCCTGCCACGTGCTCCCGACCGAGCCACACCCGCCCGGCGCCCGGGCACCGGCCACCGACCCCACCATCGAGAGCGAGCGCTCGCATGCGTGACGAGACCGTCCACCTTCCCCTCGCCGGCATCCGGCTGACCGACGCGCGGTCCGGGGAGCCCCTCGATCTGGGTGAGTTGCCCGACGTGGCGGTGCTCACCCTCATCCGGCACCGCTATTGACTGCCCTGCCAGGAGCACCTGGTCCAGGTGCAGGAGCGGCTCGCCGGCGCGGTCACACTGGTCACCGTCGGGTTCAGCCCACCGGAGGCGCTGGCGCCACTCGCCGACCACCTCGGGCTGCGCGGCCCGATGCTGTCCGATCCCGACCGCGCGCTGTACCGGCTGATGGGGCTGCGCCGGGCGCCGGTATGGCAGGTCTACTCGCCGGGCACGCTCGCCCACTACGCGCGAGCGATGCTGCGCGGCCAGCGGCTGCAGAAACCGGTCGAGGACACCCGCCAGCTCGGCGGCGACGCCCTCGCCGTGGACGGAGTGCTCACCCGGCGATGGCGCCCGTCCACCCCCGACGACCGGGCATCCCCGGCGCTGATCGCCGCGGCCGCACGCGCCCTGCGGGAGCGGTAGCGCCGTCTATCGTCCCTGCCTTGACCTCTACCTAGAGGCTAGGTAGCGTAGGACTGTGAGTAGCGGCCCGGCACTTCGTATGACGGTGACGACACAGCTCGTGTTGCGCACCCTTATTGACGCAGCGGATCGTGAGGTGTATGGGCTAGAAGTCTGTCAGCTGGCCGAACTACCTACCGGAACGGTTCATCCCATCCTGGCCCGCCTTGAACGGCTTGGCTGGGCTGTGAGCAGATGGGAAGAGATCGACATTCACGAAGAAGGTCGGCCACGTCGCCGCTACTACCGTCTCAGTCGCGAAGGACTGCAAGAGGCGCAAAACGCGCTAGCCCGCGTGCACACCCCCTCAACTCTAGTTGCCCGCTTGAAGTTGGGTCTTGCGGGTGAGGCAACATGAATCTCGAAGACTACCTAGATACACATGCCGTCGCTGGCAGTGATCCGTTCAGTCTTCGTCGGTTTGGTGCGCAGCTGCTTCTGATTCGACGATCCGCGAAAGCGTTGGTGGAGTTGATTGACAGCTTTGCCGACGGTCACGGCTCTACGATTGATGTTGATCTGCTCTGCCGTGCATGCGATTTGGCTGAGGAGGTAGCAGAGTTTTTTCCGCGAGAGTTTCACCTGGGTGGACAGGCCTATGGGCTCGTTGCTGATCTACGTCACACCATCACCAAGGCGAGTATACATCCTACTGGTTTTGATGTTTCTGTACTTTTCCCGCCTGCCTCGGCGCGGGTTCGTAACCTAAGAGTGCGGGCTCACCGGCTGGAAAGATATCTTCGTACGCATGGGTCAGGCGAGCTGGCATGTAATTTCGGCCGTTCGCGCACACTTTATGATAATGTTCCCTGGATCGTCTCGTTCACTGGCGTGACAACCGGTGCTGGAGCGTACTTTCTACTGACGATAATCTCTACCCTGTGGTGGCTCAATGGAAGCTTCGCATTCGCTATCGGGTCTTTGGCGGCCGCATGCGCCTCAAGTGCGATCTTCCAAGTAATCGACGGCAAACGAGTCGTGTTGTCATGGCCATTAATCGCACTGACGCTCAGGATGATTCCGGTTCAACATCGACTTCGATACGCTGAAGAGTTCCGTGCCGACTTGTACATAATTTCACCCTGGCAGCAGCTGGTATATTCGTTTAACCAACTATCCCGGGCAATGGAATTGCGTAGCAGTCTTGCGGAAGAACGAACACTTGACGCCGACTCTTCTTCGGAATTTTAAATGATGGCACTGGCTCCGAGCCAGCGTGCAGCACGCCAAGATGTTTCATGTAAGAAGAGGGGCGGTTTCGCGCCAACGAAACCGCCCCAGCGCCACTACGCCAAGCCGCTACCACGGATCAAGGAGAGATGGCATGCCGATTATAGACGGCTTCCGACGAGCGAGCGAGAGCCCTAACGGGTGGGATGTGTTGCTCGCTGTCGCGGCCGAGTGGGGCACCACGCTGCGTGTCGCACTGCTGATGTTCATCCCGATGACTGCCGCCGTGGCACTCGCGATCTACCTCGGCTCGGTCGGGATCGCGACGTTAGCCTCCCTGGTCTGTGCAGAAGGTGCTCGTCGCGCGGTCAAGCAACGAAGGTCTCGTAGCATGAGAACCTGTCACCCTGTAGGCGAGGATCCTGATTGAGTAGTGGTCATCGAGGATCTGACTGCGTTGCACAATCTCTTCAAGATCTTTTATGGGCGTATCGTTACATTGAACCTACCTTGTGATCATGATAGGACTGTAAGCGGCTGACCCATTCAGCTGGCCGGGTTACCCGCCCGTGTCATGGCCGTCATGGACGGTGAGGCGGAGATCACCGACCTGTCGGTCAGCTATGGCTTGCCACAGCTGATCTAGCCTCAGACCTCCGGAATCCGTGTCAAGATCACAGTTGAGATGACCGGCTGTCTGATGTGATCGGGCAGCGATCACTCGGGATGTCGAGAGATGGCGTTGAACTGGCATTATGCCCCGTCGGACAGCAGACCAGGCGCAC
>JBBSQN010000228.1:0-5361 GCA_038257875.1 Mycobacteriales bacterium
ATCCCCGGGGGGGCTGCGTGGTTGTTTTCCTTGTCCCCCCTATTGGTCTGGCACCGACCACTCATGTGTTGGGGGGGGGGGGGGGCGCAACTCGGCGCGGGGGCCACTTGTCCCCCCCACGGGCGCGTCAGCGCACCGTACTGGCGGTGATCGACCGTGGGCCGCGCCCCACGGCGACCACTCCGGACTGCACCATCTCCCGGATGCCGTAGGGCTCGAGCATGCGCAGCAGCGCGCCCAGCTTATCGGCGGTGCCGGTGGCCTCGATCGTCAGCGCCTCGGGGCTGACGTCGATGATCTTGGCCCGGAACATCTCGGCGATCTCCAGCACCGAGCTGCGGACCGTCGCGTCGGCGCGGATCTTGAGCAGCAGCAACTCGCGCTGCACCGACGCGGACGGCTCCAGCTCCACGATCTTGAGGACGTTCACGAGCTTGTTGAGCTGCTTGGTGACCTGCTCGAGCGGGAGGTCCTCGACGGCCACCACGATCGTCATGCGCGAGACGTCCGGGTGTTCGGTCGGTCCGACGGCGAGCGACTCGATGTTGAACCCGCGCCGCGAGAACAGGCCCGAGACACGGGCGAGCACGCCGGGCTTGTCCTCCACGAGCACCGACAGGGTGTGCTTCTCCATCAGGCCCGCCTCGTCGCCTCGGTGCTCGCCGTCGCGTCGTCGGCGACGATCTCATCGGTGTCGAACAGCGGCCGGATATTGCGCGCCGCCATGATCTGGTCGTTGCCGGTGCCGGCCGCGACCATCGGCCACACCTGCGCGTCGGCGCCGACCACGAAGTCGATGACGACCGGCCGATCGTCGATCTCCATGGCCTGGTTGATCACGCGGTCGACCTCCTCCCGGGACTCCGCGCGCAGCCCGACGCAACCCATCGCCTCGGCGAGCAGCTTGAAGTCGGGAATGCGGTGCTTGTGCGTGCCGAGGTCGGTCTGGGAGTACCGCTCGGAGTAGAACAGGTTCTGCCACTGCCGGACCATGCCCAGGTTGCCGTTGTTGATGACCGCCACCTTGATCGGGATACCCTCGATCGCGCAGGTGGCGAGCTCCTGGTTGGTCATCTGGAAGCAGCCGTCGCCGTCGATCGCCCACACCACCACGTCCGGGCGGGCCATCTTCGCACCCATCGCCGCCGGCACCGCGAAGCCCATCGTCCCCAGGCCACCGGAGTTCAGCCAGGACCGCGGCTTCTCGTAGGAGATGAACTGGGCGGCCCACATCTGGTGCTGTCCGACGCCCGCGGTGTACACGGCGTCCGGCCCGGCGATCTGCCCGATCCGCTCGATCACGTACTCCGGGGACAGCGAGCCGTCGGCGGGCCAGTCGTAGCCCAGCGGGTAGGTCCGGCGCAGCTCGTCGAGCTGGGCCCACCACGCGGTGAGATCGGCGTGCCCATGCTCGGCGCGCTCGGCGCGGACCGCCTCGATCAGCTCGGTGATGACCTCCTTGCAGTCGCCCACGATCGGCACGTCCGCACGGCGGTTCTTGGAGATCTCGGCCGGGTCGATGTCGGCGTGCACGATCGCCGCGTGCGGCGCGAAGCTCGCGAGCTGGCCGGTCACCCGGTCGTCGAAGCGGGCGCCGAGCGCCACGAGCAGGTCGGCCTTCTGCATGGCGGCCACGGCGGCGACCGTGCCGTGCATACCGGGCATCCCGACGTGCTGGCTGTGACTGTCCGGAAACGCCCCGCGGGCCATCAGGGTGGTGACCACGGGGATCCCGGTCAGCTCGGCGAGCTCCAGCAGTTCAGCCGACGCCTCGGCCTTGAGCACACCGCCGCCGACGTAGAGCACCGGCTGGCGCGCCGGACAGATGATCTTTGCGGCCTCCCGGATCTGCTTGCCGTGCGGCCGGGTCGTGGGCCGGTAGCCGGGCAGCTTGAGCTCCGGCGGCCAGGTGAACGTGGTCTGCTCCTGCAGCACGTCCTTCGGGATGTCCACCAGGACGGGGCCGGGACGGCCGGTGCTCGCCAGGTGGTAGGCCTCGGCGATCGCCCGCGGGATGTCGACCGCGTCGATGACCAGCATGTTGTGCTTGGTGATCGGCAGGGTGATACCGGTGATGTCGGCTTCCTGGAACGCGTCGGTGCCGATCAGCGGCCGGGTCTGCTGGCCGGTGATCGCGACGATCGGGACCGAGTCCATGTGCGCGTCGGCGATCGGGGTGACGAGGTTCGTCGCACCCGGCCCCGACGTCGCCATGCACACCCCGACCCGACCGGTGGCCTGCGCGTACCCGGTGGCCGCGTGCCCGGCCCCCTGCTCGTGCCGGACCAGCACGTGTCGGACCCGCGTGGAGTCCAGCAGCGGGTCGTAGGCCGGCAGGATCGTGCCGCCCGGAATGCCGAATACGACCTCGCAGCCCATCTCCTCCAGCGACCGCACGAGCGACTGGGCACCGGTCATCGGTACCTGGTCGAAGCGCGGGCCCGGGGCGGGCGGTGGCGGGGCCGGGCGAGCCGGCGGTGGCGTCGGTTTCGGGCCTGCCGGTCCGGAACGGGGGGTGGCGGTGGTCATCTGCGGCTCAGCCTCGCTTGCCTGACTGGAATCGTGTGCCTGACTGGAATCGTTTGCCCGACCGGAATCGTTGCTGCGGGCCAGAACATGAAAAAACCCCCGGCCGCCAGGTGCAGCGGAACGAGGGTGGCGCGTCTACGACCGAGGACTCGCTCAGGCGTGGACGCGCCTGCGAAGTACGAGCACCCGGACAGCGGACATGACCCTGACGCTAGCGGGCGGGCCGGTGGGGCGTCAACTTCGCGGGACGGGACAACCAGATGGTGGGACCGGTCCTATCATCACGCCATGAGCCGCCCGTCTCGCGAGGTGCTGCGTACGTGGTACGCCGCCCTGACGCTCGACGCACTCGATCCCTCCGACCCCGCCGAGACGCGCTACGTTCCGTTGCTGGAAGCTGGCCGCGCCGCGGTCGACGAGATGATGGCCACGATCGAACTTGCGTTCGACCCGACCACCCAGCTGCTGTCCGGCCCGAACGGCTCGGGTAAGACAACCGAGCTCAACCGCCTCCGCGGCGACCTCAACCGGGCCGGCTTCCGCGTTCTCATGTTCGACGTCACCGACTACGTCAACAAGTCGTCCCCGGTCTACGTCACCGAGTTCCTGATCGCGCTGGCCCTGGGCGCACACGACGCCCTCGGACCGACCACCGAACAGGACAGCCCGGGTTTCATGCCACGGCTACGGCGGCTGTTGAGCCGCCTGAAGATCAGCCTCGACGTCCCCGGCTTCACTGCGGCGGTGTCCGCCGACGGCATCGAGGTCGAGGCGCCGGGCGCGTCACTCGAGGTGGATCTCCAGCGCGAGCTCAAGACCAGCCAGCCGTTCGTGGCGGAGCTGCGCTCCAAGCTGCGCCATAACGTCGGCGAGTTGTATGCTGAGGTAGCCGCATTCATCAGCGAGCGGCTCGCGACCGAGGACCCCGGCCAGGGCTGGGTGATGATCGTCGATGGCCTGGAGAAGCTGCGGGGCGTGACCGGCAACGACGCCGCCGTGCAGCAGGCCGCCGAGGAGCTGTTCGTCGGGCATTCGACCGAGCTGAAGTTCCGCAGTCACCACACGATCTACACGGTGCCGACCTACCTGCGGTTCACCGCTCCGGGCGCGCTCCCGTACAACTCACGCGTGCTGCAGGTACCCGTGCCGCATGTGGTGCCTCGCAAGGACGAAGGTCCGGAGTCCGTCGCGGAGACCCTTGACGAGCTGCGGGAGGCGGTTTCGCGTCGGATCCCGGTTGCCGAGGTCTTCAGTTCGACCGCACAGCTCGACCACGTGGTACTGGCTTCGGGCGGCCACCTCCGCGACCTGTTCACGCTGCTGCTTCAGCTGGTCAACCTGACGCTACGGCGGTCGCTGGAGCTACCGCTCGCCGACGAGCACGTCGAGGAGGCCATCGGTTACGTCGCACACGACTTCGCGCAGATGACCGCCGAGTCGCAGGCTTTCCTGCTCAAGGTGGCCGCCAGCGACGGCATCGTGGTACCCGGGGCCAGCGAGGTGCAGATGATGGCCCGGCTGCTCACCAGCCACATGCTCCTCGGCCACACCAACGGCCAGGACTGGTACGAGGTGCACCCGTTGACGCTGCGGGCCCTCGACCACCGGTGAACGTGCCGCGCCTGGGCCCGCGGAGCCTGGACCCCGCAGTCGAGGTGGTGTGGGACCGGATTCGTGCAGAGTTTGCGCTCCAGGAGGGGTTCTGGCTCGGCCTGCTGTTCGGTGGCGAGGCCACCGATCTCACCGAGCTGATCGCCCGCAGTCGCGACCTCGCGAGCTCCCGGGTTCGAAGGATGGAGGTCCAGCTGCTCCACGGCGTGGACGACGTCGCGGGTGCACTGGGTGCGCTGCTTACCTCCGCGCCTGCCGAAGTGGCGGGCACCTGGATGATCGATCAGGGTGGCTCCACCCCCGACCGCACCCGACTGTGGGTCGAGCTGCTGCGCAGGCTCAACGAGCGGCGCGACGCGGTGCGCGCTCGACGTCCAGGAGCGCTGCTGCTGGCCTGCCCACCGGGGCTACTCACGACTGTCCGGGACGAGGCGCCGGACCTGTGGTCGTTCCGCACCCTCACGGCGACGCTGGAGCGGGCACCGGCACGGACGGCCGTCGAGGTCGGGAGCCCGATCGAGGTGCCAGCGCGGTCGGACGCGCTCACACCGGTGTTCGGCGAGCCCATCCAACCGTCCGCGATGGTGGGCGTGCTGCTCCGACGTGCCGCCGGGGCGTTGCGGTCCAATCGGGTCAACCAGGCGCTGGCTGCGGCGGCCGACGCGTTGTCCGCGGCTGAGAAGTCCGACGACGCCGTGCTCGCGCAGGCGTGGCTGGCGCAGGCGCGCGTGGCCGACGACGAGCCGACGGAGGCTGCCCGGCACGCGGAGGCAGCGCTGCGGGCCGGTCGCCCGCTGGAGGAGGCGACCACCGTCGCACTCCTGGAGATCCTCACCGGGGTAATCGATCACGAGCTCGCGCTCGAGGCTGCGGCTGCGCTGGTCACCGCACGTCGTGAGCTGGTCCGCCGACACGATGAGAGTCCGACAGCCCTCCGCGACCTATCGGTCTCCCTGGACAACGTCGCCGGGGTCCAACAGGCCCGCGGCAACCTCGACGCCGCCCTGACCGGCTACACCGAGTCCCTCGACCTCGCCCGCCGCATCCACACCACCTACGGCGACACCCCCGAAGCCCTCCGCGACCTCTCGATCTCCCTGAACAAGGTCGCCGGGGTCCAACAGGCCCGCGGCAACCTCGACGCCGCCCTGACCGGCTACACCGAGTCCCTCGACCTCGCACCCCGCCGCCCCACCGCCTACGCCGACACTCCCGAAGCCC
>JBBSQN010000229.1:0-5303 GCA_038257875.1 Mycobacteriales bacterium
CCGGATCCCAGACCCGCCCCATGCCGTCGTCGCCCGCGGAGGCCAGCAGCTCCCGCTGCCCCACCCGCACCGCACACCCCCCGTTCACCCAGCTGGTGTGGCCGTGCAAGACCTGCACGACCACACCACTCTCCGGATCCCAAACCCGCACCATGCCATCGACGCCCGCGGAAGCCAGCAACTCCCGCCGCCCCACCCGCACCGCACACACCCCGTTCACCCCACTGGTGTGACCCTCCACGACCTGCTCGACGACACCACTCTCCGGATCCCAGACCCGCACCATGCCGTCGACGCCCGCGGAGGCCAGCAGCTCCCGCTGCCCCACCCGCACCGCACACACCCCACGCACCCAGCTGGTGTGGCCCTCCAGGACCGTGCGCTCGGCCCGGCGCGGTACGGCGGCCCAGATTCCGCGATAGGGCGCGTTGTATAGGGAGTCGCGGAACGTCGTTGACGCGCTGTCGATCGTCTCGGTCACGCTGAGCATGGCCAGCCGGTCGGGTGGGGCGGCCGGGATGGCTCGCGGTGTCATCCGCAGCAGGTGCGCCGTGTCACGGCCCGGGAGTGTCCGGGCATGAGCCGCTGCGGGGATGAGCCGGCGAAGATCGGCGTGGAGCACGTAGTCGGTCTCGGCGAGCAACTCGTCGACCATATTGGCGCGCACGGCGTGGCCCGGCAGGGACCGGAACAGATACGGCGGGGCGTTCTCCCAACCGATCCGCGCCCCGTGCTCGACGAATGCCCTAGTCAAGGCGGCCTCGTCGAGAACTGCCGTCATGAGTCGGCCTCTGGCCGTTCCCAGGGCGTCGCCCAACGCTTGGTGGAAGAGTCGGAACGCCGACGTTGCGGTCCGTCCGGTGGATTCGACGAGGAAGTTCGCGGCGGAGCCGGACGCGAACTGTCTCAGCTGTGCCACCGTGACCTCCGCTCCGCCGAGAGCCCGGGTAGCGAGTTGCCACAGCTCGAGGGTGAAACCAGGCACTTCGGCAAAAGCCAGCGCGGTGAGCAGCACTCGGGCAGGGGCGCTCCCGACCGGAGCAAGCCGGTCCAGAAACGTGTCCAGCGTCGACTCCACGCTGGCGGTGAACGCAACGGCGTCCGGGCCGACCGGGTGCTCGTCGTACAGCCCATGGGTACGGGCGACGAGCCCAGCGATCAGGAAGTTCCGGTCGGCGAGCTCGGCGATCCGCCGCGCGACCGGCGCGGCAACGGCATCGGGTTGATAGGGGTTGCTCGGCCGCTCGTCACCACGCAGCTGCAGGGTGGCCTGCGCATAGGCGGTGAGGTCGTCGACGGCGAAGTACCGCGAGTCGTCGAGGTCGATGATCGTGCAGGCCGGACCGAAGATCCGCAGCAGATCCCCGGCGTCGTCGCCGCGCCGCGTTCCGACCAGCACCTGCGCGCCCACGTCGGCACACGTCGCGGCGATCGGGAGCACGATCCGGGTCACGACGGCGCGCGCCTGCTCCGGATCGCTTGCCTCGTCCAGGGCGTCGACGACCAGGTTGAACCGCTCCCGACCCCGCTCGGCGAGCACCACCCGCAACGCGCCGGGTAGGTCGTCGACTCGTTCCGGAATCGGGGCCGACGCGGCTCGGGCGATCTCCATCGCGACGTCGAGAGCGGTCTTGCCCTTGGCGTGCACCGCACAGGCCACGGACCCGACGCCCGCCCGCGGCGCGCTGTCGTCCACCGGGAGACCGGCGTGCATCTCGACGTCCGCCGTGGTGACGATCCGCCCCAGAACCGCGGACTTGCCCACCCCGGGGGAGCCGGTGATCACCAAGGCCTTCCGATCCAGTGCCGACCGATCCAGCCAGGCCACGATCTCGGTCAACGCGGCGGTCCGGCCCTGGAAGCGATGGCCACGCTCGGAAGCCACCGAGACCCCCCGGGACCGGGGATCCCAGTGCCGGTCGGCCTCCCGGTCCCCCGCCAGCGTCCAACCCCACGCCGCCTTCGCGACATCGTCGCTAGCGGCGATCTTCCACTCGGTCAGCAGCCGGATCCTCTCGGCCGGCAGGTACCCGTCGGCCTGATGCAGCGTGATCGCCCGGCCGTCCCCCCGGTCGTTGGCCTCCCCCACGACACCGATCACGGCGCCGTAGTCCGGGCACCACAGCCCTCCGCCGCTGAAGCCCGGTTCCACGTGGTAGCGCGAGTCAGCGTCCAGTCGCACCCAGCCGTAGCCGAGCGACGTGCCCACCGCGCCGTCGGCCGCGCTCCCCCTCGGATCGCCGTGCGCGAACCCGAACGCCCACCACGCCAGCCCGACCACATCACCGGGCTTCGGGCACCGCAACGGCGCCGCCGCCATCCCCGCCGGGATCGGATCCCGAAACTCCACGATGGCCAGGTCGGCCATCGGATGCTCGGCAAGCCGCACCGCGTCCGCCGCCCGCCGAGTCGCGGACGGGTTCTCACACATCGGGAACGCCACCCACATCTGAGCCCGCACCGCACCGAGGCGCGTCACGACATGAGCCGAGGTCAGAACGCGATGGTCATCAATGACGACGGCTGTCCCCACGGGCTCGTAGTCATCGCGGGACGTGTGGATTGCAGCGACCCATGACGCGGCCAGCGGCGCGCACCCGGACATGCGAGCGGGCCGGCTCAGCTCGCGCCGTCGGGTCGAGGGCTCCAGGTCATCTCGATCTCGAAGTTCCCCTCGGTCGCGGCCTTCGCGACGAACCAGTTCGCGGTGCCGCTGACCTTGATCCCGAACTTCACCGTAACCTCATCCGGCGCCGCCTCGCGCACCCGGTCCAACACCACCCGCGCCGCCTCGACCGCCGGGGCAACAGCATCCCGAATCCGGCCTGCTATCTCCGCAGGACCCGCTGGCCGGAAACCTGCGCTCGGCTCGATCTCGAACCGGACAACCGTCTCCTCGTCAAGCGCGTAGGTGACCACGCTGGCAGCCATCGAACCGTCCCCTCGTCACCAGCCTCGACGATCAACAAAAACTCGCACTCACGACCGCAGTACCGCGCGCCCAGAGCCAGCTCAGCGTATCGACGTGAGCAGGGCGGTGGCTCACCCGGCAGTGCCCATCCGGTAGGCCAGGCCACGCAGCTCCCAACCACCCGCGTCCCGAAGTGTCTTCCCGAGCAGGTCTGCCACGGTCTCGCGGACGTAGAAGTTCGCATGGATCAACTGCGAGGCGAGGTCCTCGGCCTGCCGCAGCGCCGTGATGGTCTGCTCCCGGGTACGGCGCGCGGTGGCGAGTCCGCGACCGAGATCGGCATAGAACATCGCCTGGCGTCCGGCAGAGGGGATGCCCGCGACATCCACGCCGCGGGCCAGCTCGCCGACGCGGCCGCCGTCGCCGAGCTCAACGGCGAGGGCTATCCGCCAGACACCGACGTTGCGGGGACCGAAATGCAGGCCTCCGAAGGTGCCGTCGCCGGTGACACCCGCTACCGCAGTGGCCTCATCCAGATGCGCGGTGACGTCGCTGGGGCAACCGAGCGCGGCCGCGTGCAACGCGGAGGCCAGGTGCAGCATCCCGTGGACCTGCTGAGCGTCCCCGGTCTCGCCCGCGGTCTCGTCGGCAGCTCGCTGAGCCAGGCTCAGCGAGCGACGACGCGCCTGATCACCGAGCACTGCCTCCGCCCGGATGAACTCGGCAAGACCCACCCACCGAGGCTCGCCGATCGCGAGCGCCGTGGCGTGCAGATGCCCGGCAGCCATCCACGCCAGCTCATCGTGACCCAAGGTCCTTCGCGAGATAGAACGCCGCGAAGAGCACCTCCGCCAGCATCCTGCGCGCCTTGCCGCTGCCCAGCACGTGCAGCTCACCGATCAGCGACGGGACAGCCTCGGCTATGGCTCCGAAATCGCACGCCGCGCATGCCGAGTTGACGAAATCAACTTCTGGTCGGAGCTCGGTCACCACCCGAGGCGGCCCACTCACCGTGGACTCCCCCAGCTCGATGTCCCGCAACACAGCGCGCAACCTCGGTGCCGCCGCGTGTCCCTCGGCCTGATCGCGGTCTACCGGCGCGTAAGGCTGCCCGGTCAGCTCAGACGGAGCGACCCGCAACGCCGCAGCGAGCGCTTCGAGGGTGGACCGCTTATCCACCGGACGCTGCCCATTCTCGATCATCGACAGGTAGGAACCGGACACCCCCGCCAGCCCGGCCGCCGCCCGCTGCGACAGGCCCCGCCAGGCGCGTACCTCCCGCAGCCGAGGACCGATCGACGCGTCGGTATCGTCGTCCATGTCCGAGACCCCACCTCTCGGGCCGCGCCCCCGGAGCCCGCACGCTCGCGGGGGCATCTTGTGTTCTTGCGCGACACGCTACCTCGGGTAACCGACGCCGAAGCCTCCGCACGTCACCGGCCCGCGATACCCGTTCCCGGGTTGGCAGATCCCGCCGCAGATCACAGCGGCCCGGCATCGTCGGATACCGGGCCGCTTCCCGTCGCTGGGGCTGATGGCCGCACCCGCCTCGGAAGCAGTGGAGCGCGCGCCTGTCGTCGCTCGGTTGATCAGGCGCAGTGCACTGTCGGGGGTGTCGCGTCAGGACGACCCCCGGGCACGGCGTGGTCCTACACGACGCAACCGGTGACGACCGCCGGGACCGACCTGCAACCGACGAAACGGCCTGACCAACACCTCACGCAGCCGGATACCAGCGGCGCGGACGCGGGCGCCGAGCCGCTGGCGGACGCGGTGGCGGCGGCACAACCGCTGTCGCGGCTCCCCGTTGCGGGGCAGGTCGATCCCGCGGCCGCACCTGCTGCAGCGGGAACGTATCCGCATCAGCGGGCACTTCCGGTGCTGTGCTCGCCAGGAACCGCAGCCAGGGTCTCCCGGGCGAGCACCGCCAGGCTGTGCAACCGGCACGGCCAGCGGCGCCACTCGGGTTGCCAGCTGCGCGGGCAGGCTGTGCAGTGGCCGCTGCCGTCGTCGAACGTGCTCGGCGAGCACCCGGTCGACCAGCTCGCGCTGGCGGGCGATGGACTCCACGAGCGAATCAGCCATGGTGCGCACCAGCGGCCAGCGGGTACGTGACAGAGCGGAGCAGAGTCCGCAGCGTGTGACTCACGCGGACAGAGGATGGCGGCGACGACGCCCGAATATTTCACACCCGGTGAGCAGACCGGCGGTTTACCCGGCAAGGCCCATCCGGTAGGCCAGACCACGCAGTTCCCGGCCGCCCGCGTCCCGACGGGCCCTCCGGAACAGGTCCGCCACGGTCTCACGGACGAAGACGTTGTTGTGCACGAGTTGCGGGGCGATCTCCTCGGCAGTCAGCAGCGCGGCCACCGCCCGATCCCGGGTGGCGCGC
>JBBSQN010000230.1:0-5292 GCA_038257875.1 Mycobacteriales bacterium
AACCTGCCGTCGCTACGGGAGAGGAACCATCTACGCCCAGGGCACCGGGCACTCGATGTAGCCGTGGTACGGGCCGGAACCTCGCACGGGGCAGCTTGAGTGCACGGTCGGCAACGAGCATCGAACATCCGCTCGTGCCGCCGTGCGGGCGGAGCCCGACCATGCCGCTGTGCGCGCAGCGCACCATCCTGCCGCGGATCGAGGACTACCCCGCGGGAAACGTCTGCCACCCGGCCTTCGAGGCGGGCTGACGAGCGGGTGGCCAATCCAATCCGCACTCTCCTGCCGCGAGCCGTACGCCATCGTCTTGGCAAGGCACCTCACAAGCCATCGACGCTTCCGCGATGCCTCATGTCGAGCGACGCGCTGGCTGACGGTGGGCGGGCTGAGCGGCGTCGTTGACCTTGGCGACGTCCCCGCCGGTCGGGATTCGGCGGGTCGCAAGCTGGGTGGAGAACTGCCGCCGACAGCGGGCATGAGCGGAGGCTCCCGCAGGATCGTCCGAGGCGCCCCCGGCAAGAGCCAGCGCCTGGGTCAGAATGTAACCCACCCGTGCGCTCGTGCGGCCCGTGCGGTGGGCCCACGTCCGTGCTGCCCTGAATGATCAAGTCGGGTCGGGCTCTGCGGCGAAGCGGGGCGCCGCTGTCTGGGCCCTCCTGGGTACGAGTTGCTGCTGACGCGCTGGCGTGCCCGTCCAGGGAGCGTTCCGCTTGCCACCTATACTGGGGAGATGCAGCCGAGGGAGATTGTGATCGGCCTCAGCGCGGACGAGTCACCTGCACTCGGCAACATCTGGCGGATTACCGCCAAGAAGACCGACTTCTACCTCGACCCCCTGGGGCAGGCTGGCACCACCTTCCATCTTTCAGTCCACGGCCCTAACAACAGCTTTGGCGGACACCGCTTCCACATCAGGGTCGACCACCACACTGTCAATGGGGCGAAGGAGCAGGGATATTTCGTTGAGCACAGCGTCCCCCGGAAGGGCTTTGCTTTCGACGGCCAGCAGGTTGCCGCTCGCGCGTTCCTCGTCGCCCGCATCCGCTGGACCTGGCACCTTCAGCGGCCCCGGTTCCGAGCGGCCGTCGTCTCAGGCGCAGCCCCCGAACTCGCCGACCACCAGATGGGCGCGCGTCTGTCGGAGTTCCTGCCACCAAACCACGCATGGGACATCGACATCGTCGTGTCCTACAACGAGCCCTACTGGCCGCATCCGCTCGGGTCGCTGCGCGACAACGCCCGCCTCGGGCCTCTGCGCAACAAGGCAGGCCTCTGGCTGACCGCGACCTCCTACCGCCGGTTCCAGAAGAACTACCCGACGCCCGAGGAGTTGTGTCTGCGACTGCCGGGGGCAGACGAGGAGCCGAATCGGATCACGTGTGGCGGACCCGGACCCGACGGGGCCAACGGTATGTACTGGTTCGTGGAGACCATTACCTCGCGTGAACTCATCGAAGCGAGTGGCACCAAGCCGGAGGGCGTAGCGGGGTAGGCGTCGAGCCAGCCTCTGCGCCGTCGCGGTCTCAAGGATGGGCGCGCTCTTGCCGCGTGGCGCGCAGCGCACCATCCTGCCGCTGCGGGCAGCAGCGTCGACCTATTGCCTGGCTGTGGGGGGTGGCGTGGCAGCCCGGCGGCTGGCGAGGTAGAGATGGACGCTGCCGAACCCGCCGATCTCGCGGTCGGTGACGTCGATGCCGAACTCGCCGAGGAGGCTGTTGATGTCGCGGATGAGATCCCCGGAACGCCGCCAGGCATTCACGAGTAGGGTGCCGATGCGGTTGCCGTCGCCGGGGTAGTTGATGTCGATGACGATCAGGCGCCCATCGGGTCGGAGGACCCGGAGCAGTTCGGCCATTGCTGTGCGTCCGTCGGGGTAGCCGCTGAAGGCCATGGTGGTCAAGACGGTGTCGAACGTGCCGTCGGCGTAGGGCAGGTGCTCGACGTCGGCGACTTGCAGGTCGGCGGTCAGGCCGGCCCGGGCGAGGTGGTGCCGCGCGGTTCGGACCATCGCCTCGCTGAGGTCGACGCCGTGGGTGTCGTGCCGGCCGGCGTAGCGGGTCAGCAGCCATCCGGTGCCGACGGAGACCTCGAGCACCCGCGGACCGGCGATCTCGGGCAGTGCCTGACCCAGCCAGGTCCGCCACAGCGGGAGCCAGCGCACGGCCAGGTCGTAGGGGCGCGCCCAGCGCGAGTAGAACTGTTGCCAGCGCGAGGTGAACGCCACCGGATCATCGGGCTCGGCCGAGTAGCGCCGCGTCACGCCCCCATCATCGTCGGCGTGTCCACGATCAGCCGGGGGAGGCACCCGCCCCAGCGGAGTCAGCGCAAAGGACGTCGACCGCCAGGGTCACCCAGGAGCGAGCGGCCTGGGAAGCGCTGGTCCGCCTCGGAATCAGGCGACTGACCCGGGACGCTTCCGCTCGTGCCGCGGTGCGCGCAGCGCACGGTCCCGCCGCGGGGCGAGCGCTTCTCGGCTACTCGTTCAACGTGGCGAAGTGCCTGATTCGTCTGCCTACCGGGGCTCATGGTCGGGCGGTCACGTCGAGCGTGCCTCGGACAGCTCGATCAGATGTCCGTCTGGGTCCGAGAGGAAGCAGCGGACTTCGTCACCCCAGTCGTACGGCGGTGTCAAGAAGTCCGCCCCGCGCGCAAGCAGCGCCTCGTATGCAGCCTGGCAGTCCGGCACACGGACGGTGAGGGCATGGTCCACCGGCACGCGAGACGCAGGCGGTGCCATGCTCACCGATGGCTTGTCCGGCGTGGGCTCGCCTGCGGTGACGAGCAGGACCCACATCTGCGCGAAGCGCAGCACCACGCTCGTGCCGCCGTACTCGCGGTGAACCTCTGCTCCGAGAACCTGGCTCCACCAGTCGCGGGAGCGCGAAGCATCCGAGACCACGAGGATCTGGGTAGCGACCCAATCGCCTGCAGCGTCAGCCATCAAGCCAGGGTGACAGGTGCCCTCAGCCCAGGCGACCAACCGCACGCTCGTGCCGCGCGTCGCGCGTCTCCACGGGAACGTCCGGTCATGCCGCCGTGCGAGCAGCGCCCGACCATGCCGCTGTCGGGACGATGGCTTTGGAGGGAGCCCCGGCGAAGGAGTCCCCGGCTCTTGCGGGGCGACTGAGGGAGCGGCAGATCAGACGGGCATCACGTTGGCGACAAGAACGTCCCTGTGGGTCGGCGAGCGGTTCGTGCGAGACTCGAGCAGATGCAGGCACGCTCGGGTGACTTCGAGTTGACCATGGACGAGCTGCGGGCTATTGCCGGGTATGCCGCGGCGTGCGCCGAGCCTGCGCTGGTGATCTTCCGGAAAGCCCATCCCCGTGACCCTCGCCCGGCTGCGGCTACCGAAGCCGCACGAGTCTTCGCCCAGGGGGCGCCCCGTTCGCGCCTGCAACGGACCGCCGCCGCCGACGCCCACCGCGCAGCCAGGGACGCTACGACCCAAGCCGCCCAGCACGCAGCGAGCGCTGCTGCCGATGCCGCCGCAGCGGCCTACCTGCATCCCCTGGCGAAGGCGACACAGGTGCGCCACATCCTGGGAGCGGGTGCCCACGCCGCGCGGGCGGCCGAGCTGGCACGGGGCGATGACCCGGTGGTCGCCGAGTATGTGATCACCGCCGCCGCCAAGCGAGCCACGCCGCTCGTCCTAGACGTGCTGACCCGCTATCCGCGGGCGCCGAAGGGGCGCGGCCGCGTCGCGGTACTCATGCAACGGCTGGACAGCTTGCTTCGGGATCCACCTCCCATGCCGCGCGTGGTCGACGACCCCGGGCCGTTCTTCCACGGCACCAAAGCGGACTTGCGTCCCGGTGACCTGCTGACATCGGGCTGGCGCTCGAACTACGGTTCCGGGCGTCGGGCCAAGCACATCTACCTGACGGCCACACGCGAGGGTGCGCCACTGGCGGCCGAGCTCGCTCGCGGCGAGGGACCCGGACGAGTCTTCCGCGTCGAGCCACTCGGCACGATCGAGGACGACCCGAACGTCACCGACAAGCGCTTCCCCGGCAACCCGACCCGGTCGTACCGCACGACCGATCCAGTGAGGGTCGTCGAGGAGATCATCGACTGGAAGCGGCCTCCGCCAGAGAGAATCCAGCACATGCACGAGCGCATGGCCGAGCTGGCTGAGCTCGGGATCGAGGCGATGGACGACTGACGGCGGGCCATCATTCCTCGGTGGTCGGAGACGCGCGGATGCGTCGGCAGACACACGCGAGACCAGCGCCGCCGACCGCTCCAAGACAGTCCCAGGTCCTACAAGAGGAGTTCGCGAGGCTGCTGAGGCTCTCGGCCGGTGCTGGCAATGTGCGAGCCACGAAGCCGTGGGCCTCGAGACGTTCGAGGTGCTGCTCTGCTATGCATCCATGCTCGCCCACGTCATGGCACGCACCGCCGGGCTGAGTCTCGGCGCCACCACGTCCATCCGTCAGAAGTTGGACTCCGGGTCCTCAGGGCCTGGGCTAGGCGACTGGGTTGCCGTCATGGACGAGGTGGCTACCAGCAAGGCCATCGCCAGGCTGCCCGACGACCAGCCGCTCGGCGAGTTGCGCCAGCTGTTGACCGACAACGTGACCGACGTACGCCGCCGTCTCACCGAGCGACGGCTGGGCCAGGCCCACTTGCGGCGCGCCACACACGATCAGTTTGTCGCAGGCCACCGCGGGAGTCCATGACGTACAGGCTGTCAGTCTCCAGATCGGACCGAGTCACGGTCATCGACTTGTACGGCACTACCGGATGGTCGCCCATCAGTCGCCGGTAGGTCACGGAGGTCGTGCCCGCGAGGGTGTCGAGTTCGACTCGTGCCAAGTGCAGAAGCGGCAGGTCGGTGAGGAAGGCTGCCTGAGCAAGCATCGCCCGCAGGTCTTGCAGCTCTTCGGCCACCTGTGCGCACCTGCTCCGGCCGTTCCTCGTTGGCCGCGACTGCCCCCGCTGCAGTACCTTCTCCACGTTTCACGCGGACCGCACGGTGAAGGGTGTCTTGTCCATCAAGAGCCTCGAGCACGGGCACGTCCTGGACGCTCCAGAGCTGGTGCCGCCCCTGCAGAAGGTCGGCTTGATGTGACCGTGCAGCGACGTCGGCGTCCCAAGGGCCTGACTGCCCGTCGCATAATCCCACTGCGGCGCGCAATTGCGCTGATGCCTAGCCGGGCTTCGCCCCATCCCGACGAGGCGTGTGTGCTCGTGGTGCGGGGCTCCGGTCGGAGCGGGATCTAGACCGTGACCGGGCGGGCCGGGCACGGTGTGTGAACCGCGTGTGAGCGGTTGGTTGGCCTGCTGGCC
>JBBSQN010000231.1:0-5213 GCA_038257875.1 Mycobacteriales bacterium
AACGGGCCAACGCGCTGCTCAAACGCAGCTGGAAAGCGCTCGAACGCGTCACCCTCGACCCGTGGAGAATCGGCGCCATCACCGCCGCCGCTCTCGTCCTACTCCACCTTCAGCGGCCAGTCCGGTGAGAAAACCTCAGTGTTTGGGGCGCCTGGCGGGGCGGACCAGGTGCCACTCATCGGGGGCTCGTGAGGGGGCGGCGGGTGGTCCTGGTGGTGAGGAAGTCGGTGAGGGCGTCGGTGGTCCAGATGGGTCCGGCTTTGAGGCGGGCGGCGGGGGTGGGGAAGTCGGGGCGGGCGCGGAGCTGGTCGACGCGTTGGCGGGACACCTGGAGCAGGGCGGCGATCTCGGAGACGCCGAGCAGTTGCAGCGGGGCGGCGTTGGCGCGTTCTTGTTCGGCGGCGGTGAGCACGGCGAGTGCCAGTGTGGGCCCGGCCGCGCCCAGCCCGGCCGCGCGTAGCGCGTGCCCCGCGGTGGTGTCGGCGCGTTGGGCGGCCTGGCGGGCGTCGGCGGCGGTCACGTCGAAGGTCAGCGTGATCGACGGCTTGGCCAGGTCGGTCGACACCGCGCCGTGGGCGCGGCGCAGGGCCTCGAACGCGGCGTCAGCCTGTTCGCCGGTGGCCACGGTGGCCAGCGGCACCTCCACGGTGGCCGCGTAGCGCACGCTGGCCGGTGGCGGGGTTGCTGGTGTGGGCGCCGCGGCGGGCCCGCCGGAGCGCCTGCGGCGGCCGCCGCGGGCCGGGCTGGGCGCTTCGGGGCCCTTCCGGCCGGCAGCGGCCTTCCGCCCGGACTTCCGGTCGGGTGTCGCCTTCCGGCCGGGTGTGGCCTTCTGGTCGGGTGTGGCCGGCTCGGCGGCGGCGGCCGGGCGGGGCCGGCTCCGGCTGGTGTGGGCCATCTCAGTCCTCGCCGGGGCAGGCGTGCACGTGCACGGTGGTGGGGCGGGGGAGCAGGCCGCGGCCGGTGGCCGGCACCCGGTTCCCTCGCTGGTCGGCGATGCGCCAGCCGGTCATGGCCGGGCCCACAGCAGCTGGGCGAGGGCCTCGTGCCGGCTGGTCGCGGCGGACGAGCGGGACTGCACCCCGTCCTCACGGCGGTTGTTGCGCCAGGCCAGCCAGGACCAGCGCCCGCCGCGCTCGCGCAGCACCGCCCCGATCACGCGGTCGGCGAAGCGGAACCCGTCGGTGTGCTCGACGACCTCCACGGCGTACGTGGCCGCTGCGCCCGGGATCTCCGCCCGCAGCGGGACCAGCTCGAGATCCGCCCACAGGTCGCCGGCGTCGACCTCCACCCGGATGGTGCGCCGCCGGTCCGCCTGCTGCCCTGTCATGCCCCACAGACTAACAGCGCCCTTGACGTGCGTCAAGGGCTGCCTTGACGCACGCCAAGCACGGGCGCACATCGCTCCGTGCAGTCCCTGAAAAGCGCCCGGCGTGCCGGGCGAGCCCTTCGCTGCCAGGCGCGCAGCGCCTGGGCCCCGGCCCGGGGGGTCTACTGCAGGCCCTTCGGCCTTGGCTCCGGACACCCCGGCGGCGGACACTGCAGGCAGTCCGGACGCCATCGTGACGGCCGCCACCGAGAAGGTCACAGGCATGGCACTCATGTCCGTTGTGTCCGCTGGGACACCCGCCGAACCCGGCCACTACGTGCAATGGGGAGTCATCAGCATCAGCCTCACCAACCTGTCGATCATCCTGATCATGATCGTGGTCTTCGTACTCGCCATCCTCGTGCCCATGGGCGGGGGACGCCACGTCGACGTGCACGCCGACCCGCCGCCCCGCGACCCACCCGGGGGGCCGGTGGATGCAGGCGACGGCGGCCGACGATGACGGCCCAGCTGAGCCCGCCGACGCGGTCGAGCAGTTGGACGGTGCGCCTCAGGGACCGGATCACCGGTCTGGTGCCGCCCGGCGAAGCCCTCCCGGACCACCAGCCGGAGTACGTCGCGTCGTGGATCTACGTCTTCGGCGTCCTGACCCTGGCCGGCCTCGTCGTGGTGGTGGGCTCAGGAGTCGTGCTGACGATCGGCGGGGTCGCGTGGTGGCACGTGTCCACCCTGGGTCACTTCGTGAACTCCATGCACCTGTGGAGCGTCGAGCTGTTCTTCGCCTGCATGGTGATCCATCTGTGGGGCAAGTTCTGGATGGCCGCCTGGCGGGGCCGGAGGACGATGACCTGGATCACCGGTGTCGTCGCGTTCGTGGCCTCCATCGGTACCGCGTTCACCGGCTACCTGTCCCAGTCGAACTTCGACTCCCAATGGATCAGCACCCAGGCCAAGGACGGCATCAACTCGGTCGGCGTGGGCGCCTGGTTCAACGTGCTCAACCCCGGCCAGATGCTGCTGTGGCACGTGGTCCTGCTGCCCCTGGTGGTGGGCGCGATCACCGTCCTGCACATCGTGCTGGTCCGGCGCCACGGCGTCGTCCCCCCCATCGATGCGGAGCAGGGTGACTGAGATGGCTTCCCTCAGTCCACGCACGGACATCCCCGACTCACACTCGTTCGCCAGGCGTCCCTACGACCTGGTCAAGGAGTTCGTGGTCGCCTTAGCGGTGATCGCGCTGCTGACGACCGTGCTGGCGGCGGTCTTCTCCTCGCCGGATGAGAACGCCATCACGATGCGGAGCTGGGCCAAGGCCGACGCTGCCGACGTGGTTGCCACGGCGACCGGCGAGCTCGCCGGGACGACTACCAGCGCGACCTACGGCCCGCCCTACAACAGTGCGGGGCCGGGGCAGAACGTGCTGGGGATACCGCTGCAGAAGTGGGGCGGGGTCCGGATCCCGGTCAACTCCGCGGACCTGGTCCTCCAGCCCCTGGAGGGGCAGTCGGGCGACGCCCAGCTCACCGCGGCTCTCGGCCGGTGGAGTTCCGCCACGCCCGACCAGCAGTCCGCGTGGTCCAACGCCTACGCCGACGCGCTGGCGAAGGCTCCGGGCGGCGACCCCGCCGAGGTCGCCAGCGGTGACTACGGACCCGTGCCCCAGCTGGCCGCCGGCTTCCTGAACGTCGCCCTCTCCGGCGGCCTGGAAGGCGACCTCAGTGCCTCCGGGGACTTCTACGGCACCGACCCCACCCGAAGCCTGCTGCTGCTCTCGGACGGCGCCTTCCTGGAGGACCGTGCGGTCGCTCAGAAGCTCGGCGGAGACCAGTGGGGGATGATGAACGAGACCGGCAACTACCCCGGACAGCCGTGGATGTGGCTCTACACGTTCTGGTACCAGGTCAAGCCGTTCTCCACCTCTGACAACGCCGACGCCCAGGTCTGGGCGCTGATGATGGTGCTCACCCTGGTCCTGATGTTCCTCCCCCTGATCCCAGGGGTGCGCGAGATCCCGAGGTTGGTGCCGGCGCATCGGCTCATCTGGCGCGACTACTACCGCAGGCATCCCCGCAAGGTCTGAGTCCGGGGACCGTGATCGGCAGCGTCAGGTTGCCGACGCCGATTTGCAGGTCCGGGGCGAAAGTCTCACCCAGTCCGCGGACGGCACCGCCACCGACCGGCAACTTGATCAACTCGCCCGGTCGGTGTCGCGACCATCTACCGGCAGCGCGTTGAACAACCTCTCCGTCCGGCTCGGCGACCTGGGCCGCCGGGAAGACGCGCTGGCCGCGGCCCGAGGTCGGAGGCGAACGCGTCCGCCCGGCGTTGGTGACACTGGGAGTCGTGTTGACCGAGGCGGCACGGTTCGCCGGACGCCCTGGGTGCGGATCGGGAGGCCGCCGGGCTCTACGCCGCTCTGGCCGCCCGTTTGCCGCAGGCGTTCACCGACGACGCGGTCCGCGCCGCCCGGCACCTGCTCACCGCCCTCGCCGAGCACCTGGAGGTCTCGGCCAACCTGCCGGCCGTCCTCGCCGAGGTCGAGGCACGCGCAGCCAACCTGCTAGCCGATGCGGCGTCCGGCGCAACAGGTAGACGATCGCTACGACTCCGCCCGAGTTCGCTAGCCGGAGCGGCTGCCGCGACCGTCGGCGGGTGACACGCCGCTCGGTCAGTCGCACGCGGCGTGCGGTCGACCCCCGCGTCCGAGCGGGCGAACCGGGCGAGATCGGCCACGGTCTGGCGCCCGGCCTTCGCTGTCTCTTCCTCAACGACTGCCACCTGCTGACGCGAGCCGCTGTTCCACGGGGAGAGCGCGGTCAGCGTCGTGGTCGGCATCGGGTTCCCTCATGTTCCCGGCCGCCCTCGGTTGCGCCGGTGCGGTTCTCTGGGTGAGCGCGCGCCGGCGCGAGAACGAGCAGATCCGCCTGCGGGAGCGGGAGAGGCACTGGTACGCGAGCAGGCCGGGGGGGCGGGGCGGACGCCGCCACCGACAGCAGCCCTTGGCGTGCGTCAAGAACGAGCGCGCAGCGCTCGGACAAGTCCTGAAAACCGCGCCCGGCGTGCCGGGCTCGGCGGCCCGCTGCGCCTGACCGGCTGGGTGAACGCGCCGTGAACATGACGACCACACGCGAGAAGTTCGCTGGACAACGGCCCGGCAACTACTGCACGATCCTGTCGCTCGACGTCGAGATCCTGCCCGACGTGCTGCGCTGCAAGCAATGCCGGGGGTACGAGTCGGCCGCTGCGCGAGCTCGTGTTCGGCCTGGACACGGTCGGTGGCCGGCACAGACTAACAGCAGCCCTTGACGCGCGCCAAGGGTTGCCTTGACACACGCCAAGGACCGGCGCGCAGCGCCCGGACACAGTCCTGAAAACCGCCCGGCATGCCGGGCGGTCCCTTCGTTGCTCCCCGCGAAAGCCCGAAGCGGGGGTTGGTCCGGTGCCCGCGGCGGCCCCGCCGGCGGCGAAGCGGCCCGCCGTCCGCGGACACGATGACCCCGCAGCGGGCCCGGGCCGTCAACCTCGTGCTGGACTACCTGGCAGAGCAGCACGGGACGACCCGATACCGGCCGCGGTGGCGCAGGCGCTGGAGACCCTGGCCAACCACGCGCACCACCACACCGGCACCGGCTGGGACGGCCCGGCCGTGCAGGCACGCTGGCCCCACGACCGATGCCAGAATCACCCTCCAGCACCGACCAGCACGGAGGAAACAGTCGCAGCGGCACGCGATGAAAGATCGAGGGCTAAGAACGTGTTGGGAAAGCGGCTACGAGGCCGCAGCTGGCTGCCAGGCTCGGCGGCCAGGGGCGGGTGCGAGTCGGCGGGTCATGAGTCCGATCATGGACCACTTGATCATGGCCTCGGCGTGTTCGGGGAGCCGTTC
>JBBSQN010000232.1:0-5005 GCA_038257875.1 Mycobacteriales bacterium
CCGGCCGGGGCCGACGAGGACCGGACCAACGAGGTCAACTCCGAGGCGTCCCCGGGACGCAGCACCAACGCCGCAGCAACCGACATACACCATTGTCCCGCATCACGAACCGTCTAAGGACTAGCGACACGCGACACTAGGCTGACTCCCTTGGCTGACCCGCCTCCGGTGCCCGGCAGACCCATACTCGCCACCAGGTTGACCCAGGCGTCGAATCCAAGGAGGCGCGCCTGTTGGCGGGCCGATTCCGCGTCCTCGACGAAGGCGCGGTGCTGCTCCATCGTCATGGGCGACGGCGAGTCGGAATAGAGGCGCAGTTGCTTCTCATTGCTGCGATTGAAGGGCTCCAGCAATGCATCGCGCGCCGCGTATCCATCCGCTGTGTATCGGTCCGGGGCGCTGACATCTAGCAGCAGGTCCGTCATGGCCTTCTCGGTCACGCACGCGGTGACCAACTCGGTGGAATCCAGTCGGTTGTTGCGGTCGACGTCGATAACCCGGAACAGGGCCGCCTGGCTCTCAGAGCTCTTCCCGGTGGGATCGAGCAGCGTCATGGGATTGCCGCGTTCGTAGCCGTACAGGTTGACACTCTCGGCGCTACCGGCCGGATCGCAGGAGAGCCATCGAGCAGTCGCGGAGCTGAAGTATCGAGCCGCGTGGTAATTGAGCCCACTCTCCTCGTCGCGTTCCTTGCCGGTGAAGCGGTAGCGCTTGCGGGCGTAGCTGCCGAAGCTGGTCCCGCCGTAGGGGGTGAACTCCTCGCGGTTGGTGAGCACGCCGGTCTCGTCGGCGATCACTGTGCTGCTGCCCAGGTGGTCACCCAGGTGGAACTGGACGGCGGGGCCGCCGTCACCGGGCGCGGCGGGACCGACGCGGACCAGGGCGATCCGGGAATGGTCGTCCATGACGTGCACGAGCGTGTTCTCGCCAGTCGTGGGCCCGCCCCACCGGCGATGCTCGACGCCGCCGAGAAAGTGCGTCACCTCGAGCCCACCGCCTTGGCTGCGGACCAGCTTGGTCACCCGCTCGCCGGAGGCGTCGTAGAGGTAGTGGGCGTGGACGGAGGGCTCTGCACCGGCGGTCTGGGTGGCGAACGTTGCCAGCCGGTCGGCGTGGTTCCAGGCGAAGTGTCGGGACGTGGTCTCCGCGATCAGGTTGCCGTTGGCGTCGAACTCGTAGTCGAACGGCGTACCGCTCGTCGTCATCCGCCGCAGCCGGTTGCTGTCGCCGGCGATGGTGAACTCGCGGACGAACCCTCCGGCGGAGCCGCCGTCGTGGCCGAGCCGCAGCAGGTTGCCCACGCGGTCGTAGGTGTAGGTCTCGATGTAGCTACGGGCCTGCGTGACGTCGCTGCAGCGGGGGACGTCGGTCCACGGCGGTCCCGCCGGCGGTACCGCGCACTCGCGGCCGGTGGCCGACAGCAGACGGTAGGCCGGGTCGTAGCCGAAGGCCCGGTCCAGGGCGTCGGCCCCGGCCGGGGTACCGGGGATGCCGCTGCCGGGCGTGCGGTCCCGCAGCGTGAGGTGGTTCCCGACGAGATCGTAGCCATATCCGTAGTCCTGCAGGACCGGGCCACGCGGCCGGTAGGTGTCGCCGGCCAGGGTGTAGCCCTCGGTGCGCAGCCGAGTCAGCCGGAACGTGCGCGGATCGTGGGCGTACCGGGTCATCAGCCCGTTGCCGTAGGCGATCAGCGTGCGCTGGCCCTTGGCGTCGTAGGCGATTCGCTGCACCTGGAGGGTGCCGTCGAGCCAGACCTGTGCCAGCCCGCCTGCGCGGTTGTAGACCGGGTCGACCGGCTCACGGTGACCAGTAACGTCGGCGGGCAGGAGCTGTCGGGTGACCCGGTTGAGCGCGTCGTAGGAGGTGGTCGTGCGGTACTCGGCGGGGTTTAGCCATTGGCCGGGATCCTGGTCCCAGTCGACCCGCAGAGGCTGCACCCGCCAGCCCTCGGCGGCCGCGCGGACGTAGGTCGCCAGCAGCGGAGCGTCGGCGATCACGCGGCGGGCGGCGTCCAGCGGATTGCCCTTGAAGTCGACCGCGAACACGGACTCCAACCCGGCCTCGTCATAGTGCACGACTGCCCGGCCGAGCAGGTTCCGCGCAAGGGCCGCCGCTCGCTCACCCGCCGGCTGGTCCGGGTCCCCGGCGTCGCCGTACTCGACGCGCTGGCGCAGTGTGATCGGGGAGGTCGCGTCGTCCCGGGCCCACACCCGCGCCGGCCGGTGCATGCGGTCGGCGCTGCCGAGCGTGAGGGATCCCTTCGCGTCGCGTTCCTCGATCGGGTTGCCGATCGCGTCCGGCACGGTGTCGCGGCGACCCGCATCGATGCTGTCCATCCGCCACCGGCGGTGGAGCAGGTCGAAGCGGTAGGTGAACGCGGGACGGTCAAGCGCGTCGCTGATCCCTACCAGATTGCCCTGGATGTCGTACGTCGAGCCGGTGATGAACCAGTCCGCGGGGTCCGGACCGTTGCGGACCGTGGCCACCACGGTCCGGCCCAGGGCATCCACCCCGGCACTGGCCGGGGTGTTCCAGTGGCCGGAGTACGCGGTCGCCTCAGCCGGATGGGTACGCCCGGCGTTGTCGTTCGCGTCGTAGCTGAACGACTCCCACGGCGTCGGCGCATAGACGTCCCGATCCGCGAGGTCGACCGGCACTCCGAGGACGACCAGCTGCTCGCTGCCGTCGGGGTTCATGGTGCGCACGGCGTGGCCGCGCGGATCGTAGAAGATCGTCGCCTTCTGGCCGAACTGAATGTCGCCCGGCGGCGCGTACTCGAACCCGACCGAGTAGAACGGCTCGTACTGCTCCACCACCCGACCCTTGTTGTCGAACGTCTGCCAGCCGCTGACAATCACGTGGTCCGGCTCCCCAGGGAGTCGAGCGCGTCCCGACGTCTCGTCACCGGGCAGGCTTAGGTCGGCCAGAATCACCTGCCCGCCGAACGCGGTGTCGCCGAACAGGGTGTCCTCGGCCTGGGTGCGAGTCTGCAGCACCCGGCCGAACCCGTCGCAGTACTCCACCGAGACCAGGACGTCGTCGCGCTCCCCGTGGGGGACGCCGGTGTCGGTGTCGTGATGCGCGCGGCGGGTGGATCGCACCGAGACCGGGCGGCCGCGTTCGCTGAAGGCGGTCAGGTCGTAGTCGAGCCGCACGCCAGGCAGGTCCCGATCGCCCTCGCCGCCCTTGCCGCGGACGAACTGCGCGGTGACCAGCCCGGCCGGCGAATAGGTCACGGCGCGGGTGTTGCCGTTGACGTCGACCACCTCGACCGGATGTAGGAGCCGAAGGTCGTAGCTGGCGGTCGTGGTCAGACCCGCGGCGTCCTCGAGGTGTACCGGCAGGAGGTCGTGCTCGTCGTACTCGATCCGGGACGGCGAGCCTAGCGGGTCGAGCGACGCCAGGGTGAGCCCGCGTCCCCTGCGGGTGGGGTCGTGGACGTCGTACCGGTGCCGGGATTCGACCACGTAGTAGCCGCCCGGCGAGCCCGGGATCTCGGAGTCGGCGTAGTGGCGGTAGCCGGCCAGATGGGGCAGTGACGCGCGGAACTCCGGCGGATACTCGTTGGTCCACGTCGGGCCGGCGGGATCCAGGAACACCGGGCGCGGGCTCACCGTGGCCGGATCGGTAGGGTCGAACAACTCATCGATGAAGGCGTCGGTGAACGCGAGCCTCTCGGCCCGCACCGGCAGGCCGTGATCGCCGAGTTCACCCAGAGGCAGGCCGGTGAAGGCGTCGCCGTCGTAGAACGTCCGTGCATGGGCCACGACCCGCAACGACACGGCGGTGCTCGACGGCGCCCCCGCGAAGACGACGTCGCGCAACTCAGGAACCGGCAGGGTCCCGTCATTGAACACCTCGCGGATGGTGGCCCGGCAGGCACGGTCCACCACGTAGCGGGCCTCGTCGTCGTGCCGTGCGTACTGCGTGGTGGTGACCGTGGCCAGGTACGGGGAGGACGGCGTGGTTGAAGCCGCCTCGGGGTTGCGACCCCGGGGCACGGAGACCGCGAGCTCCGCGGTGGGAAAGCCGTACCTGTCCTGGTCGGCGGTGAAGGTGTACTGCGTCATCGGATCGGTGCCGCGCTCCCACTGCGTGGTGCGCTGCGCCACCGGGAACGGGAAGTACACCCGGTCCGCCTCCACCCGGACTCCGGCGATCGACTCGGTCACGGTGTATGGGCGATCCGCGCGATCGGTTCCGTCGAGGGCGTACAGCTCGGTCCGCAGCACCTGCCCGCGCAGCGCGCGCAGGGCGTCGCGGCGGGCTCCTGCCGGCAGCGACGCCAGCAGCCCGGTGGTCTCGGTCGATCGCGCAAGTTGCGGTGGGTCCTGCGGCCAGTACTCGTGGGTGAGGTCCAGCTCGGTCCAGTCCTGCGCCTCGCCCGAGGCGACCGGACCGGGGTGGAACCAGATCTTGGTCAGCGTCGGCGGCGAGTGGTGCACCGCGCCGTCCCGGAAGGTCTCGGCGTCGAGGTGCTCAACCCTGGCGAAGCCGCGGAACTCCCGCTCCGCGCCGTCCCAGTAGCCGTGGTGGTACCGGTACTCGGTGACCAGGCGCCCCGAGGAGATCCGGTCGTTCACCTCTGTGCGAGCCACCACGTGCACAGGGATCGGCAGCGGCGTGCGCCACCGGGTCGCCGGGTTCGCCTGATCCGCCAGGCAGTAGGACGTCGAGGACCGGTAGCTGACGCTGGTCACCGCGCCGAGATGGTTGTCCATCGCGTCCAGCAGGTGGGGCTTCATGCCGCCGGTGAAGTCCAGGAAGCGCAGGAACGGCTCGCCGTTGACGCCGGCGGCCCGGCTCCAGACCAGCCCGGCCATGCCGGTGCCGTAGAGGTCAGTGAGCCGCACGTCGTCGGCGTTCACGACACTGGGCGTGCCGGCGATCACGATCGGCCCAGGCGACCAGGCGTTGCCGGTGTGGTTGCCCCACAGCAGCACGCGCCCGGCGTCCACGTAGACCAGATCGGCGACCCCGTCACCGTCGATGTCGCCAAGCAGCA
>JBBSQN010000233.1:0-4994 GCA_038257875.1 Mycobacteriales bacterium
GATCGGACAGGTCTCCGCAAAGACACCCCAGGCAGTAGGGGTCAAGCGTGCCAGGAGCCACGACCACGGCAGCAGGCCAGCGATCTCACCCTGCCAGTCGACCTCAGGTCAACCGGTCCCAACACTCACAGCGTGCCAGTGACCGATCGGCCTGTGGCCCGGGGGTCCTCACTCGACCTGTGTGGCACGGCTTGTTTGTTGCGCCACTCGTGACGCACCGGGGACCGCCTACCGGTGGCCTCTGCTGGACCGCGGCCCGCCTGAGCCGCAAGTCCGCATCGAGGCGAGCACCTTCGCCGTGGGCTAGGCGGGAAAGATGGCGAGGAGGTCGCTGACCATGGCGGTGGACTCTTCGGGGTGCCGCAGGGGGCCCTCAGGATGTACCTGGTATCGGTTGCGTCGACCTACTTTGGTGCGGGTGAGGTATCCGGCGTCCTCGAGGTCGCGCAGGATGCTGCGGGCGGCGCGCTCGGTGATCCCAACCCGGTGACTCAGCTCGCTCACCAAGATGCCGGGCTCACGTGCCACGAGCACCAGGACGTGACCGTGATTGCTCAAGAAGGTCCAGGAACGCTCACTTGCTGTCACGCACAGCACCCTAACGTCACGGCGTGGTGTTCCTCACAACATCAACTGCGGCACTGTAATGCCGGTATTGTGTTGCCTATGACGATGCTGCGTGCCCTCCGGTTCCTGCTGTCCGCTGTTGTTGTTGCCTCGCTGGTCGGCGTCATCTACCGGCTGCTCGACGGCGGGGCGCCGGCCCTGGGGCTGGGTCCGCTGCGCGTCGAGTTCGGGTTGGTGAACCTGATCCTGGTGACCTACATCTCCGCGCTGACGTGGCTGCTGGCCCGCTACAGCTCGACCAACCTGCGGGGCCAACGGCGACTAGGTCGTTTCTCGGCGTTGTTCGCGGGCATGACGGTCTCGCTGCTGGTGCTGGTGTCGGCCGGCAACCTGCTCATGCTCGCGGTGGCGTGGACGGCCACCGGGGTGCTGTTGGGGTTGCTGGTATCCCACACGGGCACCGCCAATGCGCGGGGGGCCGCCCGGCGGGTCCAGTCAACGATGGGGATCTCCAGTGCCCTGATGTGGTCGGCGGTGCTGGTGGCCGCCGTGGCCGGGCTGGCCCTAGACGGCACGGACACCGAAGCAGCGTTGTCTTCGACCTCGGCGACCCTGGTGGCAGTGCTGCTGGTCGCGGGCGGGGTGCTCCGCTCGGCGTTGGCTCCGTTTCACCGGTGGCTCCCGGAGACCGCGGAGGCGCCCTCGCCGGTCTCGGCGCTGCTGCATGCCGGGGTCGTCAACGCCACCGGAGTGGTCGCGGTGCTGCAGTGGGACCTGCTGTCCGCGCAGCCGGCGGTTCTGCTGGTTCTGGTGATTCTCGGTCTGACAACCGTGGTGTGGTGCTCACTGGAACAGCGGGTACGACCGGACGTGAAGGGACGCCTGGCCGCCTCGACCTCGGCGCAAATGGGCTGGATGGCCCTCCAGGTCGGGCTCGGCGCTCCCGCCGCGGCGCTGTTGCACCTGATGGGACACGGAGCGTGGAAGGCCTGGCTGTTCCTGCGAGCCGGCGGAGCGGTGGTGCGCGCGCGCCGCGAGACCCCGCGGCCCGGTCTCGTCTGGACCCAGACGTGGCCCACGTACCTGGTGCCCTTCACCCTGGCATTGGCACCCGTGTCGGTGCTCACGTCGCTGAGTCTGCGTGGTTGGTGGGGCGAGGTGACGGTCTCTCCGGTCCACGTCCTGCTGCTCGGCATCGCGATCCTGGTGGCCGTGGCTGTCGCGACCGAGGCCGCGGCGCTGGAGCGCACCCGTTCCCTGCTCCGGTCGGCCGTAGCGCTGTGCGGCGGCCTGGTCATCGTCGCCTACCTGGTCGGGGCTCTTGTCTGGGAGCAGCAGATCGCCGCCCGCGCGGGTCTGGCGCATCCGGTCAACGACTGGGGCATCGCCCTAGCCGTCGCTTCGGTGGTAGCGGTGGCCCTGCTCGGCTGGAGAGGGATCCGGCTGCAACCCGGCAGCCGCCACCCCATCGCCACCCTGATCTCCGCGACCTCACTGCCACCGCGCAACCGGCTCACCGACTGCTCGAACCGGCGATCGGCAGCGTCAGCGCGAATGCCAGCGCCAGCGCCAGAGCCAGCGCCAGCGCAGCGGGAGCCTGTCGGGCTCGTGGCCAGCCCGCGCCCGAGGAACATCCCCCACCCTGCCGACCGTGCCGACCTCGTTGACCGCGATGCCCGCGATGCCTGTGGTGCCCGTGGTGCCCGTGGTGCCCGTGGTGCCCGTGGTGACCGCGATCTCGGTGATGGCCGCGAGGTGGTCGTGGTGCGTGAGACGGTTGAGATGGCCGCGAAGCTGATGGGTCCTGCCTGGCCGCTGCGCGCCACCGTCGCGGTCAACCCGCTCGCGGGCTTGGAGATCCTGCCCTTCGACACCGCCCTGTTCCTGGCCGAACGGTTCCACCGGGCCCCGTTGCGTCCTTCGTTCGCCTGGTTCCTCGACCTCTACGACCAAGGACTGATCAGCGACGACACACTGGCGCAGGCCATGGACCACTATGACGTCGGCGGAGGACCACGAGGCGTCGCGGGGCTGGTGGACCTGACCCGCGAGATCCGCAACCACGCCGACCACAGCGACGGCACGCTGCCTGTGCCCGGTGGCCTTAACCAGAGCGCGGCCACTGACCGCGTCCTTGCCCACGCCCACGTGTGGTCGGCACGAGCCTGGCACCGCACCGAGGACCGGGCCGCGGATCTCCACGGCCCCTGGCAGCTGTGGAAACGCTCCGCCGAGCACCCGATCTACCGCCTCGTCACCGGCAGACGCGATGCCGACGTCTTCGCGAGATCGCTGCCGGAGGATCCGGCGGACGCGATCCTGGACCTCCTCGACCGGGCCGCCCACCCGGTGGCTGACCTCTTCGAGACTGTCACCGCCGCGCTCGCAGCCGGACCCGGCTGGGTCGGCCACGCCCAGTGGCGTGCCCGACGCAGCGGCAGCGTCAGCCCGTTGGTCGAGCTGGTCGCACTCCGGCTGGCACTCACCGTCCTGCACGGCGGTCCGCTCCCTGCCGCCCCGGTGGTGGACAACGCACCCATCGAGGGTCCGATGAGCTTTCAGGTACTGCAGAAGATTTGGCTCGACGCGCTCGACCACTCCACCCAGGACCAGCTGTGTCGTCCGCTCGCCGAGCGCCAGTCCCACACCCCCGCCGCCGGGGCAGTCATTGAGCAGGCTGACGCTGCGCCTTGTGACACCACCCCGTCTGGCACGGTCGACGGCGACCTGATGAGCCAGTCCGTGTGGTGCATCGACGTCCGCTCCGAACGAATCCGACGCCACCTGGAATCGACCGGGAACCATCAGACCTTCGGCTTCGCGGGATTCTTCGGCCTCACCGGCCGCGCCACCCACCCCGGTGGCGTCTCCTTCGACCAGTGCCCGGTCATCGTCACCCCCACCCTCGAGATCAAACTGCCCCACACCCCGCTCCGGACGCTGCCCGCGATGACCCGGGCCGCGACCCGCGTGGCCGCCCGACCGGGCCTGTCCTTCGCCGTCGCCGAGGCCAGCGGCCTCGCCGCCTTCGCGGCCGCGCTTACCGCCACCCTCGCCCCCCGGACCTGGCGACACATCCTCGAGCGCTCCGTTCTCGAACGCCCCGTCCCCGGCCGCTCCGTCCTCAAGCGCCCAGCCCTCGACCGCTCCGTCCTCGACCGCCCCGCCGTCGACCGACCCGCCGTCGACCGACCCGTGGGCGGCGAGGTCGACCCCGCACCGATCGAGCTGCGTGACCTGGCCGACCCCGACCGCCTGCTCACCACCGGCGAGTGTGCCGATGCCGCTGAGGCGATGCTGCGCACCATCGGCCTGACCGAGAGGTTCGCAGCCGTTCTGGTCCTGGCAGGACACGGCTCTACCACCGAGAACAACGCCTACGCCACCGCCTATGACTGCGGCGCCTGCGGCGGCAACCCCGGCCTGATCAACGCCCAGGCCATGGCCCAGGTCCTCAACGACCCCGACGTGCGCACCGAACTCGCGCAGAGGGGAATCCGCATCCCGCAGGGCACCCGGGTGCTGGCCGCGCTGCACGACACCACCACCGACCAGGTCACCCTCCACACCACCTCACCGGCCGACGCTTGCGCCGCCCGACTTGTGGCACCAGCTCTCGCCGCAGCGCAGCGGCTCACCGCAGCGGAGCGCCAGCCAGCGCTTCCCACCCACGGTCTTTCCTCCTCACTGGTTCGCCGGGCCAGCGGTGCAAGCCTGTCCGTACGGGCCACCGACTGGTCCGAGCCGATGCCCGAGTGGGGGCTCGCCGGGTGCGCGGCCATCATCATCGGTCCACGACACCTCACCCACGGCCTCGACCTGTCCGGGCGCACATTTCTGCACTCCTACGACCGCCACCACGACCCCGAGGGGACCATTCTGGTCGCGATCCTGAACGCACCGGTCATCGTCAGCCAGTGGATCGCCTCGCAGTACTGGTTCTCCTCTGTCGCCCCCACCACCCTCGGAGCCGGCGACAAGACCACCCACAACGTCCTCGGCGACATCGGAGTCCTCACCGGAGCTCACGGCGACCTCCGCACCGGATTGCCCTGGCAGGCCCTGTTCGCCCACGACCCCGGCACCCGCCCCGACCTCGGTTCCCACCCACGACACATCCCATCGCGACACCTCGTGATCATCGACGCCGACCCCACCCTCCTAGCCCATGCCGTACGCCAAAGTCCCGGCGTCCTGAACCTGCTGGCCCACGACTGGATGCGGCTTGTCGCAATCGACCGCGGACAGATCGTCGACATCACCGACGTCCTCGAGAACGAAGGTTTCGCCGACCAAGCTCCTCTCACCGAGACCGACACCCCAGCCACGAACCCTCCTTCCCCCAGTGCTCGACACAGGTCTCGACACAGTCCTGCACACCGTCAAGACGCCCCCGAAGCCAACCCACCGCAGGAACACCCCCATGA
>JBBSQN010000234.1:0-4959 GCA_038257875.1 Mycobacteriales bacterium
CACCGGTTGGGTCGTCGTCGAGGACACGCACCGACACTACCGGAAACCAGGCCAGATCTCAGCTATTTTCGGGAACGATCAGGTCACGAAAACCCCAGGCCAACAGCCGAATCCATCAGCGACTTCCGGAGGTCTGGGTCTCCGTCACCACCGGTAGACCTGTGGCGATCAATGTGGATCTCTCGGATATCGCGGGCACCGAGACGATGCAGATTGTCGTGACGACCAGTTCGTCCACCGGCAGCCTACGGGTGGTGTGGAAGGACCTGCGGATCGAAGGCCAGGTCGGCTGAGCGCCGAGCGACGGACCTGGCGATCACCGAGACCTTTCCGATCCACGGCCGACAGCATCCGACGTCACGCCGATTCGAGCCGGGTGGGCAGCACACGGGTTGCTCACCCGGTCCAGCTCGTGGGCAATTCGGAAACCAAGACGTTTATCCGACGCCATAACCAAAAGATCCGCTGTGGCTTGTGGAAATGACGAAGCCCGCCCCTGGGGTAGAGGCGGGCTCGTGTGGTTGCCAGGCGCTTCAGCTGTGGTCGAACTCTCCTAGCTTGACGCCCTCGACGAACGCCGACCACTCGCCAGGGGTGAAGATGTGGGCGGGACCGGTGCCCTTGTCCTTCGTGTCACGCAGGGCGACCCTGCCGCCGTCGAGGAAGGCGACCTCAACGCACTCCCGTTGTGCGTTGCTCCGGCTGCTCGTGAACCACTCGGCATGCCGCAGTTCGTCTCTGTTCACTTGTCCAGCTCCTTTACCGTGTCGGCGATGAGACGCTTGGTAGCGGCCTCATCGAGGGATGCGCTCCAGATGTTTGTGAATGCTCCACTGAAGCGCTCGATCTCGTGTGTCTTGTCCAGGTACAGCGCCCCGGTGAAGCCCTCCACGTAGACGATAGGCGGTTCCGTGCGCGTGCCGTTGCTGTTCATCGGGAAGTCCAGCATGACGAACGGGTTGGACATGATGCCAAGGTGCATCCCGGCATCGAACGGCAGGACCCTGATCGCGACGGTGGCAAGCTCGGTCACCTCCATCAAATGTGCGAGCTGCGCGGCCATGAGTATCCTGCTGCCGACCGGCCGGCGCAGGATGGCCTCGTTGAGCACGACGTTCACCTCGGGCGGGCTCGTCACCCGCCCGAGCAGCGCCTGGCGCTGGATGCGAACCTGCACGCGGCGCTCGATCTCCGCTTCAGCCAGGCCGGGTTCGTCCGCCTGGATCACGGTGCGGGCGTAGTCCTCGGTCTGCAGCAGCCCTGGTACCAGCTCGGACTGGTAGGACTGAAGCCGTGCGGCGGCCTCCTCCAGGCCGAGGTAGACGTCGAAGCCCTCGGGCAGCACGTCGTCGTAGCTCAGCCACCAGCCGCGCGCCTTGGTCTCCTTGGCGAGGGCCATGAGCGCCTCGGTCGTGTCGGTCGGCGCCCCATAGACGCGGCACATGGCCTCCACGTCGAGGCTGCGCATGGAGGTATGGCCGTTCTCGATGCGCCAGATCTTCGCCTCGGACCACTCCAGCGCCTCCGCCGCGGCCCTGACCGTCAGCCGTGGCTTGTTGCGAAGATCGCGCAGGTAGCGACCGAGTTGCCGCCGGGGCACGGTCGAGCCGGTCGCACCGGAACCGGTAGCGTCTTCCGTCATGCTCACTCACCTTTCCTCGTTGTGAGGGACGTCTTGCACCCGAAATGAAAGCATCCGATCGCCCGCTTCGAAGTACTGTCCCCCTGTGTATAGTGAATCCGATCGATTATTTCAGATGGGTGCAGCTCTTCTGAAATGACGTGCGCGTCAGCCCGCTTCGGCACCGGGGAAGGCTCAGGTAGCTCCTGGGGTGCCGCGTTCTCTCGCCCGACACGCCCCACAGATGGGGCCGGTCTGGGGCGTCGAGGCGCTGGCTTGGACCACTGTCGCCACTGGTCACCATGACCACGCCGCTCAGCTGCTGGGCGCCGCACACAGGCTGCGGGCGTACAGGTGTCGCGCGCACTGGACTGCGACCGTTCCACGACGCCCGCACCGAGGCCGACCGCTTAGTGCGCGGCGCGCTGGACGCACAAGCATACGCGACCGCCTTCGAACAGGGTGCCAACGTCGAGGATCCCTTCGGGCTCGCTCTGAACGGGTGTTGGTAACCCGGGTCAGGGAGCATGACGGTGGCCCCCGGACTGGGCGGTATGGAAATACGCTCTACCCTGGCTGGTGCAGACGCGGCTGGTCGTGTGGCCGTAGGGGTGGTGGAGGGGCGATGGCTGAGCTGGTCGCGGTGCCGCTGGAGAACGGCGGCGTGATCGTGGTCGAGATGGATCACGCCGAGGCCGGTGTGGTGAAGGCGGGACGACCCGGGCAGATCGTCGGCAAGGCGGTACAGACCTTGGAAGCGGCGTTGGAGTCGGTGACGCCGGTGGCGCAGGCCGTCCTCGCGACGCTGCGGCAGGCCCGACCGCAGGAGGTCACCGTGGAGTTCGGGCTGACGTTGAGCGCCGAGGCCGGGGCGATCATCGCCAAGACCTCGAGCGGATGTCATCTGACGGTCACGCTGCACTGGGAACGAGACGATGACCCAGCTGGGTGAGCCGCCGGCCCTGTCCGAGTCAGCGACCGGCTGGCCGGTCGATCTCACCCGCAGCGTCGTGCAGGTCCTTGACGGTCACGGCTCCTGTGTGGGGACCGGGTTCATGGTGGGGCAGGGGTTGCTGGTCACCTGTGCTCACGTCCTGACCGGCCGGGATGACATGCCGCCGACCGGCCCGGTGACGGTGGTGTTCGCGCACCTCGACGGTGCGGTCCGGACCGCCCGGGTCGAGCCGCGGTGGTGGCGCGCCCCCGACGCCGGCGACGTCGCGTTCCTGCGTTTCGACGAGCCGCCCCCGGAGCAGGCCCGACCGCTGTCGTTGGGGGGCTCGTCCGGGGTTCGCGGGCACCGGATCACGACGTTCGGCTTTTCCCGCAACGCGCCCAGCAAGGGGCATTACGGCTACGGCGTGGCCGGTGATCCCATCGTGGATGACGGTGGGGACAGGCTGCTGCAACTGACCGATTGCACGGAGGTGACCGAGGGTTTCAGCGGCGGCCCGGTCATCGACGAGCGCACCGGTCTGGTGATCGGCATGGTGAGCGCGGTCAGCCAGCCCGATCGGTTGGGCCGCGGCCAGGCCACCGCCTATGTCACCCCCACTGAGACACTGCGTGAGGTTTGCACGGATCTGACGCTCTCGCAGGTGTGCCCGTATCGCGGGTTGGAGCCGTTCACCACCGCCGACGCGGATTGGTTCCACGGTCGTAGCCGTGCGGTGGACGCGGTGCTGGCCAGCCTGCGTCGCGACCGCAGGTTCCTGGCGTTGCTGGGCCCGTCCGGGGCCGGGAAGTCCTCTCTCGTTCACGCCGGAGTGCTGCCGGCCCTCGCCGCTGGTGGCCTGCCGGGCAGTGACCGGTGGGGATGGTGCAGCATCCGACCGGGAGTCGACCCGTTCACCCAGCTGGAACAGGCCGGCCTGGCCGGGGCTGCGGGCGGGGTGGTGGCGGCGACCCACCGCTGGCTCGACGCCCATCCCGGCCACGAGCGGCTGGTGCTGGTCATCGACCAGTTCGAAGAGCTGCTCGTGGTGACCCCACCACCGCTGCGGACCGCGTTTCTCGAGCAGCTGGCCCTGGTCACCGAGCAGGAGCCGCGCGTCACCGTCCTCATGGTGTTGCGCGATGACTTCTACGGTCGTCTGGCTGCAGCGGCACCGGGGGTGATGCCGCTGGTCGAGCGCGCGCTGGTCAACGTCCCCGCCGTCCTGGACGCCGACGAGCTCGACACCATTATCTGCCGCCCGGCCGCCGCCGCGGGTCTGAGCATCGAGTCCGGCTTGGCTGAGCGCATCGTCGGTGACGCGGTGGCGGCAGCACCGGCCACCGACCCGCCCAGCACCAACGCGGCCATCACCGTGCTGCCGCTGCTGGAGTTCGCGTTGACCGAGCTGTGGCGACGCCGCGAGGACGCCCGGCTGACTCATCGCGCCTACGACCAGATCGGTGGGGTGGTCGGCGGGCTGGCCCGCTGGTGCGACCACGCCTACCATGGCCTACCCGCAGCCCGGCGTCCGATCATGCGCCGGGTCGTCACCGCGTTGGTCCGACCCGGCGACGAGGCCGCCAACATCCCCTCGACCCGGCAACGACGCACCCTGCACCAACTCCGTGCTGCGACACCCCCGGAGGGTGGCAGCGAGGTCGAGGCCGTGGTGGCGGAGCTGGCGGACCGGCGTTTGCTGGTGACCAGCCGTGACCCGGCCACCGGAGAGCCCGTGGTCGAGCTGGTCCACGAGGCGTTGATCCGCGAGTGGGGGCTGCTCCGCCACTGGCTCAGTGACGACCACGAGTTCTTGGTCTGGCGGGAGAACCTGCAGACCGACTACACGCAGTGGATAGTCAGCACTGGAGAACACGCCGGGCCGGACCCTGACCTGCTGCTGCGCGGCAGTGCCCTCGACCAGGCCCGCACCTGGTTCGGCACCCGCCCGGGCGAGCTGAGCACCGAGCTGGTCGAGTTCATCAGGCTCAGCGATCACACCCAGCACCGCCGCCTGACCCGCGACCGCCGCCGAGTCCGCCTGCTGGCCAGCCTATTGGTCATTGCCGTCGGGCTCGGTGTCTTCTCCTGGTTCCAAACCTCCCGTGCGCAACAGCAGGCCCAGCTGGCGACTGCGCGCAGCCTGGCAGCACAAGCCGGACAGCTGGCTGGCCGCCAGGACGACCTGGGGCGGTTGCTCAGTTTGGCTAGCCTGCACACCGCCCCCAACCAGGAAGCCTGGACCAATATTCAAACGACGCTGTCCAGTCCGCATCACTCATCCCACCAACTCACCGGCCACACCGGCCCGGTCTGGGGTGTGGCGTTCAGCCCCGACGGCACCCAGCTGGCCACCGCCGGCGGCGGTGGCACGGTGCGGTTGTGGGATGTGGCCAGCCGCCAA
>JBBSQN010000235.1:0-4950 GCA_038257875.1 Mycobacteriales bacterium
CAGGCCAGCCCCGCCGCCTACCTCCCCGAACTGGCGATGTCATTGAACAACCTCTCCAACCGGCGGTCGGAGACCGGGGACCGCGACGGCGCGCTGGCCGCGATCACCGAAGCCGTCGAGCACTACCAGCAACTGGCCCAGGCCAGCCCCGCCGCCTACCTCCCCGAACTGGCGATGTCATTGAACAACCTCTCCAACCGGCGGTCGGAGACCGGGGACCGCGACGGCGCGCTGGCCGCGATCACCGAAGCCGTCGAGCACTACCAACAACTGACCGAAGCCAGCCCGGCAGCGTATCTACCCGACCTAGCGATGGCGTTGAACAACCTCTCCCGCGCGCGATCCGAAACCGGGGACGGCGACGGGGCACTGGCTGCGAGCACCGAGGCAGTTGATCTCCGTAGGCGGCTGGCCGAAGTAAGCCCGGCAGCGTATCTACCAGGCCTGGCGATGTCGTTGAACAACCTCTCTGTGCAACGGTCGGAGACCGGGGACCACGAGGGCGCGCTGGCCGCGATCACCGAAGCCGTCGAGCATTACCAGCAGCTGACCGAAGCCAGCCCGGCAGCGTATCTACCCGACCTAGCGATGGCGTTGAACAACCTCTCCCGCGCGCGATCCGAAACCGGGGACCGCGAGGGCGCGCTGGCCGTGAGCGTCGAAGCTGTCAACCTCCGTAGGCGGCTGGCCGAGGCCAACGCCGCCACCCACCTGCCCAACCTGGCGGCGTCGTTGAACAACCTCTCCGGCGCGCGGTCGGAGACCGGGGACCTCGACGGCGCCCTGGCCGCAAGCACCGAAGCCGTCGAGCACTATCAACGGCTGACCAAAGCCAATCCCGCCGCCTACCTCCTCAAACTGGCGGGGTCGTTGAACAACCTCTCCCGCGCGCGATCGGAAACCGGGGACCGCGAGGGCGCGCTGGCCGCGAGCGTCGAAGCTGTCAACCTCCGTAGGCGGCTGGCCGAGACCAACGCCGCCACCCACCTGCCCAACCTGGCGGCGTCGTTGAACAACCTCTCCGTGCAGCGGTCGGCGACCGGGGACCGTGACGGCGCGCTGGCCGCGATCACCGAAGCCGTCGAGCACTACCAGCGGCTGGCCGAGACCAGCCCCGCCGCCTACCTCCCCGACCTGGCGGGGTCGTTGAACAACCTCTCCGGCTGTCGGTCGGCGACCGGGGACCGTGACGGCGCACTGGCCGCGATCACCGAAGCCGTCGAGATCCGCCGACGGCTGACCGCGGCCAGCCCCGCCGCCTACCTCCCCGACCTGGCGGCGTCGTTGAACAACCTCTCCGGCTGTCAGTCGGCTACCGGGGACCGTGACGGCGCACTGGCCGCGATCACCGAAGCCGTCGAGATCCGTCGACGGCTGGCCGCGGCCAGCCCCGCTGCCTACCTGCCCGACCTGGCGACGTCGTTGAACAACCTGTCCAACCGGCTCGCCGATGCCCACCGTCACGACGTCGTCGGACACGCCTGGCGTGCCGCGATCGACGCTCTGAACCAGCCCGTGGCCCGAGCCGAGCTACGGACGTCCTGGGCTCGCCACCTCGCCGCCGAGCACCGAGACCAGGCCCGCGATCAGCTCCGCCAAGCAGCCGCCGAGGCCGACCAACCCGCGACCGGTTCGCCCCCCGAGCGGGCCGCGGTCGTGCTCACCACCCGCGCCCGCCAGGCCGTTCGGGAACTCGCCCAGGAGCTCGACCCGAGTCGCGACGAGCTCCCGATCTGGGCGGCGGCACCCCTGCCCGAGGCCCACCTCGACCTGGCCAACACCTGGGCCAGCGCTGAGGACTGGCCCGCCCGCCAGGCCGCCCTCGACGAGTACCGCGACCTGCTCACCGCACCGCAGTTGCGCACGAGCCTGCATGCCCTGGCCAGCCTCTACCCCACCAACCCCGTCCCGGACCAGCTCCTCGCCCTCCTCGACGAGATCGACGCATCCAACATCGACACCGTGTTCGCCTACCGCCAGGCCGACCACGACCGCCGTGCCCTGCTCACCGCCTGGATTGACACGCCGACCTGGACCGAGTCCCGCGAGTTCCTGCGCGAGCACCACACCGCGCTCACCGGCGATCACACCGTCGAGATCCTCGCCGACATCGACGACGACATCGCCCGCCAGCACCTGGCCATCCTCCACCTGACCGGTGTCCTGCCCTTCGACCGCATCTACACCGCCGTCACCGACCCCACCACCGCCGAGGAGATCACGCTCGAGGCCCTCGAAACCGGCGACCTACCCCTACTCGCCGCCCTCCTCACCGCCGCACCCACACTCCAGGACCGCCCCGTCGCCTGGAGTCTCGCCGCCGCGGTGCTCCTGCTGGCCCAGGACCAGTGCGACGAGGCCCTCGACCTCGCCCGCCAGCTCGCCGAGCAGGCCAGCCCGCTGCAGCGCCGCGCCCACACCATCCGGCTGCGCACCCTGCGCACCCACCACCCCGACCTACCCCACCTCGACGACCTCATCGCCCTGATCGACCCCGAGGCCGCCGCAAGCTGACCCAGCAGATCGACTCATCCGCCGCCGATACCGGGTAGGACCCACCGGTGGGGGCTGTCCGGGGTGTCGAACCAGACGTGTTGTTCGGTGGGTGTGGCGGTCAGGCCGAAGCGCTCGTAGCCGGGTCGGCCGGCGCCCTGCCAGAACTCGTGCGCCTCGACGACCCGGTCCCACAGCCGCTGTGGCCCGCTCTGGGTGACCGGGAAGCCGCCGTCGACCGGTGTGGTCGCGACCTCGGCATAGGCTCCGTCCGGGGTCGTGAGGTGCAGGACCGGCTGGCCGTCGGCCGAGCCGACTCCCCGCGACGCGGTGGGCAGGTACCACTGTGCGACGAATCCGAACAGGCCGTCCTCCAGCAGGAGCGCCGGGTCGAGGTCGGTCGTCGAGCAGGCCAGCTGGTCGTCGTAGCGCACCATCCCCGGTGTCGGCGGCTCGACGGTCCGGCGCATCCACATGAACCCGGCGGCATAGGGCACGAAACGTCCGGTGGCGACGCCGTCGGCGTCGACGCGCAGGCGGACCAGGGTGCCGCCGAGCTTGCCCCGGACATCAGTCAGGATGACCGCGCCCGGGGCGGCCTGCTCCAGCCAGGGGCCCGGGATCGCGGGCACCGCGCAGGTGGACAGGATCCGGTCGTAGGGCGCCCCGGGCGGGTAGCCCTCGGCGCCGTCCACAGCGGCCAGGGTCGGGGCGTAGCCGCTGGCGGCCAGCCGCTCGCGGGCCAGCTCGACCAGCTCCGGATCGATGTCGATGCTGGTCACCTGGCCGCTTCCGAGGCGTTGGCACAGCAGCGCGCAGGTGTAACCGCTGCCGGTGCCGATCTCCAGGACCCGGTGGCCGTCGTGGATGTCGAGGGTCTCCAGCATCCGCAGCACGAGCGAGGGCAGCGTGGACGAACTGGTGTACATAGGGGTTGTGGCCGGGCGCAGCGTGCGCGACAGCGGCACCTGTACGACCTTGGTGACGAGGGTCTGGTTGCTGTACACCGCCTCCAACCAGGAGCTTCGCTGCGTGCCGTCGACGCACAGCACACAGGAACGGTCCACCGCCGGGTAGTACGCTGGCACATACGGATGCCGCCAGGTCCGCAGAAAGGCTTCCTGCCATCTCGGGTCGACCAGCGTGCCGTCATCGAGGAAGGACCCGGCCAGCTCGGCGAGCCGCCGGCGGGCGACGCGCTCCTCCTCGTCGCTCAGGTCTGTAGGGAAACTCACCGGTCGACTCGCCCTTTCTCCAGTACGTCGGCCAACGAACGAGTTACGGGAAAACTGAGCTCGTTCTCCAACCGTGACTTGCCGAGTCCAAGGCACACCGGAACGCGAGTGCGCCTCCTTACAAGGAGCGGGGAGAGACGAGACCGCACGTCGCGAGCCGGGCGTCGAAATCCCGTACCGCCCGCGTCTGAGCGTACGGTGCCAGGTCCGCCCGCACGGCGCGCAACTCACCCGTCAGACGCTCAGACGGGCACCGGACCGTACGGTCCGCCGCTTCCCCGAGAAGGCGACACGCCTCGTCCACCTCGGCGTTGACGAGCAACGCCGCGCTCGAACGGATCTGCGCCCGCGCGTGCTTGCCGACGTACTGCGGGTCGTACCGATCCAGCGCAGACGTCGCGGCTTCGAGCGCCGAACGCGGCTCGTTCAACCGCAACAAGAAGGCGCAACGCTGAGAGGCCAAGCTGCCATGGTGGACGGTATACGCCGGTGAGTCGGCCGGGCCTGCACCTGCACCCGGCGGTAACGCGGCCTGGGCGCGGTCACACGCGCGCAGACACGCCTGCGCATCCCCCTCCACCGCATACGCGGCAGCCGCCATGGACTCAGAATGCGCCACCAGCAAGGGGTCACCGGCCCGAGCCGCCAGACTCCGCGCGACGGCGGACAGGTCAACCGCCCGGCAACCATCGCCCTCCAGGTACGCCGCATACGTGCCGCAGCCCGCCGCAAACGCACCACACGCCGCGTCACGCGCCTCATGCGCGACCTCGCGCGCGTGCGCGAAGTACGCGCTGGCCTGAGGCAAGTCCCCCACATCCATCAGGTAGTTGCCGATGCATGACGCGATCCGGCTGTCCAACGCCAACAGCGGACCGAGCAAGGCGGCCGGGCACTCGGCCCGTAACCCTCTCACCATTCCCTGCATGGCCAGGACGGACGGCAGCACCTCAGACGCTCCCAGCGCATCCTCCAGCCGCTGGTAGTCACCCAGAACCCGGCCCAAGGTGCCGATCACGCGCCGATCCACCCGCCGCGGCGCGGCGACCGCACCGGCCAGACGCTCGACCTCGTCCCAGTCCAACCCGGAAAGACCACTGGCGGCCGTGACGACACCGACCAGCCGCATGGCCTCCCGGCGGGGTAACGCGTCCGCGATTCGTTTCAGTATGCGAAGCAAATCCTCCGCCAGGCGTTCTCTGTCGGGCGTAATCCGCGACCC
>JBBSQN010000236.1:0-4949 GCA_038257875.1 Mycobacteriales bacterium
CTCGTCGGGAACATCCGAGCGAGCACCCCGATCGAGACCCGATCCGGCAACCGCCCACCCGCCGCCCTCGCCGCACGCGTCATCCCAGCCACGAAGATCAGACTACACCCCAACCTGATCACTAAAGGCAGTGGCATTGGCACCCGGTCCGGGTACCAAGTCCCATACCGGCAGCGGGATGCTGTGCATCGAGAATGACGATGCCTCGGCCGAACGCATGGCCGAGCTGCTCGCCGACGCTCGCATCCCGGTCGCGGAGCTGCTGCCGTGGAACGCTTACCCGTGGTACATCCCCGGGACCGAGGACCGGCCACCGAAGGCCGCGGAGCTGGACGCCGGTGTCGAGCCGCTGCGACGCCTGCTTCTGCGAGCACCCCGGATCGGTGTTGCCGTGCTGCACGGGGTCGTGGCGCAGAAGGGCTGGCGGAAGTTCAGTCGTCGACACCCCGAGATCGCGCACAAGATCCGCGCGATCCCTACTTGCAGCACCGCCGACCGGACCTTCATTTGCTCCCCCACGAAACGCGAGCAGCGCATGGACAACCTGCGCGGCACGTTCACTCAGGTCGCGGCAATGCTCCGCACTGCGGACGCCGCCGGGCCGATCGAGGCGGTCGAGGGCACGTGACCTCCATAGACATCGCTGTTCGGCAGTCCCTCGCGCTCGTCGACGAGGACAGTACCGGTTTCGAGATGACCAGCTCGGCGTCGCAGCCGCTCGGTGGTGGCCAACATTCCGTGCGCTCGCCCCGATCCCGGGATGCGAGTGTTGGAGATCGGTACCGGTATTGCTGGAACGCCGCATTGCTGGCACACCGTGTCGGGACGGAGAACGTGGGTCTGATAGAGATTGATCCAATCGTGGCAAGCATGCACGAGAGGCGCTGGATTGGGCCGGTTACGGCAAGATCACCGTGATCACCGCCGACAGCATGACGGGCTGGGCGGACGGACATCCTCGGCCTCGAAAGCCGGCGCAGCCGAGGTAAGCAGCTTTCGGCAGTTACCACGTAACTCGGACTGCTGCATACGCCGAGGCTGTGCTCCGCGCCGATCCGGACGCCAGCGAAGAGGAGGTCCAGCGGCGGATCGAGCTGCGCCTCGGTCGGCAGCAGGTCCTTGACCGGGACGACGACCCTTGAGGCTGTGGGTGGTGCTCGACGAGGCGGTGCTCTACCGGCGGCGGGGCACTCCGCAGGTCATGGCCGAGCAGCTCCGGCATCTGATCGAGATCTCGAAGCGTCCTCGGGTCGACCTACAGGTGCTTCCGCTCGACGCCGGCGCGCACCTCGGACAACAGGGCAGCTTCGAGCTGTTGACGACCGCGTCGCTGCAGTGCGCCGCCGTCGACGGCTGTACCGGTAGCGTCCTGGCCGGCAGCGCGACCGGTGTCATCGCGCTGGGCCTGACCGACACCGCGAAGGAGCCGCAGGGGCGTGGAGCACCTGATCCCCGATCCGGCTGCGGCACGGGCCCAGATCGAGGATCCCGAGTGTGACCAGCGGCCGGCCGCGCTCGACAGCGCGGACCCGGCCTCGTTCGCCTGGAGCGTGATCCACCGCCGGCACCCGCTGCTGGTCGAGCAGGTGCTCGCTGCGCATCCCTACGGTCCGGACCAGGTCGCGGCCCTACACCGGCTGGCCGCAGAGTCCTCCGGCGGCACCATCGAGCCCCTCGACGGGGTGTTCGACGGGGCCGCATGGCAGGTGTGGGGAGCGGGGTGTTTCGGTCGCGCGTGGGATGAGGTGCCGTTCCTGTGGGCCGAGAGCTATTTCTACCGGCGACTGCTCGACGCGGTCGGCTTCTTCGACCCGGGACCGTGGTTCTGGCTCGATCCGTTCGCCGGCCACAAGGCCGCCGAGCTGGCCGATCCCGGCCTGGTGGCCGAGCTGGCGGCACTGAACGCGCTGCCCGACCTCGCCGACGCGGCGCGGGCCGAGGCGGTGCTGACCGCGGCGCTGTGGGGCAACCGCGCCGACCTCGGATTCGCCGTGCTGTCCGGTCAGGCATCGACCGGTTGCGCGGGGTCGGATAGCGCGCCTGAGCTGGTCGTCGACGACTCGGCCGCGTTCTGGGACGTCCTGGGCCGGCACGCTCGTGTCGCCGTTGTCGCCGACAACGCCGGCCGGGAACTGCTGGCCGGCCTGGTCCTCGTAGACGAGCTGCTCACCTCCGGGCGCGCCGCTGAGGTCACGGTCCATGTGAAGCCGACTCCGTACTACGTCTCCGACGCCACGACCGCCGACGTCTCGGACGGTCTGCGCAGGCTCACCGGGGCAGGCGGTCAGGCAGCGAAGGTGGCCGCCCGTCTTGCGGAGGCGTTCCGGACCGGGCGGGCGAGCCTGCGTACGGACTGGTTCTGGGTCGCGCCGCTCGAGCTGTCCGCGATGCCGGCCGATCTCGCCGCGCAGTTCGCCGCGTCGACGGTGACGATCCTGAAGGGTGACCTGAACTATCGGCGGCTGGTCGGCGACCGACACTGGCCACCGACCACCGACCCCACAGTCGCCGCAGCCGGTTTCCCGCCGCGGTGTGCCGCGCTGCGCACCCTGAAGTCCGAGGTCGTGGTCGGGGTCCCCCGGGACCGCCTCCACCACCTCAACGAACGGCCGGACTGGCGGATTTCGGGAAACCACGCGATGATCCAGACCGGATGATCACTACGCATCAAGCAGCATCATCGGCATTACCTCGCACGCTCGGGTCCGTCCGATCCTCGACGCTCACGTGTCAGCGCTCGACCGCTGGTCCTTGCGATGTGGCACGATCTCGCAGGTGACCAGCAGACCCGCCGCGGCGCAGCACCTGCGCGACCTCGCGCGGCTGCGCCGTGTCCGCGACCGGATCGACCGGGAGTACGCGCAGCCGCTGGACGTCGAGGCGCTCGCCCGCGGCGCGCACATGTCGGCCGGGCACCTCAGCCGGAGACCTCCGGGGTGGACAGCCAGTAGGGGATCGGGGTCCATGCGGACTCGTCGATCGCCTCGATGGCAGCGCGAATCTTCTTGTCCTGGCGGGCGGTGACTGAGAACCGCACCCCCAGCCGGCGGGCGGTGGCCAGCATCGCGCGAGAGTAGAACGCCGAGTCCGCCCGAACCGTGAGCGCCCCGGTGGCGCCAGCGGCACGCAGCCAGCTGACGGTCTCGGTCAGGAACGACTTCACCCCGCGGGCGGCGCCGGCCGACCCGCCGCGCGTCCGGGAGAAGACCACCTGCCCAGTCTCGGCCAAGGTCGCCAGCTGCGGGTGGTAGCCGCGGACCTTGGTGTAGCCGAACGCAGCGCCCTGCTTGTCGCGGCCGTAGACCTCGCAGATCGTGGAGTCCAGATTGACCATCAACGGCCCGGCCGGGTCAGCCGGGCCGGCACCGGCGGCCCACAGCCGGGCCAGCAGCCCGCGCGACACCGCGTCGAGCTCGCGCACGTTGGACCACTTGAACGACCGCAGCCAGGTCCCGATGGTCGAAGGCGCCCTGGTGTCGTCGAACAGCTCCCCGGCCGCGCCGGCGCGCAGCAGCGCGGTGTCCTCGACCGAGTCGCCGCCGGCCAGCATCGACCCGATCACGGTGAGCGCCTTGGCTCCGCTGTTCGCGCCATGCCCGCCCAGCCGGACCCGCTCTGCGACCAGCTCACCGAGCCCGACGTTGCGCGCCAACGTCGCCGCGGGCAGCAGGCCCGCGCATGGCACGAGATTGGGCTCGTCGAAGGTCCCCGCAATCCGCGACAGGTCGTGCGATGATCGCATCCGTCAGATGCCTTCCTCGGCCGGTCCGATGTTGTCCGTCGCAAGACACATCGTCCCAGCTCAGGAGGAATTTGATCTTTCAGGCACACCGAACCCAACGAAGCTCGCCGGTGGATCAGGGGTTAAGGAGCCGCGATGATCACCGATCCAATGATCATCCGGATTGGCCAGGTGGTGGAGCTGCACCACCACCGAGGTCAGCGTGAGGCCGCACGCGACCTGTTCGCGCAGATCTGGGACGACATCGGCGGCGAGCAAGGCGACCCGCTGCACGTTTGCGTCCTTGCCCACGCGATGGCCGACGTGCAAGACGACGTGCACCAGGAGCTGAGCTGGGACCTGCGAGCGCTTGCCGCTGCCGACCTGATCACCGATGAACGGGTGGCGCAAGCTGGGGTGACGCTTCCGGTGGCCGGCTTGCGCCCGTCGTTGCACCTCAACTTGACCGAGTGCTATCGCAAGCTGGGCGATCTCGGCCGCGCCCGTGTACACCTCCAGCAAGCGCAGGCCGCGATCGGCGCGCTTGGCGACGACGAGTACGCACAGCTCATCAAGGATGGCCTGGAGCAGCTGGCCGAACAGCTGAGATCCGGGTGATTCCGCCCGAGTTCCTGGGCCAACTGACGCGGTCATAGCCGGCCAACCCCGCAGACGACACGAGATCGGGCTCGTCGTAGCTCACCGACGCTCGCGAGAGGTCATGGGCTGCTCGCACCTATCAGATGCCTTCCTGGGTAGGCCGATCTGTCCCGTCGCACTACACATCGTCCCTGCTCAGGAGGCATCTGACGCTTCAGGCGCGCCGCACCGCTCGAAGATCAGCGGTGGATCCGGGCTTAGAGGTGCGCGCCGACGACGTACCTCCGGGGATCAGCCCCGAGGGGCACGCGGTCGGGCTGGCGTCGTCACTGGAGAACCTGGACGCTTTCGTGTGCTCGTGACGCCGGCGTGGACAGACTGAACAGTGAACAGATGGAGACACGATGAGCATGGCCAGGAGGACGGGCACGCGCTCGCCTGCGCTGCACGTTGCCGACAGCCACGATCTGATCCGCGTGCACGGCGCGCGCGTGAACAATCTCAAGGACATCAGCGTCGAGCTTCCGAAGCGCCGGCTGACGGTGTTCACCGGTGTGTCCGGCTCGGGTAAGAGCTCGCTGGTGTTCGGCACGATCGCCGCGGAGTCGCAGCGGATGATCAACGAGAC
>JBBSQN010000237.1:0-4945 GCA_038257875.1 Mycobacteriales bacterium
CGTGCAGGTCGGCGAGCAGGGCCGGCAACACCCGCCCCTGAGCGGCGTAGTCAGCGGCCGGGCGGTGCACCGTGTTGAGCCTGTCCAGCTCGGCGACCACCTCCGGCCAGGGTCGCCCGCTCGGCGCCCAGGCATCCCCCAGCGCCGGCTCCGCGAGCACCACCTCCAGCTCAGCCACCGCGGCACGTGCCTCGGCCGTGACCGGATCCTTCGGTCGATAGGGCTGCCCGGTCAGCTCAGAAGGCGCGACCCGCAACGCCACGGCGAGCGCTTCGAGAGTGGACCGCCTGTCCACCGGACGCTGCCCATTCTCGATCATCGACAGGTAGGAACCGGACAACCCAGCCAGCTCCGCCGCCGCCCGCTGCGACAGACCCCGCCAGACACGCACCTCACACAGCCGGCGACCGATCGACGCCTCGGTATCGTCCTCCATGTCCGAGATCCCACCTCTCGGTCCGCGCCCCGGAACCCACATGCTCCCGGGGACATCTCGGATCCTCGCGCGGCACGCTACATCCGGTGACCGACACTGAAGCGCCTGCGTCACACGCCCTCATGCGCTACCACCCCGCGCTGCATGTCGGTGTCGACGCGGCCGAGGTACACCAACGTGACCCGCACCCCGTTGCCGGCCTCCTCCGCGCCCAGCGCGTCGGCGAACGCCCCGCAGGGCGAACTTGCTCGCGATCTCGTCGCCATCCCGGTCATCGACGTACTCACCCATGGGTTACGGCATCTAGCAATGCTGCGGATCAGCGACCACCGGATAGCCGCGAGCCTGTCCGGGAGCTGGCACGAGCTGCTGGCGGCTGGAAACCGCTGCCGGGCGGTCTGCTCGAACACTACCTACACGAGCACCCCGCACCGGCTTGATCGCTAAACGAGTACGCCAGACCTTGCCGCGAGAGCGCGCAGCCCGGAGGGCGGGATCCCTGGCGAGTACAGCAAGTTGGCGACGAGCGTACGGACCGACGGTCGGCGGAGCTCCTCGGGCGCATGCCGCTCGGCGACCGAGAGCGCCTGGTATGCGCGGTCCCGGCGGCCGAACTGCTCCCAGGCCCGAGCGGTGTCGACGCAGAACCGGGCGTGCCGTTCCGGGGTCGGGAGTTGATGCTGTTCGACCGTGCGTGCGTGTTCGAGGGCCTGTGCCGAGTCTCCGAGCGCTGTGTGGACGCCGATCTGGTAGACGGAGACGTTGGCGACGCTGAAGACGCTGTGGCCGACCCGCGCGTCCCCCATCCGGACGGCGGCCTCTCCAGCTTCTCCGATGAGCTCGAGGGCCTCAGCGCCCTTACTGTTCTGGGCGCAGCTGTAGGCGGCGGTGCAGAGTACCGAGCCGTAGGCCGCCAACAGGACCGGGCCCGGGTCGCCGTGGTCAGCGCCGATGCTGAGCGCCGAGTCGACCAGCAGGCGGGTGGCCCCGTCATAGTGACCAAGGCGGCGCATGCATATCGCGAACGCCCTGGAGGCGGCTGCCACCGAGGCCGGGTTCCCGCTGTCCCGGGCGGCGGTCAGCGCCCGATCGGCGAAGAGCCAAGCCATGCTGTTTTTGTTGATCTTCACTGCAAGCTCCGACACCAGCACGTAGGTGTCAGACAACACGGCCGCGAACTGGTCACGGGCTTGTCCGGTCGCCGCATGACGGCTGGCCCGTGCAACGTTCACCAGGTCAGGGAGCCGGTCAGCAAGCTCGCTGTACTGGCAGTTCTCGAACGATCGCCAAGCGGCAGCAAGCGACTTGCCCAGGTGAACCATGGGCACCGGTCGGGCGAGTCCGCCTTCGCCGAGCAGCAGCGCCTCCAAACGCGCTGCCACAGGATCGATCCCTGCGGTGCTGGCCGCAGGGATGAGTCCCAGAGCAGCGGCGCCGGTCAGTCCGGTCGTTCCAACGAGCAGCTCGCGTCTACGCACAGCCTTTTCACCGTCCTGGAGTCGTGGGACGGCTTCCACCGCCCGCGCGCAGTGCACGAGCATGTCGAGCCGCTCGATGCCACCGGTCGCCGACCACAGCGACGATGCGCAGTTCAGGATGCGCGCCGTGCTTCGACGAGGAGAGTTCCGACGTTGTCGGCATAGGGCGCGGGCTCGATCCGGGCGTCGATGTCGACGAAGCCGTGCTGGTGAAGCAGCTCGGTCCAGTCGGTGGGTTCGTAGGCCCAGCGGTAGATCCACACTTGGCGGCCGGTGAAGTCGTTGCCGTACATGCCTTGGATACCGTAGCTGCCGGGTACGGCCGGGGCGTGGGAGAACACGAGCTTCCCACCGGGGGTGAGTCGGTCGTGGACGGCGGGCAGCAGCGCCTGAGGGTCGGTGAACCAGAGCGTGCCCCAGATCGAGTAGATCGCGTCCCACTGCACGTCGGCGTCGGTGAGGAAGTCGAGAACGTCGCCGTGCAGATATCGCGTGTTGGGGAGGCGGCCTCAGCGGTTCTGGGCGTCGGTGACCTGGGCCGGTGAGATGTCGATGCCTTTCGTCGCGACCGCGGCGACCGTGTTGCCACGGCCGCTACCCAGCTCAAGCGCGGTCAGGGGCTCGTCGAGCAGTTCGTCGCCGGGGTCGTGCCCTTCGTACTGGGTCCAGCCGAAGGCGTTCTTCAGCGCCTCTTCGGGTGATTCGGTGGCGACGCCGCTGGCGTAGTGGTCCCAGTAGCCGGTGCGGTCGGTGATGAGGGGCATGGGCGGAAGCCTCGCGGGTGGGGGACCAAGGGGGACTGGAACGTGCCGCGGTTCCGGATGCGGTCGGTCAGTGCCGCCCGCAGCCGCGTGGAGCCCGGAACGGTCACGTCGGTGATGTTGGTGGGCATCGCGTGCAGCGTAGTCGGGGCGGGTGTTCGTCCAATGCCAGCGAGTTTGGAGTGTTCATCGTGCCGGGTTGGTGCTGGCCAGGTGGTGCTTGAGGGTCCGGGTGAGTACCACTTCGCCGGTGTCGAGTGCGGCCGAGAGGTCTGCTTGCAGTGGTGCGGGGATGGTGCGACGTCCCAGCGCGCATGCGTTCACAGTCTCGGCGAGGTCGTGGGCCTGGTGGTCGGTCAGCACGCCGGCACAGCCGTCGTGGCTGAGGAGGTCGCGTGCGGTGTATCCGTCGCGGGTTGTGGTGGCGCGGTGGAGAAGGTCGTCGGCGATGCGGCGCGCGACGCGGTGTTCGATGCCGCCGGTGGCATCGATGACCGACAGGCCCAGGCGGGTGTGGAAGACCGCCAGGCCGGGGTTGGTGTCGAGTTGCTGGTAGCGGTCGAGCAGGGTGGCGATGTCGCGGTCGGCTGGCTGGTCGGTGTGCTGGCGGCACAGCGCGGTCAGGCATGCCGCGATGGTGTTCTCCCACGGCTCGCCAGGGAGGGTGTCCGCAAGCAAGGCGAGGGCGCCGCGGGTGTCTCCTGCTGTGGCGCGGGCGAGGACGGCGACCTGGCGGCCGTCGAGGATACGGCGGCCGATGCCCTTGTGGCGGCGTAGCTGTGTGCATGCCTGGGTCCAGCGGCCTGCGCCGGCAAGCGCGCGGGCTCCGGTGGCCAGCAGCACCGCCCAGAGCCACCGTCGTACCTCCTGGTGTGCGTCGCGGCAGGCGGTGAGAGTGGCTGCGGGCACCGCGATGCCGTCGATGGTGGTGTCGGCGCGGGAGGTGACGGCGGTGTAGAGGGCGTCGAGCAGGGTGAAGGCGTGCTCGCCGTTGCCGTCGCGGATGTGCAGGCGGGCGAGGTTCACCAGGAGTTCGAGGGCGCGGATGGCGGCCTTCGCGCCCAGCGGGCGGGCGCGCAGGTACACCATCGCGTGCCGGTGGCACCACTGGCGGGCCAGGTCGGGCAGGCCGACGTCGGAGGCGAGGAGCGCGGCCAGGTTGTGCACGGCGGACGCCGCTCCCATGTCGCTGTCCCGCTCGGTCGTATGGGCTCGGTCACGCAGGTCCGCCACGCGCTGGTGCAGGGGTGCGCACGCCGGGCGGGGCCGGGGCATGAGGGGGAAGCGGCGGGCTATCGACCCGGCCGGGTGGTCGCACACACCCGGCCGGGACCGCCTGTGGGTAAAGGGTTCAAGCCAGTCGCTGGGATGGTCAGGTGGGCGGACGGTCGAGTGTCCCGTCCGGCGCTCCCCGACCTGGCTGTTGAGTGCCGCGGTCCGCGTCCGGGTCTCCCGCGGCCGTCACCGCGTCGGACGCGCGGTGACGGCCGCCGGCCCTGGCCCGCATCCGACGAACCGGCCGGACCAGCACCTCGCGCACCCGAATGGCGACGGTGCCGATGAAGGCGCCGAGCCGTTGGCGGATGCGGTGGCGGCGGCACAGCCGCGGTGGCGGGTCGCCGTTGGGAGGTAGGTCGATGCCTCGGCCGCAGGTGCGGCATCGGGAACGGACCCGCATCAGCGGGTGCCTCCGATGCGGTACCCGCCGGGAACACCGGTCAGGGCCTCGTGGGCGAAGGTCGCGAGGCTGTACAACCGGCACGGCCACCCCTGCCACCCGGCCAGACCGCCGCTCGGGCAGGCCTTACACAGCCCGGTGCCGTCGTCGACGTGCTCGGCGAGCACCCGGTCGACCAGCTCGCGCTGGCGGGCGATGGACTCGACGAGTGGGGAGTCATCCATGGCGCAGTCCCAGGCCGATCGGCGGATACGGACCCCGCCGCCAGCGGTGGTGATGACCCTGGATCGTGAACCTGTCGTCACGGTGGTGGTCCAGAAGCACCCGCCCGACGACCGGCGTTGTCGTCAGTCTCGTCCCACCCCAGCTCATAGAACACCCCTCTCGTCGGTTCTCACGTGATCCACCGTCGGTCGGGGGTGTCACTACAGGACTCATCGGCATGGTTGGCATCCTTCGCGATACGCTATGTGCGATCCAGGAGTTGGCGGGGGGCCGACCCCCGGGGGGGGCCCCGCACCCCCGGGGGGGGGGGGGGGTAGACATGGGGGGGGCGGGGGGGGGTGTGGAGCAGGGGGGGCGGAGGGGGGTC
>JBBSQN010000238.1:0-4888 GCA_038257875.1 Mycobacteriales bacterium
CCACCACACCAGACGATCACTGTTACGACCGACACCCCCACAACATCAACCGCTACCCCGACCACCACACCACCGCCACCGAGCGCCAACCCACCTCACCGAGCGCTCAACCGCAGGTCACGCAACGGACTGAATGTTTACCGCCGATCTGCTGGACATAGACCTCGTCGAACCCGGCGTCCACGTATGCCCCGACGGCGGCGAGGTGCTTCTCCGGCTCCGGCCCGCACGTGATCTGCTGCGCGACGGCGGCCGGCGTCACCAGGCTGGACGCGGCCTCGAAGTCCTGTGGTCGGGGCAGGGTCTGGGGGAGCTGCCCGGGCAGCAGATCATTGGGCCACAGCCGGTGCGCGATCTCCAGCCCCGCCTCCTCGGTCTCGGCCCAGCACACCTTCATCCCGCCCTGCACGGGACCTCTCCCACCGGACTCGCGATAGGTGCGGACCAGCTCAGGGTCCGGCGACACCGTGCAGTACCCGTCACCGATCCGCGCGGCGAGCTCGGTGGCCTGCGGCCCGAACCCGGACACATAGATCGGCACCGGCTCGGCGGGCAGCGTGTAGATGCGGGCGTCCTGCACCTCGTAGTGCTCCCCGTGGAAGCTCACCTCCTCCCCGCGGTGCAGCAGCCGGATGAGCTCGACCGCCTCCTCCAGCATCGCCAGTCGCACCCCGACCGACGGCCACGGATCCCCCAGGATGTGCTCGTTGAGCGCCTCACCGCTGCCGACCCCGAGGACGAACCGACCCTCGAGTTGCACCGCCGCCGTCGCGGCCGCCTGCGCGATAATCACCGGATGGATGCGGACCGTCGGGCAGGTGACCGCCGTGGTGACCGGCAGCGACACGGCCTCGGACAACGCGCCGAGCACCGACCAGACGAACGGGCTCTCACCCTGGGCGTCGTTCCACGGATGGAAGTGATCAGAGATCCACAACCGATCGAAACCCGCCTCCTCGGCCAACCGGGCCTGCCGCACCAGATCGCGGGGGCCGAACTCTTCACAGGACAGGAAGTATCCGATGCTCGCCACGGTGCTCGTCTACCCCGTTGCCCGCGACCCGAACCGCAGCCGTCGAAGCTGAGCCGCACCCCACGAGACCGCTCGACCGCTCCGCGAGCGGCGGACACTTCACCGTGGTCTTCCCACCTCAATCAGATGAGTTTGACATTGATGGCCCTATCTCCATCGATGTCGAACGTGACTTTGTCGCCAACACTGAGATCGTCACGATCCGGATCGAAGTTGTAGGCAGCATTGTCGTCGTCGACCACGATCCCCGCTCCCCTATCGGTAGCCTTCACCGTGATCTCTCCCGTAGCCATGTGGTGCTCCTTCGATCGTCTTGACTGGCACAAGGTCTACCACCCCCCGGCACCGCGACGTCGGGCATGTCCAGCTCCTCGGCCACGCCTCCTCGGCGAACATGGCGACCGCCACACGCCGAGCCAGCTGATCCAGCAGCCGTACCGCCGCTGCGACGGCTGCGGGAGCCGCGCGACCGGGGCCGGCTCGACGCGTTGCCGTCGTCGCTGGACGACACCCGCACAGTCATGAACATCGACTTCCGTGCGATGAGCGGCCCGCGCGACCCCAACATGACAGCCGACATGCCACTTAACATGACAGCTCCGCGAGCGAGCATGCTTGCTGTCATGCTCGTCGAAACCGGGCACCATCGGGTCACTCGCCCTCTGGATCGAAGAGTCTCGACGTGTCGATGGGCGTGCGGGCCTTCCTGGCCGACGCTCCCACCAAGCGCAACGGCTCGTCAGCGTCGTAGTACGCGCCCCGGTTGCGGCCGTGCGCGCGGAGCAGGCCGGCGTTGACCATTGCGCGCAGGTCCGTGGTGGCCACCTGGTTGGAGATCTCCTCACCCCAGCCGCGCAGCAGCGCGCGGTAGCCCGAGTTCCGCACCTGCAGGCCGATGGTCGCGTCGAAGAGCGCGGCCGTGACCCGCTCCGGTAGGCCCTTGGCCTCGCGGAGGGGCTCGATCTCAGTCCACATCTGGCCCGACTCCCGGATGCGCCGCAGCACGCTCTCGGCCTGCACGTAATGCGCCTCCAGGCAGAACCGGACCCACGGCCGCGCGTCACCCGACGGGCTCCAGGAGCCCTGCCCGACCTCGGCAAGCACGGCGTAGTAGCGCGAGGTGTTGCGCCCGAGATACTCCTCAATACTGCTCAGCTCCGGGGTGAGGATCTTCTCCCGGGCCAGGACAAGGGTCTGCAAACATCGGGACATCCGGCCGTTGCCGTCCCGGAACGGATGGATCATCACGAGGTTGAGGTGGGCCATCGCAGCCCGGACGACCGCCGGAGTGGCGGTGTCGGCCTCCAGCGACGTCACGAGCCGCGCCACCAGCTCCGGTGCGTCCTCGGCCTCGGGTGCCTCGTACACGGCCTCGCCCGTCACATCGTTGCGCACCCAGATCGGCCCGGGCCGCCAGTGGCCCGGCCAGGCGTCGAGCGCGTACTCGGTCATCATGAAGTGCAGGCCACGCAGCAGCACCGCGCTGTACTCGAAGTGATCGTCCTGGGCAAGGGTGCTGACGTAGGTCATCGCACGCTGGTAGCCCGACACCGCGCGAGCGTCGATCGACCGCGGATCGGCGACCTCCTCGCCCTCGATGACAGCGATCGCGTCCTCGACCGAGACATGGTAGCCCTCGATGCTGTTGGAGCCCTGGATGGCGCGTGCCGCCAGCACCCGCCGCATCGTGCCGACCCAGCGGCGAGGCTCGGCCGTGCTGTAGCGAAGCTGCTTGCGCAGCCGCCCGATCACGCGGAGGGCAGCCCGCTCCTCCGCCCCGAGCTCGGGAACCTGGTACACCACGGTCGCCACCTCCTCACGTTGATACATCGACAGCATCCATCCAACTATTGATAGTATCAGTCCGTAGACTGGTTACCATCGTTCTTTCCACGCTGCCATGGCCCGCCGCGCAGCTGGCCCGCCACCCGATCGTCGAGACGCGCAGTATGGTGATCGACAAGCCGATCTCGTGCCATAGCGCTCATCTCGCTGAACCCACGACGATCATGGGTTGCGCACGGCCCTGGCACGATGGACGACCGTCCCTTCCGAGGGTCTGCTGCCCGTGGCGGTCCACGGTGACCAACCACGCGTCCGCGCCCGGCTCGCCGACGTCGACCCACCACTCATACGCGTCTGTCACCTCGTCCCACAGTCGTCGTGGTCCAGCCTGCTCGACCGCGTAGGGCGGCTGCTCCAGCACCTGCAGCGACGCCCACGACCGACTCCCCGGGGCGTAGAACCACAAGGTGCCGAGATCCCCAACGGACTGCCACGACCAGCAGACACCGGCAACACGTAACCCGATCGCGACCGCGGCCGCCCGGTTGGCCGTGAGGTGGTGCGGATGCAGCTCGGTTGTCGACTTGACCTCTGGCGGGTCCACGAAGTCGGCACCCCTGACCCTGGGCTCCCGCTGTCCGCGTAGCGCCATGAAAATGGCCGGACCGGCGAGCCGCCCGGAGGCGGTGCCATCATCGTGTCGAGTCAGCATGACGACACCGGGCGAACGGTAGGAGTTGGTCAGCGGGGCAACGATCCGCCCCCCAGGTTTCGTCTGCTCGACCCACGCGTACGGGATCGCGGCCACACCCACCGTGCTGAGCACCCGGTCGTACGGTGCCCCGTTCGGCCAGCCGACCGCGCCGTCACCCACAACCGCCGTCACCGCGCCGTAGCCGGTGGCATCGAACGCAGCTCGGGCGTGCGCGGCCACGGCGGGATCGATCTCGATCGTGGTCACGTTCCCGGCGCCGACGAGGTGCGCGAGCAGCGCGGCGTTCCATCCGGTACCGGTACCGACCTCCAGCACCCGCTCACCTGGCTGTGCGTCCAGTTCGGCCAGCATCCCCGCCACCACCGAAGGTTGCGACGAGGACGAGGTGACCTCGAACCCAGTGCCATCCACGCTGGGGTTTCCGTCGTCCACCTGGGTGTTGATCGGGATATCCGAGTACACCAATTCGCGCCAACGCTCCGGCTCGTCGGCGCGATGTAGCGGTACGAGGTCATTGCCGGGCCGGCCACGTTCATGCCGGTAGATGACGTCGGGGATGAAGTGGTGGCGGGGGACGGTGTGCAGCGCGGCGGCCCAGCTCCCAGTGATCTCGCCTTGCCGGGCAAGGTCATCGAGCAGTCGTCGCGACAGCACCTCGGGTTGGTCGGTCACTTCTTGCCGTGCTTGCCGGGGTCCGGTGGCGGCGGGACGCCTGGCGCTTGTCCGTCGGAGTTCGGGTCGACGGGCGGCTTGGGTGGATCATGTTGTCCCATGTGCCTCACCGTGCCGTGACCGGCCACTGCCCGCAACAACATGTCCCTGTTCAACGCTGAACGACGTGCGGCCTGACGAGGCCGTGGCACCGACTTCCGCCCGGCTCCATATGCTCTGCAGCCGTGGGGCTGGATGACTACCATCCGATCAGGAACTCGGGAAGGCACTGTGATGACCGCTGCGACACCACGTCTGGATCCGGACGGCCGGGAGCGGCTCGAGCGGGAGCTGGCGCAGTTGCGCGCGCAGCGTCGGCACCTGGCCGCTGACGGGCGCGACGACGATCCGGTCGGGGACCGGGCGGACCAGGCGGTGGAGCTGGAACGCAATGACGACCTGGCCAGGATGGACGCGCGCATCAGGGAGATCATCGAGGTGATCGCGCGAGGAGCCGCGCCGGGCGAGGCGACCGACGGTCTGTTGGACGGGACCGAGGTGAGGCTGCGGTTCCCTGATGGGACCGTCGAGACGATGCGGGCGGTGCTGGTCACCGACGAGATGCCCGAGGACGAGCAGGCTCGGGTACTCACGGTGGACAGCCCGCTGGGTCGCGCGCTGGCCGGTCGCCGTGCCGGCGACAC
>JBBSQN010000239.1:0-4819 GCA_038257875.1 Mycobacteriales bacterium
GAGACGCCCTGCTCATCGGCCTGCTGGTGGACGAGCTGCGCCTGCTCGGGCGACACGTTCGTCGGCGGCAGGGTCTCGGTGAAGCGTGCGGTGCGAGCCATCTGGGGACCTCCAGGTCGACGGCGAGGGTGAGTGGTTGTCGCCGACCGTAGTTGCAAGTCGATGGGAAGTCAATTACTGTTCGATCACAACCCATCGACACTGGAGGCACTTGTGATGCAGCGCTACGGCGAAAACCGGGTGACCGATCTTCAGGCCCTGACGGTCACGTGCTCACAGTGCCGCCAGCCGCCAGGCCAGCCGTGCGTCTATGTGCCTGTCGCCTTCCAGGAGGCGGGTCGCAAAGCGCGCACGCCCGCCATGAAGGCCACGATGGAACGAGTCGGGAAACCATGTCAGAGGGCGCACAACACCCGCCGCAGCGACTACCGCCGCAAGCATCCTGTGCGGCGCGTTCCACTACCGGCGCCGCTGCGAAATGCGCCGCTCAACCAACGCTGGCCGACCCGCGCGAACATCGACGATGCCGCTGCGCTACGGGAAGCCATGATCACCGAAAACGCCGAGCTGGCGAACTTCTTCGCTCAGCACGGCCACATTTTCCAGGAGGCACCATGACCACCGAGATGACCCCCGAGCTGCTGCGGCGTGCAGCCAAGCTCATGCGGGAGGGCGCGCGGGCCGCAACGCCTGGACCTTGGGAGGTCCCTTACGACCGGTCACGGTTCATCACCACGGCGGCGCCAATCGCCGTTGACGAAGCGGACTGGGGCGCAGAAGGCCACGACACCCTCGCGATCGGAACCTTGCAGGACACGCGAGCCTGGCGATACGCAGACGTCCGGCACATCGCGGGCATGGACCCGACCGTCGCGCTGGCCGTCGCAGACCTACTGGACCACGAAGCCCGAGCCCCCGGCTACTCCCAGATGCCCGACGACCACCCGGATGCAGTGCTCGCCCGCACCTACCTAGGGGAGGCATCATGACCACCGAGACGACCCCCGAGCTGCTAGCCGTCGGCGATGAGATCATCGCAGCCCGTGACGGCAAGGTCTACGAAGTCGTCGACCGTGAGGTCGCCGAAGGAAACGCCGTGCTGTGGCACCTGCGCCGCGAAGGCAGCGAGAAGGTCCACCCCGTCGCCGCGGAGAGGCTGCCCCCCAAGATCCAGCTCGTGTCGACGTTGGCCGAGCGCCAGGCCAACGCCCGCGCGCTGCTGCAGGTGCGCCTCGGCGCCGAGGTCGTGGCCGAGCGTCAGAACGGCAAGAAGGACGGGCCCTGGGTGGTGCCGACCGCGTTTCCCGACGTCGGCGGGCTCTACGCCCACCTGTACCTGTTCCACTTCGTCAAGGAAGACCCGAAGGACGCCACCGCGTACCCCGACGGCGACCTCAGCGACCTCATCGCCGAGCACACGCGTCTGCACGAGGCCGGGCGCATCGCTGAGGCCCACGAGCACATCTCCACCTTCTACCGAGACATGGAGGTCGCGACATGAACGACATGAACGACATGAACGACACGAACGACACGACGCCTGACGAAATCCTGAACCACGCCCAGGAGTGCTGGGAGGACGACCGCCTCGACCCCGCCGTGGGTGCGGTCATCAACTATCTCCGTGCCGTCATCGCCGCCCTGCCCGGCCTCGGCGAGACTCCGGTCGCCTGTCCGGGCGGTGCCGCATGACCGGCAAGTGGGTGCGAATCCCTCAGACTTGCCCGCGATGTGGTCTGGACGGCGGTCGCCATGACAGTTCGGTCGCCCACGTTGGCAACGAGGTGGGGCCGAACATCGAGCCGTGCATCCCTCGCTGTCATGGCTGCGACACTTGCGACCGTGTAGTCAACCCGGACGAGACACCATGACCCGCCGTATCCTCGCCACGTTCACCCTCGCCGCCGTCCTCGCATGGGCCATCCGGGCGGTCCGATGCGGAGCGCAGGAAGATGAAGACGGCAGCGACATCCACGACGCCGGCAACTCCGACGCCAGCTTCATCATCGCCGTCCTGCTCGGACTCGTCGTCGCGGGCGCCGTCATCGACAACGGCGTGCCGGTCGCGCTCGACTACCTGCAGATCGGGTGGGACTGGGCGTGGGGCGGTGTCGTCGCCGGCGCAGAGTGGGCCACGACCCAGATGGGCTTCTAGCCCTCAGCGCGGTCCAGCACGAGCCGCACGTTGAAGCTCGACACACCCAAGCCCTGCATCTGCACGTCGGTCCACCCGCGCCGCCGCAGCTCAGCACGAACTGCGGCGGCGACGCCGTTGTCGCCCGTCTTCGGCAGCCCGCCTCGCCACGCGGCGACGTAGTGCGTGTGCAGGTCGGCCAGCAGCGCTCGCTCCCGAGCCCGGTGCTCGTGCAGCTCGATCAGGGTGTCGGCGGCGGCTTCTACCTCGGCGCTGAGGGTGGTGGCCGCGTCGGTCTGGGTCATGTCGGTCATCCTGTCAGAGCGTCGAGACGTGGACGTGATCACGGTGCTGCACGGTGTCGCCGCCGCCACCCGAGGGGTGCCCGTAGCTGGTCCAGCCGTCGCTGGGCTTCCAGATCCGGTCGTACCAGATGACGTACTTCAGGCCCAGCTGGCTCGCGTTCGCGACGAAGTAGGCAGCGATGGCGTCACCGACCGCCCGACCGTCGCCGCGGTAGTCCGGCACCATGATGTCGGCGGCTCGGCCTGTCGCGTGGTCCGACAGTGTCGTCGTGCCGCCGATGTAGCGGTAGGAGTAGCCACCCACCGTCGAGATGCACGGCTGGGGCGCAACGTCGCAGCCCCACGTCGCCAAGGTGATGGCTCGCACGTTCTGCGCTCGCGGTCGCAGTCCACCGGACGGCGGACTCATCGGACCGTCGCCAGGGTCGAAGGCGCTCGGGTCGACCTCACCAGCGACAGCGGCGGGCGTGCAGATCGCCGGCGCCGCAACGCCGCTCACGATGACGGCAGCCGCAGCCATGTGACGCTCGTGCAGGCCCTCGTTGTAGGTCACCCACGGAGTCCAGCCGCCCGCATCCGACCACACCTGGTACGCCATCCGCGCGTTGTCTTCCGGGTCGCGCCAGTCGCCGCGCTGCAGGAGCGCGCCGTGGATCGAGTTGATCTGCCAGAGCCCGTGGTCGACGCTGCCGTTGGTGTTCATGTTGGTCGCAAGGGGGTTATGCCCCGATTCGGCCATCGACACGGCGACCGCGATCTGGAGGTTGTCGCCCCGCCAGCCCGCGGCGCTCGCAGCAGCAGCGACCACAGCGCCCGCGTCACCGGCCACAGGCGCCGTGGCGGGCGCGGCAGCACCCGGCTGGCCCGAACACCCAGCCTGCGACGCCGGGGCGCCCTGGGAGGCCAGCAGCATGGCGCCGGCGCTGCTGCTGGACCCCGAGGACACGACGAAGCCGAGCGTGCCTGCGGCGATGACCGCAGCCACGCCCAGACCCACCAGGGGGCGCCACAGCGGCGCGGTGGCCTTGCCGACCGCGACGACCTTCGGGATGGCTGCGATGACGGCCAGGGGAGCGACCACTACAGCAGCACCTCCTCGACGAGCCAGACATCACCGCTGGAGCGAAGCGTCGCCACGGCGACGCCTTCCGTCGTGGGGACGTCGACTACCGCGAGGGTGGGACCGCCGGCGGACAGCGTCGCCGGTCCCGACACGGCCAGACCCTCGGGCGGGGTGCCGAGAGCATCGAGCAGCGCTGGCATCGCGAGACCGTCGACGCTGGTGCCAGCGGCCCACGCCGCGATCAGCTCGGTGGCGACGCGCTCGCGCTCGTCCACAGGCTCCTCCACAGGTGTGGACGACGCGACGCTCGGCCCGACCTCCAGCACCTGCGCAGGCAGCGACACCTCGACGCTGGGGACGGGCTCCTGGCTGGGCAGCGCCGCCTGGCCCGGCAGGGCGTCCTGCGCGGGCAGCGGAGCCTGGCTGGGGAGGGTGGAGTCACCCAGCAGCAGCTCGGAGGCGCTGTCGGCCCCACGACGCTGCTCGGTGGCCGCTGCGACGCTGTCGGTGACCGACTGCAGACGCAGCCCGCCGACGACCACCACGGCGGCGAGCACCAGCACGAGCGTCCCGCCGAGCACGCCGTACAGCCGTGCCGGGGTCTGCGCGAGCCACGTCAGGGTGCGCCTCATGCGGGGGTGTCCACGTCGACAGCGTGCGCCTCGACCAGCTCGGCCAGCAGTGCTTCCGCGACCTCACGAGCCTGCACGTCGTCGAAGGTGCCCGCCCCGCGCAGGTGCTCCCAGGCCGCTGACGCGCCACCGATGGCCTGGTACACCGCGGCGCGCAGCGACAGGGTGCCGTCCTCCTCGCGCTCCAATGTCCACGGCCTGCGCGGCTCATCGCGGGGCGGCGACAGCTCGATGATGCGGCACGCGTGGAAGGCGCCGGTCTCGTCCTGCACGACGAAGTCGCCGGGCTCGGCGACAACAGGCCCCTCGGGCGTGCCCAGCTCGATACCGAACGGCGACTCCTCGCCGTGCACGTGGAAGTCGGTGAACCCGCGACCCATGAGCCAGCCGGCGATGGTGGCCTGGCTCGCGCTGTTCGGGTCGAGCATCTCGTCCTTGGCCTCGGTGCCGGTCTCGATGCGGATGGCGTCGATGTACTTCATGCTCGTTCTCCTTCGTCGGTGTCGTCTCGCACCAGGCGGCGCGAGTGCGTGTCGTCCTAGATGACTGGGTACCCGGCAGCGTCGCGAGCGACGTCGCCATCAGCAGGGGTGTCGGTGGCGATGGTGACGTCCACGTCGGGGCGACGGTAGACCTCGATCTTCGTGGTGCTGCCCGGCGTGGGCGGCGCCGGTGCGGGGAACTC
>JBBSQN010000240.1:0-4744 GCA_038257875.1 Mycobacteriales bacterium
GCCCGTGGAACCGGCGCCCACCCGACGCGACCGTCGGGCCCCCGAGCACGACCCGCACCGAAAAAGAAGATCAGAAACGGAGGTGAAGATCACCACGGCCGAGTCGGGAACCCCACCTACCCGCCCGGTGAACGATCAAGGTCAGCGCCAAGAGCTTCTCGTCGCGTTCGTTCACGTGGCGGGCGGCGCGTCCATGTGCCGAGCCGAGGTAGTCGGCTGGCAGCCCGAGCCCGCTGTCGGCGACCAGTTCCAAGACCGGTAGGAGCGCGCCGGCCCCATAGCGTGCCCGAAACCGGGTGTGGTAGTCGCGCCAGGCCGGATAACCCAACGGATACGGGGAAAGGCGGTACAGGACACGGACGGCGTCGCAGGCTTCCCGGACCACCTGCTCGGGTAGCTGAACATCACAGTCCAAGATCGTGTCGACGACCAGCGGTACATCCGCAGCCTCGCTCAACGCCCGCATGCGCTTGGTCACAGCCGACCTCGGCGCAGCAGCCGGGCTATCGGTCGAGAGTTCCTTATGAATTGCGGACAGTTCGCGCACTGTGTCCTTGATTTCGGGGATGTTGTGGGCGTCGGCGGCCTCCAGTTCCGCGCAGGCGTGGCTGAGCGCGTCCAGGCAGGTCATCGGCGCCCACAAGCTGCTGATCAGCATCCGCTGCTCGAGCAGGCCTGCGAGCAACCCGTCGATCTGCTGCGCGTCGGCGGTCGGGAACTGGTGCAGGAGCAGCGTGCGTAGCTCGCCGAACTTCACGGGTGCACGGGCGGCGTCCAGCGCGGCACGCACCGGCTGACTGTGTCGCACGGACACCTCGATCGGGGCCAGCGCCTGAGGGGCTCCATCCGGAGCCTGCCCCGGTGCCACGAACCGGTCGCCGCGCACATTTCCGGCGTCGTTGACGACCACGGACAGCCGTTCTAACAGCTCAGGGCACTGGTGCAGACAGGCAAGAACGTCGTCCAGCCAGCCCGCGTCCGCCCGGACCATAACCCGGTGCTCACCGCCCCACCGCACCTTGGTCTCACCCCCGATCCGGGCCAAGCCGACCCCGGCGAACAGGCCGAACGGGGTGGGGCGCTGCTGCCAGCGAAGCAGATAGGACGCCAACGAGATCACGACTCGGCGAACTTTTCGCGCATCACAGCTCCCGAGGGTCACCATGGCGTCAATCTGCCGGGACAAGGCGGGGCTCGCCTGGTCCAGCGTTGCCCGAATCTCCTCTCGTTGCCACACCGTCGACAGCCACGCCAGGCCTCGCTGCGCACTGTCGTCGCCGAACAAGTCCAGGTCTTCGGGCAGATCCAGTCCGCCCGGGTCAGTACTGGCACGCAGCAGCGCCGCGCCAGCCCATCGGTACAGTCCTGACGATCTGGCTGTCACTTCTCACCTCCTGCGACAGTGCGGCTGCACGGATCCGGCTGCCGATGCGCGGTGTGGCGCACCGACAGCCGGACTCGTCAGGACGGGTCGTCCGCGAACGAGTTGCAGGCGCTGGCGTTGCCCGCGCAGGTGTTGCCACAGCCGTCGTCAGTGGGGCAGTCCCCCATGACAGGGCCGTAGGCCACGACGACTCGCACATCCAGCACGAACTCGTCGTCCCCTTCGTCAGGCCGGTCGATCAGCGCCGTGGCGCCGCCCGATAGCTGGGTATCCGACATGTGGGTCACTCTCCTTACTCGGTGGGGCGGTGCAGGACGGCCTGACCTGCTGCGGCGGTCGCCGCCTGCAGCCAGGAGATCGTGATCCGGCTGTGCTTCTTATCGATGACACGTCCCTCGGGCATCTGGGCGTCGGGGGTGCCAACCGGGTAGACGCGGAACTGCGGGCCGGGTCCGTCGCGGTGTAGCCGCGCCCAGACCCGGAGCTGTTCGGCCACATGCTCGGCGAGTTCGGCGGCGTCGGGGCCGAAGGCGTGAACGCCAAACTCCACAGCCATCTCGTCGGCCGTGTCGTGTGTCGTGACGTAGGCAAGGTTGCCACCGGCGACGACGGCCACCGCGGCTGTGTGTCGGCCCGGCGGCGAGATCAAGCCGGTGTTCAGTTCCCGGTCCACCACGACGCGACAGAACCCGGGCAGCGCTGTAGCCAGCCACATCTGCGCAGTGGCCCACGGCTCGAACCGCCCGATTGTGACCCTGCTCCAGACCTCCACCCGCGGCGCCTCGAGAATCCCCTCCAGCACACTCGGATCGACGGCGATGTCGACGGGGAACTCGTCGTCGAAGCGCACGGTGACTTCGCCCCCGCGCATCACCAGCAGCGTGCTCTGGTGCACCCCGACGCCCTGCATCGGCACGAATCCGAACAACCGCGACGATCGGCTGATCAAGCATCCGTCGGCCTGCTCGAACGCGATCGTGCGTGACAGGCCTCTTATCTGCAACGGGACCAGTAGGCGTCCGCCCTTGGTCAGTTGAGCCACCCACGCCGGCGGGACGTCCCACGCACCTGCGGTGACCAGGATCCTGTCATAGGGGGCGTACTTGGGGACACCGCCTTCGGCATCGGCATGCACGACGTTCACCAGCGAGTACCCGGCCTCTTCGAGCAGGCGGCTGGCTCGGTCGGTGACGTCCTCATCGATGTCGACCGTGGTGACCTGGCCGGACTGACCGACGAGCTCGGCCAGCAGCGCGGCATTGTATCCGCCGGAGCCGATCTCCAAAATCCTCATGCCAGCGGTGATCTCCGCTTGTTCCAGCATGTGTGCCTGGAGCTGCGGCGCGGACATCGAGCTGATCGAGTCCCCGTCCGCGTCCCGCTTGGTGACCAAGCCGTTGTAACAGTGGTAGACCTCTTCCAAGTTCACGCCCGGAGCGAACAGCTCTCGTGGGACCTTGCGCATCGCAGCCTCGATCGGTGCCGAGACGATCGTGCCTTCGGCGATGAGGTCGTCGACCACCTGCTTGCGCAGCTGTGCGGCGCGATCAGGGTAGGCAGCCTCGCTGTTCGTTTCTGATGGTATAGCCGTATCGGTCACAGTGTCTTCCTTGTCGTTCTACATTGCAGTGGGAAGGTGCGGGTTCTTCCTCGTCGGAGGTGATCCTTGAGGGGACGCACTGTATTTGGACGTGGCCGATTGGTCGGTATGCGATCCCGCCGTCTGTCATCAGTGGTTGCGCTGTGGAAGCCTCCGAGCTTCGGAGGCTTCCACAGCCGATCTTGCTCAGATATCGACATCCCACTGGCGCGCCTGCTCCACGCACTCCGCACACAAGCGCGGCACGCACTTGCAGCCCGGGCAGTGCTCCGGGGTAACGCCCGTTCGCCCCATGTGCACCATCGCGCCGCACAACGTGCTGCATCTGCTGCCCCACGCCGGGTACATCACCTCATCAGTCGTCAGGAGGTGAGAGATGTCCGCCGGGGGCTCGCTCAGCTCGGAGGTGCTCACCTCAGAAGTGCTCACCGAGCACCCACCAGGATCGGTGTCCGTCATGCGGTGACCGTGTCCGACTCCACCATCAACTGCGACCGCAGCCATCTGTGATCTCCCCTCTCGGCGTGTCCCGGCCGCCGTTCGGCGGCCGACCATGCAGACCATGGCGCAACGATGACAGCGGGTGTTCCTGAGCAGAACCGACACCCGGATGGGTTACACCGGCAGGCCGGCGCGGTAGGCCATCCCGCGCAGCTCCCGCCCGGTCGGGGAGCCGGGCCGAATGCGGGTGAGCAGCTCGGCGAGCACCTCGCGGGTGAGCGGGTCGCGCAGCACGTGGTGCGGGGAGATCCGCTCGGCGCGGCGCAACGCCCGCACCGCCTTCTCGTAACGCCCCCGCAACCGGGACAGTGCCTGGCCGTAGTTGGCCCAATAGAACGCTTGACGGGACCGGAGTGGGTGGGTCGCCGGTCGCAAGCCTTCGGCGATACGGGCCGCACGCTCGTGGTCCCCGGTCTCCAGCACTATGCGCAGCCGCCACTGTCCGACGTCCTCCGGACCGAAGCCCAGCCCATAGGCGTTGATCTCCCCAGTGCGTCCAGCCAGCTCAGCGGCGTACTCCAGGGGCGCTTCGACGTCTCCGGGCCGGGAGTCCACCGCTGCCAGAAACGAGCGGCACAGCCCCAACGTACCCGCCAGCTGCATTCCTTCCGGGGTGCCTGTTGGCACGCTCACCGCGTCCAGCTCGGCCAGTGCAAGATCGACCGCCCCTGCGGTGACGAGTACGTACAGGCCGCCCCAGACGGCGAGGCCGCGTGCCTCCGGAGTGTCGCGGTGCTCGGCGGCTCGAGTGGCCAGGCTGGCAGCCAGTTCACGCAGCTCGACCGACGCCCCGGCGACCCGCAGCCATCCCACTGTGGCATGGGAATGCAACAACACCGCCAGATCGCACAGCTCGGCGACGTCCCGACCCGCCGCGATCGAGGTGTGCAGATCTCGCACCAAGTCGGGCAGTGCGGCTCCGACCTCGTTACCGGGGTCGCAGCTGTTGTAGGCATCCACCGTCGCCGCCACTCGTGCCCGCAGCAGCTCCACCGGCTGTATCTGGCCGTCGGGCCGGTTGCGGCTGACCGCGATCAGTGCGATGCGCACGGCTTCGATCGCGGAGTCGGTGTGGCCGTTGGCGGGTGCCGGAATCGGCAGTCTGACCAGGTCTGAGGGGCCGATGTCCAGTGCTTTGGCCAGGGCGGCGATCTCGGAGAGGTTCAGGGCGCGTTCGCCGTGTTCGATTCGCCACAGGTGTGGGTGGCTCATTCCGGCCAGTTCGGCGATCACCCGTAGCGACTTGCCGCGGGCGTCGC
>JBBSQN010000241.1:0-4670 GCA_038257875.1 Mycobacteriales bacterium
CCGACCACCATCAACGACCATCCTGGCGGCTTCCTCGCGAAACTCAGGCGAGAAACTCTGATACCTCTTCGGCATCAACACCCCTCCTCTCCGGAATGGAACCTATTGGTTCCGCAGTCCGGAGAGCTGGAGGCACGCCAGGTGCAGGTCAGGGTGTGGGGGCGGCGCGTTTGACGTGCCCGACTGCTGTGGTGCACGTGCCGTGGCGGTCAGGTCGCGGTGTTGAGTCGGGTCATCAGTTCCCGGTTGGCGGCGCGGGATGCGTCGAGGTCTTGGTGTGCCTGCTCGAGCTGTAGCCGCAGGTCGGCGTTCTGCTGCTCGAGCATGGTGATGCGCTGGTGCAGTTCGTCAAGGTCTTGGGGCGCGCCGAGGCCGGACTCTCGCCAGGCTTGCTCGCCGAGGTCCTGGGACAGCCGCCGTTCGAGGCGTTGGACGCGGCTGGCAAGGCGGGCGGCGCGTTCGTGGGCGGCGGCGAGGTCGGCTTGCAAGGAGGTGCGGCTGGCTGCCGGCCCGCGGGTCGGGTCGTGAGGGGGTTGTGACTGCGCGGCGTGCAGTTGGGCGAGCAGGTCGCGGTGGCGGTAGAGGAACGTGCGGTCGACGCCGGCGGTGTGGGCGATGGCGGCCACGGTGACCTCGCCTCCGGCGTGGTGGGCGCGGGATAGGGCGGCGAGGACCCGTTCGCGCCGTCGGGCGGTGTCGGCACGTCGGCCGGCGATGGCGGCGGTTGTGCGCGGGCTGGCGGTGGTGTCGGGCGGGGTCATCGGTGTTCTGCCCGGATATCGGGGAGTGGCTGGCGGATGCGGGGCATGCCCAGTGCCACGCTGCGGTGGCGGCGCACGACGGTGATGGCCTGTTCGACCTCGGCGCGGTGGGCTGGGGTGAGCTGGTCCAGGCCGGCTTCGACCGTGCTGATCAGCCGGCGGATCCGGGTGATCTCGGTGTGCGACGGCAGCGCTTCGTCGCGGGCCCAGTCGTCCAGGTCCTGGGTGGCCAGGAGTTTCTCGCGGTTGCGGAGTAGGTCGTCGAGGTGGGTTTGCAGGTCGGGCAGGTAGGACACGTCGGTGCGGAAGTGATCGCATCCCACGCAGCGGAACCGGTAGGGGCAGGCGTTGCCGCCGGCTTGGACGTTGGATGGTTCGGTGCACACGCCGAACGGGACGACCGCTTCGCCGACGTCGCGGCGGGCGTGCTCGGAGTCGAGTAGTTGCTGGGTTTGCCGCCAGACTCGTTCGCCGTGCCGGTTGAACTGCATCGCCGCGACGCGGTCGACGGCCTCGCGTCGGCGGGTCTGCCCGACCTGGTAGTAGCCGCTGGTGGTGTCGAGCTTGCGGTGGTCCATCAGTTCGCGGACCACGTCGATTGGCACTCCGGCGTCGGCGTGCCGTTGGGCGTAGGTGTGCCGATAGGCGTAGAGCACGATGCGGGTCTTGTCGAACTCGGCGCCGTAGGCGGTGCGCAGCACCGGCATCCGGTTCACCCAGGCGCGGTGGTGGAACGACAGGCTGAACGAGGTGATAGCCCGGGCGCCGTGCGGGTTCCGCCGGTCGGTGGGCAGCAGCTTCAGCTCGCTGACCGGGGTGTGGGGGTAGCGGGCCTGCACAAGCTGCTGCTGGGTTGTGATCACCCCGGCGGTGGTGGCGCCGATCGGCAGCCGCCGACCGAGCCGGCCTGCCTTGTGGTTGTCGAAGACCAGCACCGCCAAGCCGTCGGGCTCGCGGGCCAGGCAGTCGAACGCCAGGTCGCAGATCTCCTCGGGTCGCCGCCCGGTGTCGATGGCCAGCTCGATCGCGGTGCGCATCGACGCCGAGGTGAGCCGGTCGAGCTGGGCGCAGATCTGCCGCATGATCTCCGGCGGCAGGTCCCGCCCGGCTGCCGCGGCCTCGGGCTTGTCCGGGACGTCGGCGGCGGTGAGGGTGAAGTCCTCACCCAGCCCGCTGGCCGGCGCGCCGGGGCGGGTCAGCCCGGCAGCCCGGGTCTTGGCCAGCACGTACCGGACCTCGCGCACCGCGCGGATGCGGGCGTCGACGCTGAGCTGACCGGTCGAGGCCAGGTAGGCCAGCCGGTTGGTGAAGAACTCGATGTCGGCGCGGCCGAGCGCGGCCGGGACCTGCCCGTGGTCGGGACGCATCCGCAGCGACTCCGACAGTCGGGCCAAGGCGCCGACGTGGTGGCGCACCGACAGCCCGGCGCTGGTGCGACGTCCGGGCCGGACCCGCCGCCTCGGCAGGTCGTCCAGCGCCCAGCGTTTCGCGGTCTCGCGCAGCCACCGCTGGCTCATGCCGGTGAACGACACGCTGCCGTGGTGACCGAAGACCGCCAGATCCCAGACGTCGCCGGTGGCTTCACCGGACGGGGTGGCCAGCGCCCGACCGGCGTGCCTGGCCAGCGAGTTCACCACCCCGGCGAAGGCCAACGATCGGGTGTCCGCGAGGTGGTAGTCGACCAGCGAGTCGACCCGTTGACGACGCAGGTCGTCACAGACCGCGCGCAGGTCGGCCTCCTTGGTCCGCACCGCGTCCACCCGGCAGCGCTGCTGCAGCCCGATCAGCACCTGGGTCACGACCAGCGGCGGCAGCCCGCGCAGGCTGACCTGACCGCCGACGCCGATCGCCGGCTCGGTCCGCCGCCACAACGGCTCGTCGACCCGCGGGGCGACGAGCCTGGCCATGCGCAGCCGGATCTGGTGGGCTTCGCAGTAGCGGCTGTCGCGGTGACGACGCTGCCGCGGGCAGGCGGCCACCTCACACGGCTGGTGGGCCGGCAGCGCCCGGGTGTGCGGGTGGGCGAGGAACTGCGACAGGCTCAGCCCAAAGGCCTGCCGTTGGTCCGCGTGCTGGCGGCAAAGCTGCGCCGGGCCGGAGATCCACTGCCGTGCGCAGCCGCTCACCAGGCACCCACCGAGATCTCGGTCCCGGCGTTCACGTGCAGGCAGCAGGGCGACGTCGTCAAGGCCCAGCCCGCGGTCGGCGAGGCGACGCTGGCAGCCGCTGCAGACCCGGGACCGCTGCGGCGCGGTCACCGCGCAGCCGGCGGCCCGGCAAACCGGACGCCCGAGCAGGGGATGCTCGACCGGTAGGAACAGCACCGAGCGGGCCGCGTCCCAACCGATCTCGGCCAGGAACGCCGGATCGATCCGGCGACCCAGCGCGGCCGCGTGCCCGTCGCCCGCGTTCGGCGTACCGCTGACCGGCGACGCCGAGACCGGGACGCTCACTGGCCGGCCGGGGTTCGGTCGCGGGGACTGGGCACCCGTTCGACCGCGTCACGCAACCGGGCCGGGTCCGGGTGCAGATACACCTGCGAGGAGCTCATCGAGGCGTGCCCGAGCAGCGCCGCGATCTCGTCCAACGTGCCGCCGGCATCGGCCAGGTTGCTGCCGAAAGCGTGACGCAGCTGGTGCGGGGTGACCCGCCGAGCCAGACCCGCCCGTCGCCCCGCCGCGGTGAGCAGCTCGTTGACTGCATCCGGCGGCATCGGCGCCCCGATCGGCGCCCGGAACAGGTTGACCAGCAAGAAGTCGCTGTCGGCGGCCGCCGGCACCGCCAGCCGCTCAAACGCGTAGGCATCAAAGGCCTGCACCACCAACGAGTCCAGCGGAACCCAGCGCCGGCGGCGGGACTTCGCCCACGCCCCATTCCGGTTGTCACGGCGCAGCACATGCAGGTGCGCGCGGGGGACGTCACACCCCAACACCGCCGAGTCGGCGAGCAGGTGCACGTCGCCTCGACGCAGCCCGCACAACTCGCCGCGGCGCAGCCCCGCCCGCGCCATCAGCAGAACGATCAGCCGGTCCCGAGCCGACCGGCACGCCGCGATCAGCGCCACAATCTCGCCGTCGCTGGCCCGATCCACACCGGCCTCCGCCTCGTGCAACCGGTGCCGGGCCCGCATCCGCCACGCCATCGCCCGGTCCTCGCCGCGGGCCTGCTCGGGCAGATCACGCTGGTCGGCGAGCTCATAGATCAGCGGCAACAAGCCGCCCGGTGCGCTACCGCTGGTGACCGCGTGCACAACGAACCCGCGGACCGCGGTGAGCACCGCGTTCACCCGCCGGGCGCCACGTGCCGGCTTACCCCCCGGACCGGCCCACACCACCGCCAACACCTCGCCGGGCCTCCCATCCGCACCGCCCAACTCCGGCCCGGAGTGCCGCAGCCAAGTGATGAACAGCCCCAGCTGGGCGACCCCGGCATGCCAATGCCGGCCGGTGCCGATACACCAGCGCAGGAACAGCGCGATGCCACCGGCGTAGGAACGGGTCGTCAACTCCGAGCCGTCACGCCCCAACCGCAGGTGCCGCAAGAACGCGTCGGCCTCCGGCGCCACCACCAGGTCCTCGTCGAGCACCGTCCAGTACCGCTCCCCCGACGGCAGACACACCGCGAAAGCCCGCACGCTCGTCCTCCCAACGCTGCCGACGCCGGAATCGACGATCCACCACGTGCACCACACCCTCGGGGATGTGTGGCACGACGGCCCCGCGTGTCGCCACGCGCCACGTCCCACCACACCAACAGGACCCCCTGAGAACGGTGCTCGTGGTTGTAGTAGCTGAAGAACGCCTCACAGAACGCGCGAGCGTCGGCCAGGCACCCGAACCGGTCGGGGAAGACCGGGGCGTACTTCAGCGTCTTGAACTGGGCCTCGGAGTAGGGGTTGTCGTTGGACAC
>JBBSQN010000242.1:0-4612 GCA_038257875.1 Mycobacteriales bacterium
ACGATCCCGCTCACTCAGACGAGGCAACAACCCATCCAGCCGAGCTGCCATCGCCACACGTTCATCAGAACGATCACTAGCCACCGCCGAAGCATATCACAACCCCAATTATATCAATTAGTTATTCAGTTACGCCTCCTTATTGGGTGGAGTGACGCTGGCGGGCCGTACTGGGTTGCTTTCGGCCGAGGACGTCGGCTGTGTGTTCTACGGGGACGTGTTCCGTCGTCCGGGCCGATTCTTGGGAGCTGACGACGTGGAGCTCTTGGGGCCCGAAGACGTGGACGACCCGGCCGAGGTCGAGCTGCTTGCCCAGTGGTGGAACGAGGCCTCTCGTGTCGACTCGGGGGTGGTACCTCCGGGTGCCCGTACGCTCGGCGGAAAGGTGGGCGTGCAGGCCGCGCTGGCTGCCCTGGCGGGGTCCCGCTTCCTTGCCGGGGTGAGTGAACGACTGCTCGTCCTGTGGTTGAGGCAGGTGCGTGCCTACTTCACACAGCCCGAAATCAGAAATCGGATCCAGGCACGGTTCGCTGAGGCGATCGGCGCTGACACCCGGGTGGTGGTCGCGCATTCGTTGGGTTCCGTGGTGGCGTACGAGGCGCTCTGCGCGCACCCCCAATGGAGTGTGCGCGCACTGGTCACGCTGGGCTCCCCGCTGGGAATTCGTAACGTGGTTCTGGACCGTCTCCTGCCGCCACCCGAGCGTGCTGGCAAGATCGTGCGCGGTCGGTGGCCGGGAGGGGTGTCGATGTGGACGAATATCGCCGACAGGTCGGATTTCGTCGCTCTGGTGAAGTCGCTCAGCGGCGTATACGGGTCGGCGGTGGTCGATGTGGAGGTTGACAACGGTGTGCAGGTGCACCAAGTCGGTCGTTACCTGACCGCCGTGGAGACCGGCGCCGCGGTAGCCGAGGCGTGCACGTGCCGTTGATGACTGATGCACGCCGCTGGTTCGTCGGTTCGGCCACAGCGACCTACACCCAGGAATACCGTGCGGCGCGCGGGGAGGACGACCGACCCGAGCTCGGTGACGAAGTGCACCGGATGCAGAGGTTGTTCACCGATCTCGGCTATCAGACCGCGGCTGGCTTCGGCGTCGACCTCGACCGAGAGACGTTCCGCACCCGGTTGCGGAGCTTCCTCATACACCCGGACCGGCGCGAGGACGACATCATCGTCATCTACTACACCGGGCACGGTGTCATCGATCACGGCGAGCTTTTGCTTCCGATGGCCGACGCCACCGACGATGTCACGTTCACCGCGCTTCCGGCGTCCGAGCTCACCGGCCGGATGCTCAGTGGCTCGGTCAAGGTGCGCCGGCTGCTGTTCGTTCTGGACACCTGCTATGCCGGAGCGGCCGTCTCCGGGATCGCTGGCGGAGCCACCGGTTTCCTCAACCGTCTTCGCATGCCGGAGACGGCGCCCTTGATCGGTCTCGTCGTGGCCGCTCGGCCGACGGAGCAGGCCGGGTCCGGTGCGTTCACGCAAGCGTTCGTCGACGCGGTGCAGCACCGCGCCAGTGGCGGGCACGAGCCGGAGTTCATCGCTCTCGACGGTCTGGTCGGCGTGATCAATGGCCAGACCCCGCCATGGCAGCACGCTCGCCATTTCACGACCGGTGACACGATCACCGAGTTCCTGCCCAATCCGCGGCTGGACCGGTGGCTACGCGACCTCGACCTGCGCACCCAAGCTCAGCGCCACCTCCGCACGGCACGCGACGTCGAGCATCGCGACCACGTGATGCCGCGTGCTCGGGGCCTGGACGCCCCTGGCCGCGACGACGTGTGGCTGTTCACCGGTCGCCACGCGGCTCTTGCCGCATCCTGCCGGTGGATGGACGACCACAGCGGGCCGGCGATCTTGGTGGTCACCGGCGACCCCGGGTCCGGGAAGTCGGCCCTTCTCGCCCGACTCACGGTGCTGGCCGACCCGAGGAGGCGAAGTCGAGTCCCCAACCTGCACACCGTGCCCGACGACACCCTGCCCCGGCCTGAGGCCATCGCTCGCTTCATCCATGCCCGCGGGCTGACCACAGAGGAGGTGATGGCCGGTCTGTGCGAGGCCACCGGCGCGGAGGCGACCACCAGCCCCAGCCAGCTCCTCTCGGAGCTCCGTGGCCGCGGCGGCGACCCGACCGTCGTGGTGGTGGACGCCGTCGACGAAGCTATCGGGGACCGCGACCACCAGGCGCACAGCCGGTTTCCCCTGGTCGACGAGGTGCTGGCCCCGCTGATCAGCGCGGCAGGGCGTACTCCGCTGCGTCTGATGATCGGGACTCGGCGGCACCTGCTGCCCCAGCTCGGCGACCTAGCGAGACGTCCTGATCTGGCCACGGTCATCGACCTGGATGACGAGGCCTTCGCCGACCGGGCAAGCCTCCCTCGTTACGTCGAGTCCTGCCTGCTCCGGCTGACCGACGAGTCGCCTTACCTGCATCAGCCCCGCCCGTACCTCGATGCCGTCTGCGACGCCGTTGCCGTCGCGGCCGGCGGGTCGTTCCTGGTCGCCCTGATCACGGCACGAAGTCTTGCTCTCACCCCCGAGCTCGTCGATCCTTTCGACCCGTACTGGCGGGCTCAGCTACCGACCAAGGCCGCTGACGCCATGCGGGCCGACCTCGACCACCGCCTCGAGGACGAGGCGCCGCGGGCGCGGGACCTGCTTCTGCCGCTGGCGTACGCGCACGGCTCGGGCCTGCCCTGGGAAGACATCTGGCCCTCCCTGGCCCGTGCTCTCTGTGACCATCCATACGACAATGCCGACCTCGACTGGCTCATCGAGAACGCGGGCTACTACGTCATCGAGTCGACGGCCGAGGACGGTCGACGCTCGGTGTATCGGCTCTATCACGAGGCCCTCGCGGAGCATCTCAGGAGCACCCGGGACGACGTCACTGCCGACGAGGCCACCATCGCCCGGACGCTGACGGGGCATACCCCGTTGCGCGAGGACGGCCGCCACGACTGGGCCCGCGCCCACCCCTACGTCCGAGCCAACCTCGTGACCCACGCCGCCAACGGTTCCAGTCTCGATGAGCTCTTGGTCGACCCACGGTTCCTGCTGTCTGCCAGCCCGGCGCAACTGCTCGCAGGCCTTCCCCGGTCCGAGACCGCCAGTGGCCGGGCCGCCGCCGACGCCTACCGTCGAGCGGCTGCCCGGCTGTACTCCAAGCCCGCCGTGGACCGGCCCGCCTACCTGCAACTCGCAGCTCGATGTGCCCGCGCCCCTGAACTAGCCGAAGCCATCAGTGCCCAGTCGCTCCCTCTCACCTGGACCACACCCTGGGCCTCCTGGCGACTGCAACCACCCCATCTGGCCGTCACCGGGCACGCCGGTGGGGTGAATGCGGTGGCATTCGGGCAGGTCGGGGGACATGCGGTGGTGGTCTCCGGTAGCGGTGACGGCACGGTGCGGGTGTGGGACGCGGGCACTGGGGTTGCGGTGGGTGAGCCGTTCATCGGGCACACCGGTGGGGTGAATGCGGTGGCGTTCGGGCAGGTCGGGGGCCGTGCGGTGGCGGTCTCCGGTGGTGACGATCGCACGGTGCGGATGTGGGACGTGGGTACCGGGGTTGCGGTGGGTGAGGCGTTTACCGGGCATACCGGCTGGGTGTGGTCGGTGGCGTTCGGGCAGGTCGAGGGTCGTCCGGTGGTGGTCTCCGGCGGCGTCGACGGCACGGTTCGGGTGTGGGGCGTGGGCACCGGGGTTGCGGTGGGTGAGCCGTTCATCGGGCACACCGGTGGGGTGACTGCGGTGGCGTTCGGGAAGCTCGAAGGGCGTGCGGTGGTGGTCTCCGGCGGCGGTGACGGCACGGTGCGGATGTGGGACGTGGGTACCGGGGTTGCGGTGGGTGAGCCGTTCATCGGGCACACCGGTTGGGTGACTGCGGTGGTGTTCGGGCAGGTCGAGGGTCGTCCGGTGGTGGTCTCCGGTGGCGTCGACGGCACGGTGCGGGTGTGGGACGCGGGTACCGGGGTTGCGGTGGGTGAGCCGTTTACCGGGCACACCGGCTGGGTGCGGTCGGTGGCGTTCGGACAGGTCGAAGGCCGTCCAGTGGTGGTCTCCGGTGGTGATGACCGCATGGTGCGGGTGTGGGACGCGGGTACCGGGGCTGCGGTGGGTGAGGCGTTCATCGGGCATACCGACTGGGTGTGGTCGGTGGCGTTCGGGCAGGTCGAGGGTCGTTCGGTGGTGGTCTCCGGTGGTGATGACCGCACGGTGCGGGTGTGGGACGTGGGTACCAGGGCTGCGGTAGGTGAGCCGTTCACCGGGCATAACGGTGGGGTGTGGTCGGTGGCGTTCGGGCAGGTCGAGGGACGCACGGTGGTGGTCTCCGGCGGTGCCGAGGGCATGGTGCGGGTGTGGGACGTGGGTACCGGGGCTGCGGTGGGTGAGCCGTTCATCGGGCATACCGGTGGGGTGTGGTCGGTGGCGTTCGGGCACATCGATGGTCGTCCGATGGTGGTCTCGGGCGGCGCCGACGGCAGGGTGCGGGTGTGGGATGTGGGTACCGGAGCGGTGGTTGGTGAGCCGTTCTCGGGGCATACCGGTTGGGTGTGGTCGGTGGCGTTCGGTCAGGTCGAGGGTCGTCCGGTGGTGGTCTCCG
>JBBSQN010000243.1:0-4458 GCA_038257875.1 Mycobacteriales bacterium
ACCCGCGTCAACGACCTCCCGCACTACAAGGCAGCGGAGGACAATATGACCAGACGACGCCGGTTCATGGCCTGGCTTGCTGCGTTGGCAGCCGGAACCACCGCGCTACCGGACTCGGTGCTGCAGACCATCGCGGCGGTCAAGGACCAGAACCCGGACACGCTGAGTCGTATCACTGCTGAGGACGTCGCTACCCTCCAAGCATCGACGGAGATCTTTCAGGCATGGGGCCACAAGATGGGTGGTGGCCTGTCCCGGCACGCGATGATCGGTCAGCTGGGGTGGGCGGTCCATCAGCTCGACGCGAGTGTGCCCGCGTCCGCGGAGCTGCGCGGGCAGTGGCAGAGCGCTTCAGCCCACCTTGCCGGCGTCGTCGGTTTCAACAGTCATGACTGTGGGCATGAGCAGCAGGGACGCGGGCTCATGGTGCTCGGCTACCGGCTGGGAGCTGAGGCCGACAATCGGGCTGTTCAGGCTTACTCGTTAGCCGCCATGACGAACCAGGCCATCCATATCGGTCGGCCCCGCACCGGGCTCGACCTAGCGCGTCACGGGTTGGAGCTCGCCGATGACGCCACGCCGATCACCAGAGCGCTCCTGCATGCGCTGAAGGCCCGTGGCTACGGTCGCATGGGTGACCTGCGCGGGATGGAACGGGAGATCGGCCTCGCCGAGCAGGAGTATGCCCGGATCGTTCCCGATGACCGAGAGCGGGAGCCCTGGATGTCCTACTTCGACGAGGCCGAACTGTATGGTGCTACGGGTACGGCATGGCGCATGCTGGCGTGGCACTACCCAGAAAAGGGAGTACGAGCCGTCAGAGAGGCGGGGTCGAGGCTTTCCTTGGCAGCGGAGAGGTACGGTGCTGAGTTCGCTCGGAGCCGGACGCTGTGCCATCTCATGGCCACCGGAGTCTACCTACGTGCCAAGGACCCCGACGCGGCTCTCGCGGTCCTCAAAGAAGACACCTTCGTGATCGAAACACGGGGGATGCGCTCGGCCCGGGTGGAGGGTTTCACTGCGGAGCTTCAGAAGGTTGCCCGGCAGTTCACGCACCGACCCGACGTCCGCGAGATGGTCGAAAGTCTTGTCGTCGTCGCTTAGGAACCGGCCCGCGAGCCGTGATCTCCGGTGACACCCGGCCTGGACCACGCCGCGAACACGCCCGACGATCAGAGCACCGGCAACGGCGACCGCCGAGACGAGGACGCCCAGCAGGTGATGTCCGTGGCTCCCAGCACGACTCCGGTCGCCCCGTGAACGACGGGTTCGACGCGGTCGTCGTCGGCTCCGGACCGAACGGGCTCGTCGCGGCGGTGCGGCTGGCCGAGGCGGGGTGGCGGGTACTGCTACTCGAAGCGGCGGACACCCTCGGCGGCGGGCTGCGCACCGAGGAGCTGACGCTGCCCGGGTTCCGGCACGACGTGTGCGCCACGGCGCTGCCGCTGGCGGTGGCGTCGCCGGCGTTCCGGGCGCTGGACCCGGCCCGCGACGGCGTCGAGTTCGTCCACCCGCCGCTGCCGGCCGCGCACCCGCTGGACGGTGGCACTGCGGCGCTGGTGCTGCGCGACGCCGACGCGACGGCCGTCGGGTTCGGGCGCGACGCCCGGCGCTGGCGCGCAACCGTCGGCGCCACGGCGCGGGCCGGGTTTCCGCTGGTCGACACGCTGCTGGCCCCGCTGGACCTGCCGCCGCGCGCGCCGGTGGCCGCGGTGCGCTACGGCGCGCTCGGGGCGCTGCCCGCCACGGTCACCGGCAGGCTGTTCCGCGAGCCCGCGGCGCGCGCGGCGTTCGCCGGGATGGCGGCGCACTCGGAGCTCGACCTGGGCTCCCCCATCAGCGCAGGCTACGGGCTGCTGCTGGCCGCGCTCGCGCACTCCGTCGGATGGCCGGTGGTGCGCGGGGGCTCGCAGGTCCTCGCCGACGCGCTCGTGGGCCGGCTGCGCCGCCTCGGCGCGGAGATCGTGACCGGCTGCCGGGTCCGGCACGTGGGCGAGCTGCCGCCCGCGCCCGCCATCCTGCTCGACCTGACCCCGCGCCAGGTACTGGAGATCGCGCGCGAGCAGCTCCCCCTCGCCTACCGCCGCCGGCTGGAGCGCTACCGCTACGGGCCCGGCGTCTTCAAGCTCGACTACGCCCTCGACGGGCCGGTGCCGTGGTCGGACCCGGCCGTCGGCGGCGCCGGCACCGTCCACCTCGGTGGGACCTTCGAGGAGGTGGCCGCCGGCGAGCGCGCCGTGGCCCGTGGCGGGCACCCGGACCGGCCGTTCGTGCTCGGCGTGCAGGCGTGCGTGGCCGACCCGTCGCGGGCACCGGCGGGCAAGCACACGTTCTGGGCCTACTGCCACGTACCGCACGGATCCACCGTGGACATGACCGCGGCGATCGAGGCGCAGCTGGAGCGGTTCGCGCCGGGGTTCGGGGAGCGCGTGCTCGCCCGGCACGCCATGGGACCGGCGGCGCTGGAGGCGCACAACGCCAACGAGGTCGGCGGCGACATCGGCGGTGGCGCCGCCGACTGGCGCCAGTTCCTCGCCCGCCCGGTGCTCTCACCGGCCCCCTGGCGCACCCCGGTGCCCGGGCTCTACCTGTGCTCATCCAGCACCCCACCCGGCGGCGGCGTACACGGCATGGGCGGCTGGCAAGCCGCCGGGTTGGCCCTCCGGGCCCGTGCGCGGATAACGCTGTTCGGGCGACGATTTCCGCGCACGAGGCCCGGAGGGCCGGTGTAGCCGTCAGGCAGTCGCTGCCTGTGCGGCGGCGAGGTCGTCACGCAGGGCCGCCGCGGCGGCGCGGAGCGCGACCGGGTCGGGACCGGCCCGCAGCACCGAGCGGGACGCGCTGGGCAGCACGATGCCGGAGACGCCCGCGAACCGGGCCGCGATGTCCGCGGGCCCCGCCCCCTGGGCACCCAGTCCCGGAGCGAGTACGACGCCGTTCAGGGTGGACAGGTCGAGGTCGTGGTCGACCGTGGCCCCGACCACCACGCCGACGTCACCCAGCGGCTCCACACCCTCGTTTAGCGCGGCGACGCCGTCGACGACGAGCTGCGCGACGCGACGCCCCGACCAGTCCGCGAGCTGCATCTGCGCCCCCTCCGGGTTGGACGTCCGGGCGAGCACCACGACGCCGCGCCCGGCGGCGTGCGCCGTCCGGATCGCCGGGACGAGCGCGCCGAGGCCGAGGTAGGGCGACAGGGTCACGGCGTCGGCACCGAGCGGCGCTCCGACACCGAGATAGGCGTCGGCGTAGCCGTCCATCGTGGACCCGATGTCGCCCCGCTTGGCATCCAGGAGCGACAGCGTGGACGTCTGGCCCACGGCGGCGAGCACCCGTTCCAGCACCGCGACGCCGCGTGACCCGTGCCGCTCGAAGAACGCCGACTGCGGCTTGAGCACCGCGACGTGTCCACCGAGCGCGTCCACACAGGACATGGCGAAGCGCTCCAGCCCGTCGGCGTCGTCGGCGAGGCCCCACTCGGCGAGCAGCCCCGGGTGCGGGTCGATCCCGACGCACAGCGCCCCGTGCGCATGCACGGCCGCCACCAACCGGGTCCCGAACGCCATCACCGCGCACCTACCCACTCGCCCATGACCGCACAGTCTGCCCGGCACGGACGCCGGGTTCCTGGAATGTGCGCTACGTGCCTGGGTGCCGCGAGCGGTGGCTGCACAGCGCGCTCGGGTAGGCAACCGCCGCGTGAGCGGTGTCGGCTTCAGGGTCCGTTGATCAGATGTGCGAGGGGTTTGCGTCGCGGGACCCGGTCGGGGTCGATCCATCGGGGTGGGAGGAACTCGGGGAGTCCGTCGCGGATCTGGACACACCATGCGGGGTGGTGCAGCAGCCGGTGGTGGGTCATGCATTATGCCGACCTCCGGATTATGCCGACCGAGCATCGGTTGGCCACCGTCTTCCCTGCTCAGCACGATGACAACGGGTGACCGGGTCGGCATAATCTCGCTACGCGAGGCGCGGCCTCCGCCGTCAGATCGCGATCTCGAAGGATGCGGCGACGACGAGCCACAGGCCGTTGACGACCCGCCACCCAGATCTACCTGCACCGTTGAGAAAATCTCGAGCCTGTCACGTAGCGGAAGCCCTGGCCCCGACGCATCCCGAGCACCCACCGGAGACACCGCCATGCCCCGACCACGCGTGGATTATGCCGACCTCGTCACCTCAGGCACCGCCACTACCAGCGCCTTCGAGTCGAACATCGGCATAATCCGGAGGTCGGCATAATGGAACCAGCAGCGCTGCTCCCGGGTAGCGGGGAACACCTCGCGCAGCGCACCCCAGAACCCCAGCGCGCCGTCCCCGATGCCGAGGACCGGGGCTCCCATCCCGCGCCGGGCGCAGTCCCTGAGCAGGTCGGCCCAGGACTCGACCGACTCCCGGTACCCGTCGGCCAGGGCGACGAGCTCCTTGCGGCCGTCGGCCCGCACGCCGATCATCACC
>JBBSQN010000244.1:0-4458 GCA_038257875.1 Mycobacteriales bacterium
GCCGGTGCCATCGGCGGCGCCAGACGCCTGCGGATACCCCTGCCCCACCTGTCAACCTCAGCTACTTTCGGGAACTCACAGGTGACGAAGTTAGCACGTCAACCGTGGTATCCCCCTTCGACTTCCGGAGGTCTGAGCCTGCACGCGCGCAGCGTCGAGGTGATGGACCAACGCGGTCTGCTGGAGCGGTTCCTCGCGCTCGGCAAGCAGTACCCGGTCGGCGGTTTCTTCGCCGGCATCAGCAAGCCGTCGCCGGACCGGCTGGACACCGCACATCCGTACGTCCTCGGCATCCCGCAGACCACCGTCGAGCGCCTGCTGACCGAGCACGCCACCGAGCTCGGCGTCGAGATCCGGCGTGGCTGCGAACTGGTCGGGCTGAGCCAGGACGAACACGGGGTGACCGCCGAGCTGGCCGACGGCACGCAGTTGCGCTCGCGCTACCTCGTCGGCTGCGACGGCGGCCGCAGCACGGTGCGCAAGCTGCTCGGGGTCGGCTTCCCCGGTGAGCCCAGCAGTGTCGAGACGCTGCTGGGAGAGGTGGAGGTGACCGCGCCACAGGAGACGCTGATGGCCGTGGTGGCCGAGGTCCGCAAGACCCAGCTGCGGTTCGGCGCCATGCCCCTCGGGGACGGGGTGTACCGCGTCGTCGCGCCCGCCGCCGGGGTGGCCGAGAACCGCACGGTCCCGCCGACCCTGGACGAGCTGAAGCAGCAGCTGCGGGCAACCGCCAGCACGGACTTCGGCGCGCACTCACCGCGCTGGCTGTCCCGCTTCGGCGACGCCACCCGGCTGGCCGAGCGCTACCGGACCGGCCGGGTGCTGCTGGCGGGCGACGCGGCGCACATCCACCCGCCGATGGGTGGGCAGGGGCTCAACCTCGGCATCCAGGACGCGTTCAACCTCGGCTGGAAACTGGCCGCCGAAATCGGCGGCTGGGCCCCGGAAGGGCTGCTGGACAGCTACCACACCGAACGGCATCCGGTGGCCGCCGCCGTGCTGGACAACACCCGGGCGCAGGTCGAGCTGGGGTCCCTCGAGCCGGGACCCCAGGCAGTACGCCGGCTGCTGACGGAACTGATGGACTTCGAGGAAGTGAACCGGTACCTGATCAAGAAGATCACCGCGATCGGGATCCGCTACGACTTCGGCGAGGGGCATGAACTGCTCGGCCGGCGGATGCGGGACGTGGGGCTGAAGCGGGGGCGCCTCTACGCGCTGATGCACGGCGGCCGCGGGCTGCTGCTCGACCAGACCGGCCTGCTTTCAGTGGCGGGCTGGGCAGATCGGGTCGACCACGTCGTCGACGTCAGCGATGAACTGGACGTGCCCGCGGCGCTGCTGCGGCCGGATGGCCACGTGGCGTGGGTCGGTGAAGATCAGCAGGATCTGCTCAGCCAGTTGCCCAAGTGGTTCGGCACTGCCGTCAGCTGAGCGCGCAGTTATGGCTCGAAAGGGCGGGACCCCAGCAACCCCATGCTGCTAACCATCCTTACCGTCCTCGGTCGCCGTCGTGAGCTGCCCCGGGAACGTCATCGGGTCTACCAGTACGCCGTCGAGGTATTGGCGCAGTACTGGGACGCCACCCGCGCCATCCGTGACACCCGCATCCCGGCCGCGGTCCTCGTGGCGATCGACGAGGAGGACAAGCGGGAACTGCTGCGCCGAGTCGCGCGACGGATGCAGGACGGGCGCGGCGGGATCGGCGGCAACCACATCCACCGCGACGTCAGGCGGCCAGCCCGTCACCGGATCGGCGAGCACAGCCACCTGATCGACATTGGACAACTCCCCTTCAGGCCACCAGCGTCGTCTCGGCGCCCTGGAGCTCGTGGGCGGAGTTCCCTTTCGACCGACTCCCGCGCAACCGTCCATCGAACTCCGATCGAAACGATCTTGACGAATCATCGTGCCCGGCGTCGCCGATGTCCGCTGGATGGAAAGAAGAGCCTGGCGAGTCGGCGGCGGGCCGGGCGATGCCGACGGGCCCTGTGAGAGCGAAGCGGCAGAGCTCGCCCGACGGCGAGCGGCGAAGGACGATCATCAGCTGCAGCGGTTCATCCGGACACGTGGGCACGCTGAGGGCACGGAACCGTTCAGAGAAACTGCTAGGCCCCTGACCTCGCAGGTCAGGGGCCTTCCGGCAGGGTGGGCGATACTGGGATCGAACCAGTGACCTCTTCGGTGTGAAGCAACTCGGGTCGGGCTTCAGCGTCGCGGTTCGGCGGTCGAACCCCTGGTCGTGTGTCCGTAGACGTCCACGGTGGGCGCCCTACGTCCGGGCCGGTCGTCACCCAGTTCGTCACCCAGGACGCTGTCGAGCGACGCCGATCGCCCGGGGACCCCGACCGGGGACCCCGCCTCCCTTCGGGGAGATCTCCCCGAAGGGGTCCCCGCCCTGCCTCCCCCACCTGACCAGCGCAGGGGACCCGGGGAGGCCGAGGGAGCCACCCCCGCCGACCACCCGGAAACCCCCGAAAACACGGGTCGGAGACACCCTCCCGCAGGGTCCCCGCGAACGGAGGCAGGTACGGAGGCGAGACGGAGGTACGGAGTTCTCCGTAACCGCCTCCGTACCCCCGCCTCCGTGCTCTGACCAGCACAGCGGAGGCAGCGCGCGGTACGGAGGCACCCCGGCCAACATGCCCCAACCTCTCGAAACCACGCGACCAAGACCCACCATTACGTGGCCTCCGTCCGGCCGAGGCGGCGGTGGATGGTCGGGCGTGTGTGCGCGGCGCCCGGCGCCCGCCGCCCGCTCCCCTGGTCAGAGCGCCGTCCGACCTCCGGCCCATAGGTGTTCGATATGCGCGGCGTACTGGTCGAACGGACCGTCGTCATGTAGGCGGCGAAGATGGAAGGTCAGACTTCCGTGGCCGAGACGGTCTGCGATGTGCTCGGAGACTAGCGCCTCACGGTCGAAGCGAAAGATTGACCGGGACACGTGCGCTTCGGCGTTAACTGCCGAGAACCGTACCTCGATCCCGGGCACCGGACCGAGTTTTTCTAGCTCATCCAGGGCGATGCGAATTCGGGTGCCGACTGTCAGGGGAGCGTTCTCCACCTGCTCGCGACGGTGGGTGACGTCAGCGTCTGGGTCGCCTAACAGGATGCGGATGGCGACGCCAGCCTCAGCTTTCTCTCGTAGGATCTGGCTGAAATCGGATCGCTCCGTCCAAAAGAAATAATTCGTATACCCACCTAGGATAATCTCTGAGGTGCAACCCGTAATCAGCCGGTCCCACAGCTCGCGGGGCACATTCGAGCGTCGAGGATACACACCGACGACCTCTCGGTCGCTCTTCTTCCGGTAGCGCTGAGCCAGCTCGGCAACGAGTACGTCGTCGGTAAGGAGAGCCGGGTCGACGTGCTGTCGGACTGCCTGGAGATCAGCGTCCCTCGGCACCCACAGGCCGAGGCTGCGCCGAACCTCCAAAACGGGGAGGTCGAATATCGCCGCAAGGTCGTCCGCAACCCCGTTTGGGACCTCGTACTGGCCGCGTTCGTAGGCCGACACGCGGACTTGGTTAACCTTCAACAGCCTCGCAAGTTCGCTCCCGGTCCAGCCCTTCATCTCTCGTTGAGTGCGAAGCCACGAGCCCGCAAGCCGTAGCCGCTCCTGCCTGTCCTCCTGCGAGGTGTCGTCCGTGCTCATCTTCGGTACCTCAGCGCTCCCCACGGATCGTGCCGGTGCTCTAAGCGTCTGATCTTACTCTTTAGCGGTCTGCCACCACGGGCCACGGAGCTGTTGTCGTGAGCTCCCCGTCCCGCGAGGGGCGCCCGCCAGTCAACGCCTAGGCGCTTGACTTCTACTCCTAGACGTGTACCGTCAGAGCGCGGAGACACCTGGAGGTGTCTCCAGACACAGCCAGAACGCAAGATGCCCCGGCGGGCGCGGCAACGCCAGCCGGGGCGTACATCGAGCCGTGTAGGAGCTGACGATGCAGGTTGAGGGTACCCGGTATCTCCGGGTCGAGGCAGTAGCGGAGATGTACGACGTCTCCAAACAGACGATCTACCGGGCGATCCGGTCGGGCAGGTTGGACTCGGTGCGGGTCGGTGGGTCGGTGCGGGTGCCGTCGGATGCGTTGCGGGTGTTCACCGCGGCCTGCGGGGAGGCCGCGTACCGGGCTTACGTGGTCGGTGACGGCTCGCCGGAGACCGATGACCAGACACCGGGCTCGGAGGCGGAGCAGGCCGAGGCTGCTGCTGAGGCCGCGTCGTCGTCGGAGGCCGTCGCGGACGGTCGGGCGTGTGTGGTGTGCGGGTCGGACCTCACCGACACCGCGGCGAGCCCGGTCGGGCGGTCGGAGATGACGGGGTCGCAGGTGTTCGCGTGCAGCACCCACCCGGCCGCGCTGGCCGCGCACATCGCCTGGTGGGGCCTGGGGGTGACGGCATGACCAGCGTGCAGCAGACCGCGTGTCAGGACACCGGCCGGTCCGTGGCCGGCCGCCA
>JBBSQN010000245.1:0-4356 GCA_038257875.1 Mycobacteriales bacterium
GAATTGTGGTACAATCTCCGTAGGCTTCACTCGGGTCTCGGCTATAAGACGCCACAAGAGATCCTCGACGAGTGGACGGACACGCAGGGCACAGCGTAGAATAAACAAATCAGGCGGTCCGAAAACCGCGGGGCAGATCAGTCCCCGACCCTCCAACGCTGAAGCGACCGCCTCACGCAGCGCCGTGTCCACCTCACGTCCAACGTAGTCAGGCACCTCAGCGCCGGCCAACGCCGTTTGCGCGGCCCGATCCACACCGATCAACGTCGGATCCACCCCGAGGACCGGGCCTACCGGAACCCGTAGCCGACGATCAGCCTCCGCCCGTTCGCGCCGACCCTCCAGACGAACCCGCTGCAGGACGATCACTAGGAGCGCGGGCCCACCCGCAGCGGCGACGATCACGCCAGCGAAGGCCAGCCACGGAACCCCGAGCGGCTCCGACAGCCCGAACAGCGCCGCAGCAGCAACCAAACACCCCAACAGCACGGCCTCGCGGCGAGTCCACGCGTCTAATGTCGCCGACCAGCGCACCCGCGAAGAGTACAAGTCAGTACATACCGCGCGACGATGCGGCCGAAGACGCCCTGGCCGGACCCGGGCCGAGCGGAACCGCTCGTCAATGATCGCAGCTGTCTATGGTGAGCGCCGCAGCGCGCAGGGCATCGCTGATCCGGCGGGCCTCATCGCGGGTCAACGCGACGGTGTAGTCGCCGACGGTCAGTGTCAGGTACGGGTCGCAGTCGCCAGCCACGACCTGCACCAGTTGCTCGCCGGTCGGTGTTCCGATGTAGACCGAGGCGGTCATGGCTCCCCCATTTGTCAGTTGCCGCAGCAAACGTGTGGGGGTCACCACCGGGCCACGGTTGTCTCGCTACGGGAAGGAGTGTCGGGCAGCCGCCACCGATACGTTCCTTCTGCGCCAGCTTCGAGCGTCGCCACCCGCGGCAGGCAGGGAAGCCGGGTGATCGCGCGGTCCTGGATCTACGACGCCTGGTGGTGCAGGCCTGCGAAGCTGAACTTCAGCGGACGTTCAGCAGAGGTCGTCGAACTCGCCGGCCTTGACTCCCCGAACCCAGGCAGTCATCTTGGTTGGTGCTCGAGACGCCGCGTTGATCCCCGAGGAGGCGGCGGAGTTCGACCGCCAATGGCGCGAGATGATGACCAGCGCCACCGAGACACTCGACCTCACCGAGGTGCTGGCAACGCTGGAGTCGTGGCGCCACGTTGCCTGGCTGACCACGGCGAACGGCCCCGATGCGCACCGGAGGATGTACCGCCGCGCCGCCGGCCGTCTCACCGCCGGTGACGTCCCCGACGAACCGCTGGCGCGCACGAAAGCCCGACTGGGCCTGTAGCCGACGTTGTACACCGTCACGCCAACACCGCCCGGGCCAGCGTGACCGTCGTAGACGACTTGACCAACCCCGGCTCGGCCGGTCACGCACCCTGGACATGCCAACAGGTCGGCTGTGTCGATGAGGCTACGTGGTGTAACAGTGCACCTGTACGTGGCGACGACGATCGGAGCAGATGAGGCGGAGGGGGTCGGGCGGTGGGTGAGGACGGGCTGGTGGAGCTGGCGGACGCGATCGAGGTCGTCCGGGAGCAGCTGATCGCTGCGCAGGCGGGTGGTGGCGGGGCAGGTGTTGACCTTCGCGGTGGGGAAGGTGTCGATCGAGTTCAGCGGAGAGGTGACGAACGTCGGCGGGGTCGGGGGTGGCGTGAGGTTCTGTGTGGTCACTGCGGAGGCCGGGACACAGCGGTCGACGGGTGCCGTGCACCGGGTGACCGTCGAGCTGATCCCGCAGACCGCGGAGGGGGACTCGTTCATCGTCGCCGACGATGTCGACGCCCCGCCGCCGAACTAGCGCGGCGGCGGGTCGGCGTGCGGCGGCAGGTCGAGGTCTACGCGCAGTGGCCGGATCATCCGGCGGACCGGGCCCGGTGGACGTGCGGGTCGGGCTATCTGCTGGGTGGGCGGCTGGTCCTGACCGCAGCGCACGTGGTGTGCCCGGCGGGCCAGAAACTGGCGACGGTGCAGGTGCGGACCGAGTCCGGGTTGGTGGCAGCCACGGTGGCCTGGCACCGCTACGAGGGTGACGTCGATATGGCGTTGCTGGTGGTGACCGATCCGGCGTGGTCCGAGCCGGTGTGGCGGCACCCGGTGCGGTGGGGGTGGCTGGTCACCACCCGGACGGGGCAGCGGTGTACGGCGACCGGGTTCCCGGCGGTCGTGGCCCAGCCGCAGCACCGCGACAGCCACGAGGCCGTCGGAGTGATCAACCCGGATTCGCTGGTCAAGGCCGGGCTGTACGCGGTGGAGGTGACCAACCCGCCGGCGAGGTCCGGCCGGGGTGGGTCGTGGTGGGCGGGCATGTCGGGAGCGGCGCTGCTGTGCGAGGGCCTGCTGGTCGGGGTCGTGACCCGCGATCCGGCGGGTTTCGGCAGCCGCCGACTGGTCACCGGGCCGATCACCGCGGTGACCACCGAGCCGGGGTTCGTCGCCCTGGTAGCCGAGCACACCGGCGCCGCCCCGATCGTGGAGCCGGTGGAGCTGGCCCGATTGAGCGAGCCGATGACCGCACCGAACTCACCGGCGGGGTTGCTGCGCGCCGACGCGGCCACGACCCCCTTCCGGCCCCGCCCCGAGCTGGCCCAGCTGTACGACTGGTGCCACGGACCGGCGTGGGCGGCGACCCGGCTGGTGGTCGGTGCGGGCGGGCAGGGCAAGACCCGCCTGGCCCGGCACCTGGCCGCGCAGCTGGCCGGCGACGGGTGGGCCGGTGTGGTGCTGGCCGAGAGCGCCGGACCCGACGACGTCGCGGTACTCGGTGAGGTGACGGCGCCGACCCTGGTGGTCGTCGACTACGCCGAGGGCCGCACCCACCAACTCGACGCGGTGATCCGAGAGATGGACCGGGCGGAGGCGAGGGTGCGGCTGCTGCTGCTCGCCCGTACGGCGGGGGCGTGGCGCACCGACCGGGTCGTTCCCGCACCGCATCTGGCGCGGCTGGCGGACGAGCGCATCGTGCTCGACCTCGGCCCGGTCGAGCCCACGCCCGAGGGTCGAGGGCAGGCCTGGCAGGAGGCGGTCGTCGCGCTGGCATCGCAACTGACGGGTCTCGACGGCTACCAGGACATCGCGTGGCCGACCCTGGCTGGGCAGCTGGCCGTGCCGCAGCTGGACGGCCAGCGCTACCGCACCATCCTGGCCGTTCAGATGCACGCCCTGGCCGCACTGCTTCAGGCCAGCGACCCCGTCCAGGTCGACCGGGATGGCGGGCCGTGGACGGTGTTGCAGGAGCACGAGAGCCGGTACTGGTCCCGGGTCGCCGACCGGTTCGGGATCACCCTGAACCCAACCACCCGACGGTGCCTGGTCGCGATGGCGACGCTGTGGGGTGCCGCCGACGCACAGGACGCCCGGCGGGTGCTCGCCACGGTCCTGCCCACGGCGGACCCGGACGCCCTGTCCAACACCGCGAATTGGCTGGTCACCCTGTACCAGGACGGCGGGCGGTACTGGTCGGGTCTGCAGCCCGACCCGCTGGCCGAACACCTCATCGGAACCGTCCTCGACGCCGACGGTCGCTGCCCCACCCTGGTCGCCGACACGGTCGACGCGGTGACGGCCGGGCAGCTCGAGCACGGCATGACCCTGCTCGGGCGGGCTCGACCCCAGCACCCGCACCTCGACGGGAGTATCTCCGAGGCCGTGCTCGGCGCCGGTGTGGCCGGCGGGGCAGCGGCGATCGCAGTCGCTGCCCGCCTGGAACAGCCCCAGCCCCTGCTCAACGCGCTGGAGCAGCTCATCGCGACCGCGGACCTACCGACCCTGCGTGCGCTCAACGACACCCTGCCCCGCTATAGCCTGCTGCTGGCACCCACCATCCTGAACGCCGCCGCCACCCTCGTCGCGCTCCTCCGCGAGGCCGCCGAGTCCAACCGGGACGCCTACCTACCGGACCTGGCGATGTCGGTGAACAACCTCGCCCTCCGGTTGGCCGGGACGGGCCGGCGGGCCGAGGGCCTGACCGCAGCACAGGAGGCCGTACAGCTGTACCGGGAGTTGGTGGAACTCAACCGCGACGCCTACCTCCCAGGCCTGGCGATGTCGGTGAACAACCTCGCCCTCCGGTTGGCCGGGACGGGCCGGTGGGCCGAGAGTCTGACCGCAGCACAGGAGGCCGTACAGCTGCGCCGGGAGTTGGTGCAGCTCAACCGCGACGCCTACCTCCCAGGCCTGGCGATGTCGGTGAACAACCTCGCCCTCCCGTTGGCCGGGACGGGCCGGCGGGCCGAGGGCCTGACCGCAGCACAGGAGGCCGTACAGCTGCGCCGGGAGTTGGTGCA
>JBBSQN010000246.1:0-4346 GCA_038257875.1 Mycobacteriales bacterium
CCCTCCCTGTCAGGCTGTAGTGAGACACCCCGGAGCCCCCGGGTCCACCGTGGAGGGTGGTGACAGGAGACAGTTTCGTGAGTAGCAACAGTTCCGCTCTTCCCGGTGCCGGTGATCATCTCGGGTCGGGTGCGACGGTGGAGCCGGCCGATCCGGCGGCGCGGCCGGTACGTCGATCGTTCACGGCGGCTTATCGGGCCCGGGTGGTCGCTGAGTACGAGGCTGCCCCGTATGGGCAGAAGGCCGCGGTGCTGCGGCGTGAGGGTCTCTACCAGTCCCAGATCCGCAAGTGGACCGAGGCCCGCGACGCGTTGAACAGCGGGACGAGGGCTCCTCGTCGTGCGCATCGGGCGACCAGCTCGGGGGCCGGCACGGATGATGCGGCGCGGTTGCGTGTGGAGAACCAGCGCCTGACCCGCGAGTTGGCCAAGTCGCAGGCGGTGGTGGAGATCATGGGAAAACTTCAAGGGCTCTTGGAGACCATCTCCGAGAGCACGGGCACGCCGATTTCGTCGAAGCCGCGATGACCGCGACATTCACCGAGCTGCGGGCCGCGGCGGTACCGGTCACCCGGTCCTGCGCTCTCCTCGGCCGGGCCAGGGCTACCCATTACCGCCACGCCCGGGGACCAGTACACGGCCCACGACCGGCACGGTCGGTGCCCGACAACGGGCAGGCGCTGACGCAGACCGAGCGGGCGGCGGTGCTCACCCTGATCAACACCGAGGCGTACGCGGATCTGGCGATCGGCCAGATCTGGGCACGCGAACTCGACGAGGGCCGCTACTGGTGCTCGGCGTCCTCGATGTATCGCATCGCCCGAGACGCCGGGCAGAGCCGTGAACGTCGCCGCCAGGCGACCCACCCGGCGAAGGTGAAACCCGAGCTGATGGCCGACGGCCCGTCCCAGGTCTGGACCTGGGACATCACGAAACTCCGCGGCCCGACCAAGGGGATCTTCTACCAGCTCTACGTGCTGATCGACATCTACTCCCGGTTCAACCCGTCGTGGATCATCTCCCCGGTCGAGGACTCCGAGCTGGCACGCGACTTCATCGACGAGGCCATCGAACGCAACGGCGCCACCCCGCACACCGTGCACGCCGACCGCGGCACCTCGATGACCTCCAAACCCGTCTCGGCGCTGCTGGCCGATCTCGGGGTGACCCGCTCGCACTCGAGGCCGAAGGTCAGCAACGACAACCCGTTCTCCGAGGCGCAGTTCAAGACGCTGAAGTACCTGCCTGACTTCCCGGCGTCCTTCACCTCACTGGCTCACGCCCGGCAGTTCTGCGCCGGCTTCTTCCACGAGTACAACTACATTCACCGTTCTCTGGGGGTGGGGACGGCTGTTGCGTGACGTTGCGTAGGCCGGGACACGGACCGGTTCTGCGACAGATCTCCTGGGTTGTGGTGCTCGTGGCTGGTAGTTGTTCAGGTGCCTGCCACGAGAGGAGATCAAGATGCGGGCGTTCCCAGTGAGGTTGCCGTCGGGTGCGCGGTATTGGACGGTGCTCGACGAGGACTTGGCGGTGGTGGCCGAGGCGGACGCGTTCTTGCGGCATGTGCGCTTCGGCCGCGACGGCTCGGAGCTGACCACCCGGTCTTATGCCGGAGCGATCGCGCTGTTTTTGCGCTGGTGTGCTCGCACCGGCCGCCACTGGCACGCCGGCGTGGAGCATCTCGGGTTGTTCATCACCTGGTTGCGGCACGCCGGGCCGGCGGCCAGTGGAGTGGACGTCGCCCCGGGCGGTCAGGTGCTGGCCGGGCCCGGCGCGGAGCCGGTACGGGGCGCGCGGCGGATCAACGGCGTGCTGGCGGCGGTGCGCGGGTTCGTCACGCATGCGGTGAGTTCGGGCCAGGCGCCGGCCTGGTTGCTGCCGCTGATCTACGAGCTGGCCGACGACCGTGACCTTCCGCTACAGGCTGGTGGTGAGGACGGGAGCCGGATGGCGTGGCGGATGCGGGCGCGGCATCGGCTGCACGAGCCGGAGCCGATGGTAGACCGGGCCAGCGACGCGGAGATCGTCGCGCTGTTGCGGGCGGGTTGTTCGGCGCGGGACCGGCTGATCATCTTACTGCTGGCTCGGGCCGGGTTGCGCCGCGGCGAGTTGTGCGGGCTGCGGCGCAGCGATGTGCATTTGCTGCCGGACTCGCGGCTGCTCGGCTGCGAGGTGGAACGGGCGCATCTGCATGTGGTGCGCCGCAGCAACTCGAACGGGGCGTGGGCGAAGTCGCGCCGGCAACGTTGGGTGCCGCTGGATTTCCTTGTTGTGCAGGCTTTCGACGGCTACGAGTTCGAGCGGCTGGCGGTGCCGCGGGCGGGCGAGTCGGACTTCGTGCTGGTCAACCTGTTCCGCGAACCGGTCGGTGCGCCGGTGCGCCCGGACGCGGTCAATGCCCTGATGGCCGCCTGCTCGCGACGGGCGGGCCTGTCACGCGCGGTGCGCCCGCACCAACTGCGGCACGCGTTCGGCAGCAACCTCGCCGATGCCGGCAGTGGCTTGGACGAGATCGCTGAACTGCTCGGGCACGCGGCGATGAGTTCCTCGCAGGTGTATCTGCATCCGGACCCGGCCCGGCTGCGTGACGCGGTCGACCGGGTGCCCAGTCCGCGGGAGCTGACCGGGCCGGCCCGGTGACCGCCGCAGCAGTCGCGGGCATCGCGGCGACCCTTCCCGCTGCCGGCCGTGTGTTCGCCGAGCCGGTGACAGACGGAGGGGCCGCCGCCATCGCCGCGGTGATCGACCCGGCGTTTCTGGCCGAGGCCGGCTGGAACCCGGTGACGTGGGTGCTCTCCCCGCCGGCGACGCATCCGCTGCTAGGCCGCCCGGTCTGCCGGGCCGTGGGCTGTTCGACGACAGCGCCGGATCGGTCCCGGATCTGCGCTTCGTGCCGTCGCAGGCTCACCGTGCACGGGCTGGCAGATGGGGAGATCGCCGCATTGCCGGCGCGTCGGCGACCTGCTTTCACGGCGCATGCCGACGCTGGCCACGGCTGCGCCGTCGTCGCCTGCACCCGCCCGGCTCGTCACCACGACGGCGTCTACTGCGAGGCGCATCAGCAACGGCTACGTGCCCTGCGAGGATGCCTGGACGAGCAGCTGTGGCGCGCCACCGAACCGGCGATTGGCCGCGGTGGGGAGGTGAGCCTGCGTGGACTGCCGCTGCTGCTCGTCGCGCAGGTTCTGTTCGGGCTGCAGCAACGCTGCCGGATCAACGCGGTCAAGACCAAGGAGGCGACGCTGCGGGCACTGTGTGACGACCTACGCCGCCAGCAGGTCGGCTCGCTCGGCGAGTACGTCGTCGCGGACAGTCGTGACCTGGAATTCAAGGGGCTGGCCAACTGTGTGGTAACGCATGCCGGCCGGGCGCTGTCCACTCCCGAGAGCGAGGTCGGCAAGGACGAGTGGGATCTGGTGGTGTTCGGTCACAGCGGGACGGTGTCGTTCACCGGCATCAGCCAGCCGTGGCTGCGGGAAGCGGCGAAGCGGTGGGCCGCCGACGACCTGCCCAAACGCCGCGTGCGGCCCGGGCGGCGCACCAGCGCGGGACTGTCGGTGCGCCACCACATCGGCTGCCTGGTGCGCCTGTCGGAGTCGCTGCGGATGCGTCCGGACCGCGGCGAGGATCCTGCCGCGCTGGGTCGGGCCGACATGCAAGCGTTCCTGCACCGGCTGGCGTTTCTGGAATCGGTCGGGCAGATCAGCGGCGACGCACGCATCCGCGCCTGCCGCGAGGTCCGCGCCGTGCTGACCCGCACCCGCGCGGCGGGGCTGACCCGCCCGGGCGGCATCGCCGGCGGGCTGGGCGACGACTTCGTCATCGGCGTCGCGGACATCCCGCTCAAGCCCGAACCCGCCGAACCGAATCGGGACCTGCCGCCGGAGATCATGCAGCAGCTCTGTGCGAACCTCGATCAACTCACCTCTGCGGAGCTACGCACCGCCGTCGAGCTGGCCATCGACACCGGCCGCCGCCCGGAAGAGATCTGCGAGCTGGCCATCGACTGCCTGGCCCGCGACGAAGACGGAGCGCCGGTGCTGCTCTACGACAACCACAAGGCGAACCGGCCCGGCCGGCGGCTGCCGATCAGCGAGCACACCGCCGCGCTGATCACCGCCCAGCAGCAGCGGGTTCGCGCCCGCTACCCGCACACCCCCGTCGGCGAGCTGAAGCTGCTGCCCACCGACCGGCGCAACCCGGACGGTCGCCGCGCGATCACCGGGTTCAGCCTCGCGTTCGCGCACCGAGTCTGGGTAGACAAGCTGCCGGTGCTGCGCACCGTGGACGGCATCGAGTACGACAAGACCAGGATCGTGCTTTACGCCTACCGGCACAGCTACG
>JBBSQN010000247.1:0-4143 GCA_038257875.1 Mycobacteriales bacterium
GCCACCACCTGCTCGTACGCCGCAGCCACATCCTCCAACAGGATCCGCCACGACACCCCGTCCACCACCAAGTGATGCACCGCCACCACCAACACCGGCCGCCGCCCAGCCCCCAACTCGAACAACACCGCCGCCACCAACCGACCACTCAGGTCGAAGCTGCGGTGCACCTCGGCGATGAGCTCGTCGAGCGTCGCGGAGAGGTCCCAGGCGGGCACCCGGGACAGGTCCCGTCGCGCCAGCAGCTGCCCCGGCTGCACCGGGGCGTTGACCTGGGTCCACCGACCGTCGAGGTGCTCGAACCGCATCCGCAGCGCGTCGTGGTGGGCCACCACCGCAGCAAGCGCGTCCGACAGCGCGACCGGATCGACGTCCGCGGCCAGCTCGACCGTCACGGACTGGTCGAAATGCTGCGGGGCGTCGGTGTGGGTAGCGAAGAACCAGTGCTGGATCGGGGTCAGCGGCACCACCCCGGTCACCGGGCCCTGCTCGGCCGTGACCGGCACCGCCACGGTGGCACCGGCCGCCAACCCGGCCACCGTGGGCCGGCGGAACACGTCGCGAGGGGTCAGGCTCCACCCGGCCGCCCGTGCCCGCGAGACCAGCTGGATGCTCAGGATCGAGTCCCCGCCCAGGGCGAAGAAGTTGTCGTTGACCCCGACCCGCTCCAGCCCCAGCACCCCGGCCCAGATCCGAGCCAGCTCCTGCTCCACCGGGTCGCGCGGAGCGACGTAACCGGCGTCGGTGGGCTGCCAGTCCGGGGTGGGCAGCCTGCGACGGTCCAGCTTGCCGTTGGACGCCAACGGCAGCTCCGCCACGATCACGAACGCCGAGGGCACCATGTAGTCGGGCAGGGTCCGGCTCAGGAACTCCCGCAGCGCCATGGTGACGAGACCGTCGGAACCGGGACCCTCGTCGGTATCGGGCACGGCCGGTTCCCGCGGCACCAGATAGGCCACCAGGCGCTTGCGCCCGGCGTCATCGGCCGCTACCACCGCCACCGCCTCGGCCACCTGCTCATGGCTCGCCAGGGCGGCCTCCACCTCACCCAGCTCGATCCGGAACCCGCGGATCTTGACCTGCTCGTCCACCCGCCCGGCGAACACCAGGTCCCCGTCGGCGGTCCAGCGCACCAGGTCCCCAGTGCGGTACATCCGGCTACCCGGTGCTCCGAACGGATTGGCCACGAACCGCTCCGCGGTCAGCCCGGACTGGCCCCAGTAACCCCGCGCCAGACCGGCACCGGTGATGTGCAGCTCGCCGGCCACCCCCACCGGCACCAGCTGACCCTGATCATCGAGCACGTAGACGGACATGTTGTCCAGCGGCCGCCCGATGGGAACCGCGTCGGGCACCGCCACCACCGTGGTCATCGCATGCTTCGTGGCGTACGCGGTGATCTCGGTCGGGCCGTACACGTCCACGACCATCAGTCCGGGACACGCCCCCAGCACCGCCCGCACCGCCGCGGCCGGCACCACGTCACCTCCCGTCCACACCTCACGCAGCCCCGCGAAACACCCCGGCGAGTCCTGGGCCAGCACCCGGAACAACCCGGCCGTGACGAACAGCCCCGTCACCCGATGCCGGGCGACCGTCTCCGCCAGCACCTCGGCGGTCAGCTCTCCGGGTGGGGCCAGCACCAACTCAGCCCCGCGCAGCAGCAGCACCCACAGCTCGTAGGTCGAGGCGTCGAAGGCCAACGGCGAGTGCACGATCACCCGCTCATGACCACCACCGTCGAAGCAGCGGTCCGCAGCGAACGCCACGACGTCACAATGCCGGATCCCCACTCCCTTGGGCCTTCCGGTCGAACCCGAGGTGAACTCCAGGTACACCAGATTGTCCGGATACAGGGCCACAGCCGGAGGGTCGTCCCGTTCGGTGCGCAACGACTCCTCGGCATCGGCCACCAGCAGCGGCCCCGGATGCACCGAGCGGGCCGTCGCCTCCCAGTTCTGATCGGTGACCACCACCTCGACACCGGCCTGGGCCAGCACGACGCGCAACCGCTCCGCCGGCGCCAGCAGGTCCAGCGGCACATAGATCCCGCCGGCCTTGACCACCGCCAGCACGGTCGTTACCAGGTCCACCGAGCGATCCATCAGCACGGCGACCCGGTCCTCGACGCCCACCCCCAGCCGAACCAGCCGGTGCGCCAACCGGTTCGCCCGCGCCTCCAGCTGTGCGTAGGACAGCTGGACGGTACCCGACACGAGCGCCACGGCATCCGGGGTCGCCGCCACCCGCCGCGCGAAGGCGTCCACCACGGTTTCTACCGGCACCACCGTGGCGGTGTCGTTCCATTCCACCGCCAGCCGATGCCGCTCGAGCTCTCCCAGCATCGACACCTGCGCCACGTTCTGCCCGGTGTCCTGCGCGATGTCCGACATCAGCGCTACCAGCTGCCCGGTCATCCGCTCGATGGTGGCCATGTCGAACAGCGCGGGGTCGAAGCCCACCGCCAGCGACACCTGCTCGTTCGGGTAGACGACGACACTGAGCGGGTAGTTCGTCGTCTCGACGGCCGCCATCTCGCGCAGCCGTAGGCCGTGGCCACCGGCGGTGTCGTCGTTGATCGGGTAGTTCTCGAACACCACGATGCTGTCGAACAGGCGCACCTCGGTGGGCAGCTCGGTCCAGGCCTGCAACTGGGCCAACCCGAAGACGTCGAGCTGTCGAGCCTCGGTCTGGTCGGCCTGCAGCTCGCGCAGCCAGGGCAGAACCGCACGCCCGGCGTCGACGTGCACCCGGGTGGGAACGGTGTTGATGAACATCCCGACCATCGACTCGACACCGGCCAGCTCAGCCGGCCGCCCCGAGACCGTGGTGCCGAACACCACGTCGTGCTGGCGGCTGTAGCGCGACAGCAACAGCGCCCACGCACCCTGCACGATCGTGTTCATCGTCAACCCGTGGCGCCGGGCAGCACCGCGGAGCTCGCTGGACTGCTCGCTCGACAGCGTGGTCCGCAGCGTCGCGCTGGACTCGGCGCGGTGCGCCTCCACGACCGGACGGTCATAGGGCAGGGCGGTGGGCTCGGACAGCCCGGCCAGCGCGTGGCGCCAGTACTTCTCGGGCTCGCGCCGATCGACCGAGCTCAGCCACTGCAGGTAGTCCCGGAACGGACGCCGGCCCGGCAGCGGTACCGGGAGCGCGGACTCGATGGTCTGCACCCCTCGACGCGCGAGCTCGGCGTGGCAGGCGAAGACGTCGGAGAGCATCTGGAACACGCTCCACCCGTCCAGCAGCACGTGGTGGAAGGTCCACGCCACCTGGACCTCGACGTCGGAGAGCCGCGCGATCATCACCCGCAGCAGCGGTACCGCGGTCAGGTCCAGGCCCGCAGCGCGGTCGTGCTCGAGCCAAGTCCGCAGCTCCTCGCGCCGTCCGGCCTCGGACAGCTGCCGCCAGTCCAGGTAGCTGACCGGCAGACGCACCTCGCGGTGCACCACCTGCACCGGCTCGACCACCCCGTCCCAGACCACGCTGCTGCGCAGTACCGGGGTCCGGTCCACGACGTGCTGCCAGGCCGCCCCGAGCTGCGTCGCGTCGGTGACGCCCGCCACCACGAAGGTCGCCTGCTGGAAGTAGACGCCCTGATCGCCCTGGGACAGCCCGTGGAAGACCATGCCGGCCTGGGTGGGCGTCAGCGGGTAGATGTCCTCGACCCCACGACCGTCACCGGCCAACCGGTCCACCGCCACCTGGTCCAACCGCGCCAACGGGAAGTCCGACGGGCTACGCCCCCCCGCACCGGGCCGCGCACAGAACGCGATGACCTCCCGCAGCGCCACCACCAACTGCTCGGCCAACGACCGCACCGTGGACTCCCGATGCGTCCCCTCCGCGTAGAACCAGGTGAACTCCAGCCGGTTCTGCTCGACCGTGCCGACGACCTCCAGCAGGTGAGCCCGCTGCGCCTGGGGGCTCTCGTCGAGCCGCAGGTGTTCATACACCGCTGTGTAGAGCCCGGCACCGCCGGCGAGCAGGTCGGACTGGCCCAGGTAGTTGAAGCTGACAGCCGGCACCGGCGGAACCCACTCAACAGACTCAACAGACTCCGCAAGATAACGCAAAGCCCCACAACCCAAACCCCGACCAGGAACCGCCCGCAAATGCTCCTTGACCGCAGTCAACCGA
>JBBSQN010000248.1:0-4093 GCA_038257875.1 Mycobacteriales bacterium
CCCCCCCCCCCCCCCCACCCCCCCCCCCACGACCTAGTACTACAGAGACACTTGTTTGAGCGACCTGTGAAGATGCCGCGAGCGGGCGCCGAGCGGAGCGCTCGTGACCTGCGAGTTCTTTATGATCAACATATAACTGTCCCTGTAGTACTAGGCTCTAGGGGTGAACCCGTCGACGGCGCAGGCACACGTCGTCGTCGACGAGCTGGTGCGGTGTGGGGTCACCGACGCCGTGCTGTGCCCGGGCTCGCGCAACGCCCCGCTGTCGTTCGCGTTGCATGCCGCCGACGCGGCGGGGCGGGTGCGGTTGCACGTGCGGATCGACGAGCGGACGGCCGCGTTCCTCGCGCTCGGGCTCGCGCTGCGCTCGGGGCGGCCGGTCCCGGTGTGCACGACGTCCGGTACGGCCGTGGCCAACCTGCACCCGGCCGTGCTCGAGGCGTCCCACGCCGGGGTGCCGCTGCTCGCGCTGACCGCCGACCGGCCGCCGGAGCTGGTCGGCACCGGCGCCAACCAGACGATCGCGCAGGCCGGGATCTTCGGTAGTGCCGTGCGGCTCGCGCTCAACGGTGCGGTCGGCGGTGCGGGCAACGGTCCCCTGCGTTCCATGGTCGACCGGGCCGTCGCGGCGGCGGCCGGGGCGCTCGGCGGACCGCCCGGTCCGGTGCACCTCAACCTGCCCTTCGCCGAGCCGCTGATGCCCGACGGCTTTGGTACGCCGCCGGCCGGCCGCACCGGCGGCAGACCGTGGACGGTGGTCCCGGCGAGCACGTGCTCGGCCCCGCCGCTGCCGCTGGATCCGACGGCCCCGACACTGGTCCTCGCTGGCCACCGTGCCCCCGTGCTCGATGTCCCGAGGCTCGACGGCCCCGCGCTCGACGTCCCGGTGGTCGCCGAGCCCGCCGCCGCGGCCTGGCCCCGCGCGCTGCGCACCGGTCCGTGGCTGCTCGGGGCGCCCGCGGCGGCGGCGCTGAAGCCGGCTCAGGTGGTGGTCGCGGGCCGCCCGACGCTGCACCGACCGGTGCAGCGGCTGCTCGCCGATCCGGACGTCGCCGTGTACGCGCTCGCTGACCCTGGTGGCGGCTCCTGGACCGACGTCGCCGGCACCGTCCGTGCCGTCGGCACCCTGCCGACGCTCGCGCCGGACCCGGCCTGGGTGCAGCGCTGGCGCGAGGCCGACCGGGCGGCCTCGGCCGCGCTCGACCGCCTGCTCGACGATCCCGCCGCCCCCACCGGCTTGCGGCTTGCCCGCGCGCTCGTCGCGGCCCTGCCCGCCGGCGCGCAGCTCGTGCTCGGCTCGTCGAACCCGGTGCGCGACGTCGCACTGGCCGCCGCACCGCGGCCCGACCTGACGGTGCACGCGAACCGCGGCGTCGCCGGCATCGACGGCACCGTCTCGACCGCTGTCGGCGCCACGCTGGCCCACGGCGGTCCCGGCTACGCGCTGCTGGGCGACCTCACGCTGCTGCACGACACGACGGGACTGGTCATCGGTCCGGACGAGCCGCGCCCGGACCTCACCGTCGTCGTGCTGAACGACGACGGCGGCGGCATCTTCGGCCTGCTCGAGCAGGGTGGCGCCGAGCACGCGGCGGCGTTCGAGCGGGTCTTCGGCACCCCGCACCGGGTCGATCTGGCCGCGCTGTGCGCCGCGACGGGGATAGCGCACGCCTGCGTGGACGTGGCCGACATCCCGGCCGCCCTCGCCCCCGCGCCGGGGCTGCGGGTGGTGGAGGTGCGCGCCGACCGCTCAGCGCTGCGGTCCGGGCACGCTGCGGTCCGGGCGGCGGTGGACGCGGCCGTGGCGGCCTCCGGCGTCCACCGCACGGATGCGGCGACCCGCTCCCGCCGCGGGATGTGAGCGAGCAGCCCGTTGCGCGGTCGACGCCGCTGCCTCGCGCCGCGGTCGGGTGGCGGCCTGGTGGGTCAGCTCAACCGGCGAGGAGTCGATCGTCATCGCGCAGCGTCAGGCCGAGCAGATCAGTGCGCAGGCCGGGTAGCGGCGCTGGTACGAGGTGCGCAGCGCCTCGCGATCCGATGGCTACTAACCGCCCGTGTGAACACGTGTTCGCTGCCGCGAACGTCCGGTGGGGTCAGAGGAGATGGTCGAAGGTGCCGTCGCGGGCGCCGCGCAGCATGGCCGCGATCTCCGGTTCGCTGAACTGGAGCATCGGGCCGTCCGGGTTGTCGGAGTCGCGGACCCCGATCACCCGGCCGACCTTGGCGAGCTCCACGCAGCTGTGGTCGGGCTTGCTGGCGGTGATCCAGTCCGCGTGGTCGAAGACGTGGTGGGGCAGGTGGTCGTCGCGGTGCATGTCGGCGGGTCATCCCTTCGGTGGCGCTTGCCTCGTGTACTCGTCCGCCACTTCCCCGATGAAGTCGAGGGACTCCACCGGGCCCAGCGCGGCGGCCTGGAGGTAGGCCCACAACTGCTCGTAGGCCGCTACCCGAGCGTGGTCGTCAAGATAGCGCGCGTCGTCGTACATCTCGACGTAGACGAAGTCCAGCGGCCCGGCGACACCCGGCCCGGGAACATGCAACAGAGCGAAGCTGTCGTTGCCGAAGATGACCGGGCTCGGGTTGTCGAACCGCAGAACTTGCAGCTGGACGTTCGGTAGCTCGGCAACTTCGGCGAGCCGCTGCAGCTGCTCGCGCATGACCTCGTGGTCGCCGTAGACGCGCCGCAGGCACGACTCGGACAGCACGAAACCGACCATGGGTCGGTCCTCCTCGCGCGTGAGGATCTTCTGGCGCTCCCGCCGGGCCTGGACGACGTCGTCCACCGGTGAGGTCGTGCCGAACGGCGTCGGTACCTGGTGCAGCGCTCGGACGTAGCCCTCGGTCTGCAGCAGTCCGTGCACGATCTCGGTCTCGACGATGCGGACGCGGTTGCTGTAGCGCTCCAGGTCGATCAGCAGGCGTAGCCACTCGGCGTAGACGGCGCGGTAGCCGGTCCAGTCGCCCCTCTTGCCCAGCTTGCGGGCGAGGTCGGCCAGGATCTCGGCGAGCTCGGGGTCGGCGCCGTACAGCTCACCGAGCACCTTGGCGTCTCCCGGGGACACCTTCGACTGCCCGAGCAGGATCCGGTTGATCTTCGTGGAGGCGCAGTTGAGATGCTCGGCGGCCAGGTTGTCCTTGATGCCCGACTCGGTCTTCAGCCTGTTCAGCTCGTTGAGCAGCAGCACCAGCGGGACGGTCCTCGTGAGTGTCATGGCGGGTCGCCTCCGGGCGGGTCGTCTCAATGATCAGTTTTGGTCACGCATCGTGTCGAGTCGCTTCACCCGATCGGGATCAAGTAAATTAGGATTTCTCATGCTAGCTTACTCATACGTCAACGGAAAAGGCAAAGTGAGTGGCAAGCATGTTGGGTATCGACGCTACCGCAACCGTTCAGGCGAACTTCCGCGGCACCTGGTCGCGAGCCGGGTACCCGACCTGACCCACGCCATGTGTTCCCACCGGGCCGTCATCCTGGGCCCGCCGCACCACGGCGAGCCGGACGTGACGACCCGTTCGCGCGGCGAGGCTTTGACTGCCGCGCGACCCGCGAGGTGCGCACAGTGTCCGGCGGTTCTGGCATGTCACTCGCGTCCGGCAGGTGCGCGAGGCCAGCCGCGTGCGCACCACCGCCGACCCGCACGACCGAGGCGACAACCCCCCAGCGCCACCGAGGTCGTGCGGGCCAGCCGGCCGATCCCCTACGGAGGTCGCTGGCTTGCCGTCGCTCCTCGGAGCCCTGGTGGACGCCAGTCCGGACCTGCGTCCGCTGGGTCTCGCCCTGATCGTTGTGTCGGAAACTGGTTTCCTGATCGGAGTTGAAACACCATGTGCGACAACGGTTTGTCGGTCAACTCGGGTGTCGCGGTCCGCGACACGTGCCCGATGCGCCATCGCGTCCGAGACTGCGAGGACGCCGAGTTCGTCTTCGGCAGTGGCGCGAAGACGTTCGAGTGTAAACATTCAGCCTCGGGTTGGTGGCATGGCTTGGTGACCGGTCGGCTGGTGGCCTCCGGTGGTGTTCGGGTGGTGTTGATCGCTCAGGTGGGTGCGGGGAGGTCGGGCATCCAGGGTCGGCCGATGAGTGCGTCACGGA
>JBBSQN010000249.1:0-4035 GCA_038257875.1 Mycobacteriales bacterium
CCAGCGCGGCCCGTCCCGCGCCCCCGGACCCCCACCCCCACCCCCCCGACGCGCTACACCTCGGCCCGCGAGTCGGTACGAATCGGTCCGCGAGTCGGCACAGCTCGCTGCGCGAGTCGGTACGCAGTGGCGGTCGAGCCGGTACCGAGTGGCGGTCGAGCCGGCAAACAGTGGCGGTGCCGGTCACCAGATACGGCCTCCTCAGCCGCCAATCCGTACCGACTCGCGCACCAACTCGTACAGACTCGCGGGCCGATTCGTACCGACTCGCGGGGTGGTCAGGTGCTGGCGGGGGTGAGGACTACTAGGGGGCGGGCGGGGCCGTGGGGGGGTTCGCTTACCAGGGCTAGGGCGCGGCCGTCGGGGGCGAAGACGCCGTAGGTGCCCGGAAGGCCCACCGGCGGAAGCGGGCGGCCGTGCGTGATGTCGACGGCGGCGGCCGCGTCGAGGTCGCGGCGGGCGAACGCGGTAGCGACCGCCTCGTCGAGGGACAGCGAGAGCTTGGGCTCGCCCTCCAGTTCCTCGAGCGTGCGGGCATGGTCCAGCGTGAACGGGCCGACGCGGGTGCGACGCAGCGCCGTCAGGTGCCCGCCGACGCCCAGCCCGGCGCCGAGATCGCGGGCCAGTGCGCGCACGTAGGTGCCAGAAGAGCACTCGACGACCACGTCGAGCTCGCTCCCCCGGCGCGCCGCAAGGGTGAACGCCGTCACCGTCACCGGCCGCGCCGGCAGCACGACCTCCTCGCCGGCCCGTACCCGCGCGTAGGCTCGCTGTCCGTCGACCTTGATCGCGCTGACCGAGCTCGGCACCTGAGCGATCGCCCCCGTCAACGCTGCCATCCCGGCGGCGATCGCCGCATCCTCCACGGCGGACGCATCGGTCACCGACACGATCTCGCCCTCGGCGTCGTCGGTGCTCGTCGCCGTGCCGACCGCGACGGTGGCCGTGTACGCCTTGGTGTCGAGCGCGAGGTGCCCGAGCAGCTTCGTGCCCCGCCCCACGCCGCAGACCAGCACCCCGGTGGCCATCGGGTCGAGCGTGCCCGCGTGGCCGATCTTGCGGGTGCCCAGGATCCGGCGCAGCCGTGCGACGACGTCGTGGGAGGTCAGGCCACCGGGCTTGTCGACGATCACAAGCCCGGACGGGACAGCGTTCACGCGCGGCGATTCTTCCCCTCGGGCGACCAACGGTCCCCGGCGGCCCGCCGAAACCCCACACCTCCGGCTGAGGCTCAGGCCCGCACGGCGCCCGCCACCGCCCAGCTATCCGAGCGCAGCCGCGCCGTCACTGCCACCAGCCGGATCAGCATGAACAGGCTCAGCCCCGTCCAGATCCCGGTGAGACCCCAACCGAACCCCAGCGACGCCCAGATCAGCGGCAGGAACCCGAGCACGGCAGCGGCCAGGGTCGAGGTGCGCAAGAAGGCCGCGTCGCCGGCACCGAGCAGCACGCCGTCCGCCGCGAAGACCACGCCCGCCACCGGCTGCAGGGCCACGAAGAACCACCAGGCGAACGGCACCACCGCGAGCACCGCGGGATCGGGGGTGAACACCGGCGGCAGCACGCCCACCAGCGCCGCGAACAGCACCCCGAAACCGACACCCAGCACCAGGCCGTAGCGGGTGACCTGCGCGGCGACGGCTCGCGCCCGCGTCACCGCCCCGTCCCCGTCCGACGCTCCGAGGGCCGCCCCTACCAGCGCCTGCGCGGCGATGGCCACGGCGTCGAGAACGAGGGCCTGGAAGAGCCACAGCTGCAACACGATCTGGTGGGCCGCCGCGGTCGCGGCACCGAACCGGGTGGCCACCGCGGCCGCCGAGAGGAAGCAGGCCTGGAAGGCGAGGCTGCGGGCCAGCAGGTCGCGCCCGAGGCCGAGCTGCGCGCGCAACACCGCGGGTCGCGGACGCAGCGAGACCGGAGCAGACGACGGCGCCCGGCGCCGCTCGCGGAACAGGGCACCGAGGAACAGCGCAGCGGCCACCGTCTGACCGACCACGTTGGCCACCGCGGACCCGACCAGCCCGAGCCCAGCCCATCCGGCGGCGCCATGCACCAGCACCGGGCAGCCGAGCGCGGACAGCCCGTTGCCGGCCAGCACGAAACGCAGCGGCCGGACGGTGTCCTGCACACCGCGCATCCAGCCGTTGCCGGCCAACGTCACCAACACGAACGGCGCACCGAGCAACGCCACCCGCAGCCACGACTCGGCCGCGGCGGCAATCTCCGGCCGGTCGCCTAACACCCGGGCCACCGGCGCTGCCACGAGCTGCCCGGCCACGAGCAGGACCATCCCGACGGCCAGCGCGAGCCACGTGGCCTGTACTCCTTCGCCCACGGCGGCGGCGCGCCTGCCGGCCCCGTGCAAGCGCGCCGCCCGCGCCGTCGTGCCATAGGACAGGAAGGTGAGCTGGCTCGTCACCTGCGCGAACACCACCCCCGCGACGGCGAGGCCCGCGAGCGACACAGTCCCGAGGCGACCCACCACAGCGGTGTCGACGAGCAGGTACAGCGGTTCGGCAGCCAGCACCGGCAACGCGGGCGCGGCCAGCCGCAGCACTGTCCGCGCCGGAACGCCGGCAGGCGACGGCGAAGTCATCCGTTCGAGGGTCGCACCCGGTGCGGGCGACGGCAGACGTAGACGAACGCCGGCGGCACGTTGCGCCACACTGTGGCGCTCACCAGCACCTCGTCGAAGGTGTCGCGCAACGTCCGGCGGAACCGCCGGGCACCGGCGAGAGACATGCCGTGCAGGTACGCGAACGTGGTGAACGCTCCGGTCGTCCCGATCACCCGGCTGACCTCCCCGAGGATCGCCGACTGCGTCGCGGTGTCGAACAGCGCCCACGGCAGGCCGCTGACGACGGCGCTCACCCGGGACACGTCCCGGTCGGCCAGCAGCGTCGCGAGCTGCGCGGCGTCGCCGTGCACGACGTCGAGCCCCGGCCGGGTACGACGCAGGAACACCACCATGTCCGGGTCCAGCTCGACGGCGAGATGCCGTGCCCCCGCGGGCAGCCGCTCGTCGATCGCGGCGCTGACCACGCCGGTGCCGGGGCCGAGCTCGACGACCACGGGGCTGCCGACCCGGGGCACGACCGACGCGAGTACCGCAGCCAACCGCGACGAGCTCGGCACCACCGCGCCCATCGTGACGGGCCGACGAACGACGGCGGCGAGGAAGGCGCGGCGCGCGGCGCGCGGATCATCACCATGATTCCCGGGATGAACCATGCCGGGTTCGAATGTCACAACACCTCCTCGTCCTCCCAGGGACGGTAGTCGTCCTCCCGTGGTTGTGGACGAAGCCGTCGCGAGGTGGAACCCGTGTAGTCGACGGGATTGGTGAGACTTGGTGCCGTCGATCCGGCTGGTCACAAGGCCATGTGGTTGGGTCGTTGCCGGGCAGTGCGGTCGAGGTGGCTGGTGATCCGTTCGTGGAGCTCAGCCAGGTGGGGGGATGCGGAGCGCAGCGGGTGCACCCGACGCTGCAGGGTGCGCAGACGCTCCAGAACGATGGTCGAGTCGAGCGTGTCAGCGGTGCGCAGCGCGTCCCGCCCGAACGCAGCGGCCTGCTCCCGGTCACGACCGCGTAGATGGGTGATGGCGAGGTTGGCCTGTGTCAGGCATCGGCCGCGAACTATCCCGGGCTCGCAACCGTTCAACGCCATCGTGCCGAACGTCAGGGCCTGCTCAGTATCACCGATACCGCTGAGACACGCTCCGAGATCGCCCCCGAACCCGTTGAGGGTATAGAACAGGGCAGCGTCCTCGGGGCTGACCGTCTCATAGCACCGTTGGGCCGCCAGCACCGCGTGCCGGGTCTCGCGGACGTCGCCGAGCAGGGCGAAACCCCGCGCCTCCACTGCATGCAGCTTCGCGACCAACGCAGGTGTCGCCGTGCCCTCGGCGATGGTCAACCCAGACCGGGCCAACGCCACCGCCTGCCGCCCATACCGCACCATGTCCTGCCCGGCGGGCGCGTTCTCCCCGATCCGCACCGTCAACCGGGCAGCCTCCTGCAAGATGTCCGCGGCG
>JBBSQN010000250.1:0-4032 GCA_038257875.1 Mycobacteriales bacterium
GTGATCTGGTGACGCATCGAGAACTCACCGATCGTGCGGGCGCCGTCGTGCGTGGCCCACTGGGCGAAGACCATTCGGCCGCCGATGGCGAAGATCCAGACCGCGGCGAAGGCGGTGCCGGCGCTCACCACGAGGTGGCTCTGGTGACGGCGCATCCGGGTGAGGAGGGCAGCCACGGTGCCGAGCACCAGGCCGGCGGCGATGCCGGCCAGTTCGAGGCTGACGTCGTGGCCGGCCGTGGGCAGGTCGTGCAGGAACCAGCCGCCCGCGGTCACCACCAGGGTGAACGGGACTGCGAAAGTGGCCCAAGTGACCCGGTGGGTGCCGAGGTTGCGGGTGAGCACCCAGGCAAGGAGGAAGAGGTTCAGGATCCATTGCGTCGTGGACATGGTGATCTGCCTTTCAGGGCTGTGAGGAGGGGCGGGCGAGGACGGTGCGGATCGGGCGCCCGGTGCGGCAGGAGCGGGCGCGACGACGCTGCTCCGCGTCGGCGAGCCGACGGTCGATCTCGGTGTGCGCGATGACGAGGCTGAAGTTGTGGAACATGGCGACTTCCTTGGCTCCGGGTGCACCGGTCGGGGCACATCAGAAGCGTCGCTGCTCAGGGGGCCCCGTCGCGTCGGCACAGTGGCCGGACGGGCGTCGGCGCTATGGCCGGGTGCCGCCTCGGCGTAATGACGTAGACGTCAGTTGGGAAGAGGGAGAGTGACGATGATCGTGCTGCCGCGACCGGGCGCGGAGTCGATGCCGAAATTTGCGCCGATGGCGTCCGCGCGCTCGCGCATCGTGCGAAGGCCGAGGTGCCCGGGCCGGTCCAGCACTGGATCGAACCCGGCACCGTCGTCGCTGACATGGATCTCGAGGGCGGTGTCGCTGATCTCGAGGTGTACGTCGACGCGCGTCGCCTCCGCGTGCTTGACGGTGTTGTGCAGCGCCTCCAAGACAATCCGGTACAGGTGCTCCTCGACGGTCGGATCGAGCCGGATCCGGCTGTCCAACCCGCGCACGTCGACCACGAGCTGCTCACGGGCGGCCACCGCGGCCGCCTGCTTGGTCAGCGCCGCAATCAGGCCCTCTGCCTCGAGCGCGCCCGGCCGCAACTCGAAGATCAGCGCGCGCATTTCGGCGAGCGCGGCCTGCGTCAGCCCGTGGAGCTGATCGATCTCGACGGCGACGGGGTGGTCCGCGGGGAGACCGACCGTCTCGAGGTGCCGTTGGGCGGTGCGGGCGTGCAGGGTCATCGAGAACAGTGCCTGGCTCACCGAGTCGTGCAGCTCACGCGCGAGCCGGTGCCGCTCCTCGAGCGCGGCGGTCTGCTCGGCCGCGCGGTAGAGCGTGCCGTTGCGGACCGCGACAGCCGCCTGGTCGGCGAGGGCGGTGAGGTAGCCGCGGTCGTCGTCGTCGAGGTCCTGACCGGCCGCGAGGTAGACCGCGACCTCGCCGACCACGACGCCAGAGGCCACCAGCGGGAACCATGCCATGTCCTCCCACGGCGCCTCCTCGACGAGGAAGGGATGCACAGGTGCAAGCGACGGGTCGGCGAGCGCCTGGTCGCGGAACCCGCGGACGATGGCGCCGTCGTACTCACCGAGGTCGACCGGGCGCATCCCGCGGATCCGCCACACGTCTTCGAGTGCCTCCGCGAACCCCGCACCGAGCACGGCGTCGGCGTACGCTGTGGCAGCGCGGGTCCAGTCCTCCTCCCAGCACACGATGCTGCAGGCGACGGCGTCGCTGGTGCTGTGCACGGCATCGACGACCTGCGAGAGCGTGGTGGACAGCGGCTGGTCGACGCTCATTCCGGCCGCGAGCTGGGAGAACGTCGCGATCCGTGCCTCGAGGCGCTGGAAGGACAGCACCCGATCGGTCGCGTCGGTGACGATGTCGACGACCCCGACAACCCGGCCGTCGCCGAACAGCGGCGCAAACACCACGTCCCAGTAGGTCTCGGTGCCGGGGAGCGCGATCCGGTGGGCGGCCTGACGGACCACTCGGCCCGAGAGCGCGGTGTCGACCAGCTCCTGGACTGCCGCCTCGTTTCCGGGGATCAGCTCGCTGAGATGACGGCCGGGCGTGGTGTATTCCGCCGGCACCCCCAGATAGTGCTCGTAGAACGCCGTCCAGGTCTTGTTGCACCGCTGCAGGCGCATGTCGGCGTCGAACACCGCGACCCCCATCGGCACCCGGTCGAAGAAGAGCTCGAGGAGCTGGGTGTCGAGCGGGGAGTTGCTGGGCGGCACGTCATCGATCAACGGCTGCGTCGGCATCGAGGTGCTGCGCAGGACGTCACGTGCCGACTCGGAGCTCATCGCGTCGCGCCCGTGGTGTCGTCGACGAGTCCCTCGCGCACCGCCCACATCGCGGCCTGGGTGCGACTGGTCAATCCAAGCTTGGCGAGGATGTTGGACACGTGCGTGCGCGCCGTCCGCTCACTGACGCCCAGCTCCCGGGCGATCTGCCGGTTCGTCGCTCCGGACGCGATCGCCGCGACGACCTCGCGCTCCCGGGGGGTCAGGGGCGTCTGCTCCTGCGTGGGGGCACGCAGAGCCGCGGTCAGTGCGCGCGCCGCGGCAGGGTCCAGGTGCACCTCGCCGGCGATCGCCGCCCGGATCGCTGCCGCCACGTCCGGGGCGTCGGCGTCCTTCAGCAGGTACCCGGCGGCACCTGCCTCCAGTGCGGCACGGACCTGTTCCTCCTCGATGAAGCTCGTCACAGCGACGACTTCAATCTCCGGCCAGCGCCGCTTCACCTCGGTGGTGGCCGCGATCCCGTCCATCCGCGGCATCATCAGGTCCATCAAGATGACGTCGGGCAACTCGCTGGCCCGGTCGAGGACGGCGATCTCGTCCAGGGCCGCCCGGCCGTCCGCGGCCTGACCGACCACGCGCATGCCGGGCTCGACCCCCAGATAGGCCGCAAGGCCCGTCCGCACGACGCGGTGGTCGTCGACCAGGAACACACGGATCTCGTCCACTCCCAGCCCTCCCCGGCTCGCCACGTGCAGCCCCATCTTCCTTGCCTGTTCAAGGGGCACGCAAGTGGAACAGCACCGCCAGGAACTCATCTCTCTGGTCCGCGAGGCCGAAGTCGGCAGCGAGCATCCCGTAGCTGCAGCCAACACTGCGCACGCCACCCAGCGCAGCGCCTCCGGCGGCGGCATTCGCACCTCGTCGTGTGAGACCGCTCCGTCCGACGACGATGGCTGCGCCACGGTCGAGCGCGGTGGGCATCTCGGCGGATGGCCCCTAATGCAGGCAAGCTGTACGCGGTCCGGCGCGCCGCGGGCATCCGCCGCCCCAAGGACCCGGCACCGGACGCAGGTCGCCATTCGGCGGAAGTCGTCAGAGCTGGACGGCGCGCGTCCAGATCTGCACAGTGGATTGCTGGGCGCCGGCGTCGTAGGGCATAGGACTACCTGTAGGCACATAGCTCATCGCCGACCAGAAGGGATCGGCGGTGGTGGCGTTGGTGGCTACGATCGCGGCCCGAAAAGTCGTGATCTCGGGCCAATGTATTTGTACCCAGTCGAGGAGGGCGTTGTGAGTACTACGGCCGAAGCCTCGACCCTGGTCGCGGGCGTGCACCTGCAGCAGCCCGATGTGCGCCGTCCCGGCTGCGGGGAAGCCGCGGAGAAGATCAACCACCGCTACCAGCGCGTCGCCTACGAAGGCGCCGAGAACGACCTTGTCGTCCTCCCAACCGGCAGGTGCCGCTGCTAGTAGCGCACGGGCGTCGTCCGCGGCCGGCGGGCGGCCTTCGACCCGCTGGACGTAGGCGGGATCGGCGTCGATCAGATCCTGGACGGCGGGGAGGTCTTGCACCCCAAGTGGACGTAGAACGACCCCGGTCACGGTTGGCTCCTCGGCGCTGGACTGAATGCGAGCGGCCGACAGGACGGTGTCACATGCTTTCCCGGGTGGTGGTGGGTCGCAGAATGCGGGCGATGAGGTCGTCGAGCATGGCTTGCTCGGGTGGCCAGGGGAATGCGGGAACGGCGTCGCGTAGCGAGATGTACCCGTGGAGGGCCACCCA
>JBBSQN010000251.1:0-3899 GCA_038257875.1 Mycobacteriales bacterium
GCCGGCCTGATCGAAGACCGCATCGACGAGCTCACCGCGGCCCTGACCATCCAGAAGGACGTCTGGGTTCGGCTCTCCTGCGACGGGTTGACCCTGTCCTTCGCGTGGAAGTAGCTGAACATGCGCCGCACGGCAGACACCCCGTGGCGGCGACCTGCTGCTCCATCCACAACGTCCAGTCCTGGCCGAGCCCCCGATTCATCACCTCGCCTCCTCCGCGAGCCGCTCGCCGACGTCTACGGCGGGTTATATCCGGCGCCCCCTGCGACCGGTATTTTGGTCACCGAGCTCCGCCGTACTTCGGCATCGCCTTGTAGCCGGGGTGCGCCGAGTCCTTGTCATCGGCGAACTCCGTCAGGTCCGGCCAGAGCTTTCAGGATGGTCCACCGACGAATGCGCCGCCGTCCCAGCGCCACGTGTAGGTCAGGTGGAGCTGCGGGTCGCCGCATGCCCTGCATTGGTCCGGCGCGAGCCGGTCGGCCTCGATCACGAGGTTGTCGTTTGCCACGGCGGTGCCGGTGAGGAATCGTTCGGGGCTGACCAGCGCGCGCTGGTCGGGAAGTGTGGCGAGCAGGCCACCGCGTTCGTCAAGGACGAGGATCTCCTCGACGGAGTAGTTGGTCGGCTCCGGTACGCAGGCGGCGAGCACGACGGTCTCGGGACTGCCGTCGCCGGTGAGGTCGCCGGAGGCGACGGTGTCCACCGTGATCGTCCAGCTCCTCGACCCGTCGCTGGTTCGTCCGGTGGCCCTGCCATCCCGGACGTCTGCCGAGAGCGGGGCGTCGAAATCGCCGTCGCAGCGGACTGTGTAGTGAGTGTTCTGCCAGTCGATCGGCGGGGGTCGACGGCGGGCGTCGACATCGCGGCGGACCTGTCCGAACGCGAAGGACAGCAGATCCAGGTTCGCCGGCTGGTCAGAGTGCCAGCAGCCGTTCCAGTGTGACCCGAGGTCACCGAGGTACCACCGGTCCTCTACCTGGCACGCGGCGGTCCGGGTGGTGGTCGTTCCGGCGATGGTCGACGCGGGGTAGACCACGCCGTCGCCGATCACATCGTCATGGCCGGTCCCGAGATAACTGCTGCGCATGGCATAGACCTTCGGGTCCTTCCAGACGGGCAGCATGTCGAGTTCGTGTGATCCAGCCGCCAGCCCGCGCCCTGCGGGACTGTCCATGGCGGCAACGAGCGGAGTCAGCTCCCCGCAGATCTGTGCCACCGGTCTGCGGGCGATCTGCTGCGCGCAGTTCTCCCGAAGGGAGAGCCAGGCACGATATTGCGCGGAGAACGCCTCCGACACTGCCGCCACGGCTGGCGAGCCGTTCCGTTCCGCCGTCCTGTTCCAGCGGTCCGCGGTGGCAGCGAAGTCGTCGAGGCCGTTCACGATGTGGGGGCCGAACGAACCCAGGTTGGGCGTGCCAAGGGTGATCACCATGGAGACCTCGGCGGCCACGACCGGGTCGCCAAGGGCGAACCGGGTGGCCAGGCCGCCCATCGAGTGGGCGATGACGATCACCTTGAGGGTTATTCAGGAGAGTTGTGTGGATCTTGTAAGACCGCGGTTGAGCTGCGGAGATACGCCTCCGATCAAGATCGCTGAATAAGCCTCCTTGTTGCCCGATTCCCGCGACAGGCACTCGATGACATCGGCCAGCGCCGGACCGATCGCGGGATCGTCCACCCATTCCAGCGCCCGGTCCCGGTAGTCGAACAGCACCGGGAGCGCGCCGTCGATGCCTCCGACGAGCTCGACTGCCGATGCGTTGTCGGTGCGGTCGTATGTGGTCCACGTCGTGGTGGCCGGTCGTGTCCACGTCTGCGACGAGCTGTTGAACCCGTGCACGAACAGCACCGGGTAGACGGTCCCGTCTGAGCTCGGCTTGGCCGGCGTTTCCCGAGGAAAGATCAGGGAGCTGCCGCTGAGGCGGACGCCGCCGCACAGCCCGACACGCTCGGGCGATGCGGCTGCCGACAGGCTGCCCATGAGCAGTGTCGCCACGACGACGGCGACGCACTTGCGCACAACCGCGGCCGTCACGACCGGGCCTGCTCGATCTGCGCGACGTAGAGCTGTCCGCGGTAGCGCGCGAACAGCACCAGGACCTGCTGGCCGGGAGGGCTCACCGTGGCGTATGCGCTGGCCGTAGGCTCGTGGTCAACCCAAGTTGTCTCGTCGATCTCCACCGACGTGCCCGGCGGGTATACGGGTACCGCCAGCGGATCGTCGGTAAGGGCCGGGTGTATCACCGCGGCACGATCGGTCGGCACGCGAGCGGCCAGCGCTGCTGCCACGCTGGCCTGGGACGGGTCGGACTGCACGCCCGCCGGGGCGGGGGAGCCGCCTGCCCCCAGCCACCACCAGCCACTCAGGCCGACCACTCCGACGACGACCACCATCGTGACCACGAGCAGGAGGAGCCGACGACGGGACACAGCCTGGTCGTCGCCCCGGCCGAGCGCACCGTTACCGCCCACCCGGCGACGGGCCCGCTTGAACGGGCCGTCGCGGTGATGTCGTTGCTGCCGGCGACGACGCAACCGGGCCGTCCGCGCGACCTCGGCTCCCCGACGGTGGTGGCAACGCTGGCCCGACGTGGCACGATCTGGCAGGTGACCAGCAGATCCGCCGAGGCGCAGCACCTGCGCGACCTCGTCCGGCTGCGCCGGGTCCGCGACCGGATCGACCGGGAGTACGCGCAGCCGCTGGACGTCGAGGCGCTCGCCCGCGGGGTGAACATGTCGGCCGGGCACTTCAGCCGCCAGTTTCGGCTCGCCTACGGCGAGTCGCCGTACGGCTACCTGATGACGCGGCGCATCGAGCGCGCGATGGCGCTGCTGCGTCGCGGCGACCTCAGTGTCACCGAGGTCTGTTTCGCGGTCGGTTGCTCGTCGCTGGGTACCTTCAGCACTCGTTTCGCCGAGTTAGTCGGTGTGCCGCCTAGCACCTACCGGCGCCGCGCGGCGCGTGCGACGGCGGGGATGCCGTCGTGCGTGGCGAAGCAGGTGACCAGACCGATCAGGAATCGAGAAGCGCCGGTCACCGAGCCGCACCTAGCGTGACTGCCATGGACATCACCATTCACGCGAGCTTCCTCCCGCATGACGACCCGGACGCGTCCCTGGCGTTCTATCGCGACACCCTCGGCTTCGAGGTCCGCAACGACGTCGGGTACGGCGGGATGCGCTGGATCACGGTCGGCCCTGCCGACCAGCCCGGCACGTCCATCGTTCTGCATCCGCCAGCCGCCGACCCCGGCGTCACCGACGACGAGCGCCGGACGAGCGCCGAGATGATGGCCAAGGGCACCTACGCCATCATCCTTTTGGCCACCAAGGACCTCGACGGCACCTTCGAGCGGCTGCAGGCCGGCGACGCGGAGGTCGTGCAGGAGCCGACCGAGCAGCCGTACGGCGTCCGTGACTGCGCTTCCGCGATCCGGCGGGCAACATGATCCGCATCAACGAGCTCCGCTGAGCGTCGTCGCGGCACCGGGCATCGGCTCACCCACGACAGCCGCGAGCCGATGCACCGCGGCCGCTGGTTGGTCTGCCGCCTCGGCCGGGCGCGCCGCGCGGCCGGGCCCAGAGGCTCCACGGGCCGAAGCGGCATGGATGATTCGAGCCAGGCGACGTTGGCGGAGACTGCGAAGGCGGCTCCGCCTCACGGATGGAGACACGATAAGCATGGCCACGAGGACGGACCCGCAGTCGCCTGCGCTACACGTTGCCGACAGCCACGATCTGATCCGCGTGCACGGCGGGCGCGTGAACAATCTCAAGGACATCAGCGTCGAGCTTCCGAAGCGCCGGCTGACGGTGTTCACCGGTGTGTCCGGCTCGGGTAAGAGCTCGCTGGTGTTCGGCACGATCGCCGCGGAGTCGCAGCGGATGATCAACGAGAC
>JBBSQN010000252.1:0-3880 GCA_038257875.1 Mycobacteriales bacterium
ACCTCCACACCGCGCTTGTCCGTCTCCAGCTCCACCGACTCGATCACCGTGTCCCCGACCCCGAGCACACGGCGCCATACCCTCGTAGTGCGCACGCCGTTCCCGTCTTGATCGTTTCCAGCTGTGGTAGCCGGAAACCCTAGACGGGGCGGCGTGCGCCCCTATCTGATCATGAAAACTCACCCACAGGAACGTCAGTAGAGCCCACGAGAGCCGCCGCTGACGATCGTCGTCAATAGTTGCCGGGCGATCCGCGCGCCGTTTGTCGTCCTCGCAGAATCCGGGGGCTCTGCGAGGACCACAAAGAGCGCGGGGACCTGAGGGAATGGCCGCAAGCTGACCTACGCCGAGGACTGCTACACGTCCAGTCCCGCTCGGTATGCCATCCCGCGCAGTTCCCGCGCGACAGCGGGAGAGTGGGATCGGGTCTGCAGCTCGGCCAGTACGTCACGAACGATCGGGTCCCGGTGCACACGATGGGGATGGATCATCTCAGCGCGGCGGAAGGCCATCACGGCCTCGTCGTAGCGTCTCCGCAACTGCGACAGCGCCCGGCCGTAGTCACGCCAGTACACGGACTGGCGGGATCGGTAGGGATGCGCGTCAGGATTCAGGTTCTCCGCGAGTGCCGCGGCCCGGTCGTAGTCCCCGATCTCCAGAACGGCCTCCATACGCCACAGGCCCACATTGGTGGGGCCGAACCCCAGCCCGTAGGCAGAGTGCCCTCCCCGGTGCGCGCGGCCAGCTCCGCAGCGTGCTCCAGGGCCGCTTCTACGTTGGCGGGGCGGGAGTCCGCTGCGGCGACCAGCGAATGGGACAGCGCGAGCATGCCCGCGAGCTGCATCGACTCCGGGCTGGTGGCGGGTACGTCAACTGCGGCGATGTCCTCCTGGGCCAGGTCGAACGCTCCCGCTGCCAGCGTCATTGACGCGGTAGGGGCACACTCGGGGTATGCCCAAGGTCGGCGTCTACCTGCCCGCTGCGCTCTACCGCGAGGCGCAGGCGCGGAAGCTGCCGCTGTCCGCGCTCGCGCAGGAGGCCGTCGAACGGGCGTTGCTGAACTCGGATCGGCAGGACTGGGTGGCGCGGGTGCGATCCCGGCCACGTCGGGTCGCTGCGGTCGTCGACGTCGCGGCGCTGCTCGACGACGTGCGGGCGGAGTTCGGGGATTGATCGTCCTCGACGCCTCCGCGCTGGTCGAGGTGGTCGTCGACCAGCCGAACGCTGCCTGGGTCCTCGAGCAGATCACCGAGGAGGAGATCACGGCGCCGGCCCACCAGCCGGCCGAGATCCTCTCCGCGATCGCCCGACTCGTGCGTAGCGCCGTGCTCGCTCCCAGCGCGGCGCGGGACGCGCTCGAGGAGGCGCCGGCCCTTCCGCAGCGGTTGGTGTCACCCACCACCGCCCACGTTCGGCGCGCCTTCACACTGCGCGAGCGGATCCGGGTCGTCGACGGGCTCTACGTCGCGCTCGCCGACGAGCTCGGCTGCCCGCTGGTGACCACGGACCCGCGGATGGCGGGCGCGGATGCACCCTGCGAGGTCCGGACACCACCGGCCAGACCCCACCAGCCGCGACCGATCCCGGCTCCCCGGGACCAGTAGCCGGCGGGTCACACCTCGCGTGTGCCGGGATGCGGACGGAGCCCAGCCGAGAGCCGGTGGCTTGTTTCTGATCACGCAGGATCCCGTGTGTGGTGGGTTGGCCACCGCATCTTTCGGATCTTGCCGGCTGGATGACTGCATGACCGCCGGGAACCAGCCTCTCGAACGACAGACGCCCAGGAGTGCAGAACCGTACGCCAAGGATGGGGTGCCCGATCCACGCCAGGTGCACGCGGATCTGGTGGCACCTGCCCGTCGTCGGGAAGGTCGCCACCAGAGTGCGGCTGGCATGTTCCTCGACGCGGTCGAACGACGTCGTCGACTTGATAGGCCCGTTTGTCCCCGAACGACGATCCCGCGGGGAGGTCCATCGCTGCCGGTCCTCGGACCGTGGAAGCGAGCTCCTTGGCGAACAGCACAGCACCTGGGGTGAGCTTGTCGATGCGGTGAGCCGGGAAGATCTCCGGTTTGCGACGACCAACGGTGTGGCGACGCGGTTCTGTTACCACAGGGCCGAGAGAGGAATGGTCCACAACCGTTCGCCCAGGCGCCGGGGCTCGGCAGCGGTGCACAGCACGACACCCGCGGCGAAGTCGGCACCGAGTCGCTGTTCGAGCAGGCGCAGCCCGCGCAGATCCTCGGCACGCACGGTGGCGCCTGCCTTCACTTCGACCCCGACCACACGGCCGTCCCCCGACTCCAGGACGAGGTCCACCTCGACGCCGTCCCGGTCACGGAAATGGAACAAGCCCGGCCGGGCCTGAGACCACTCGGCCTGCGCGCGCAGCTCACCGGTAACGAACGTCTCGATCAGTCGACCGACGAGGTCGGTGTCGGTGCGAAGACGGCCTCCGAGTAGCCGGGTAGCGAGGCCGGTGTCGGTGACGACGAGCTTGGGCCTGCGGACGACCCTGGCGGTGAGGTTCGTCGACCACGCTGGGATGGTCTGGATGAGGAAGACGGCCTCCAGGTGCGCGAGGTAACTGTCGGTGGTCGGCCGGGACAGACCGAGGTCACGGGCCAGGTCGGTGATGTTGAGCTCACCGGCGGTGCGCGACGCGACCAACCTCAGGAGTCGGGGCAGCTCGCGCAGGTAGGTGGCATCGGTGACGGCCCGCACCTCCCGGTCGATGACGCCCGCGACATAGCTGTCGAACCATGCGGCACGGCGCCGATCGGTCCGGGCCCGGGCTGGCAGGAAACCCCCCGCTCCGGCTCTGTCGAGTATCTCCGCCCTGGTCACTGGCGAGGGCTGGAGCCCGGCTAGATCGTCGTCGAAGGCCCGGTCGATGAATCCTGGCTGCGTGAGCGCTCCGCCGAGCTCGGTCTGGGTGAACGGCCAGAGCGTCAGCGCTTCCATCCGGCCCGCCAGGGAGTCGGCAAGCTTCGGTGCACCGAGCAACCTGGTCGATCCGGTGAGCAGGAACCGACCCGGTCGCCGCTCGCGGTCGACCTCCGCTTTGACGGCCAGCAGCAGCTCGGGCACTCGCTGGGCTTCGTCGATGCCGACCAGCCCGCTACGCCCGCTGACGAATCCCACCGGATCGGTCCTGGCAGTATCGAGAATCGAGGCGTCGTCGAGGCTGAGCCAGGTTCCCGACCGCTCGGCAACCACGTGCTCGGCGAGAGTGCTCTTGCCTGCTTGGCGGGGTCCGGCCACGACGACCACCGGGGTGTCCGCGAGCGCCTCGTCGAGGGGACCGGCTAGCATCCGATGCCGATACATGCCTGAAGGCTAGTCCGAGGCATGCGATCTGCGGTCATCAGTCCTGCGAAACGCGAAGAGAGCACCTGCGGAACGCGGTCAGGGCGCTGACCCCGGCGTCCGCTCGACCGCAACACCGTTCGACCGGGCCTCACCAGGGGATTTCACGACCGCTGAAACCCGCCGGAGCCAGCGGGCAAGAGTGGACAGCGACTTGCGTCGTTGCACCGGTCGTCACCATCCTTCTCGATGCCGCACCGCGGTTGATCGGTTCGCCTGCCTGGGCGCATCACGCGGGCGGCTGCACAGTGTGCTCGGGGTGTGCAGCCGCCCGCGTGCGCGGTGGTCGGGTTCAGGGTCCGTTGATCAGGTGTGCGAGGGGTTTGCGTCGGGGGATCCGGTCGGGGTCGATCCAGCACGGTGGGAGGAACTCCGGTAGCCCGTCGCGGATCTGCACGCACCATCCGGGGTGGTGCAGCAGCCGGTGGTGGGCGGTGCAGAGCATGACGCAGTTGGTCAGGGCGGTCGGGCCGCCGTCCTGCCAGGGGCGGATGTGGTGGACCTCGCACCA
>JBBSQN010000253.1:0-3814 GCA_038257875.1 Mycobacteriales bacterium
GAATTGTGGTACAATCTCCGCAGGCTCCACTCGGGTCTCGGCTACAAGACGCCACAAGAGATCCTCGACGAGTGGACGGACACGCAGGACACAGCGTAGAATAAACAAATCAGGCGGTCCGAAAACCGCGGGGCAGATCACTCCCAAGCATCCCGGCTCGCCGACGCCCTGGGCACCCGCGCCACCCTGATCACCTTCCCCGAGGAGGCCCACGGACTGCGCGACCCCGACCACGCCCACGAAGCCCTCAACATCGAACTCGATCACCTACAACGGAACCTCAGACCCTGACCGACCATGCCGACGCCACCGTTACTGGATAACCACGAGGAGAACCGTTGCAGCTCGAACGAGGACGAGTGTTCCGCGAAGCATGGATCACCGGCGTCACCACGCACTACCCCGGCGAACCCAAGCCGAGCTACGTCACGCCCTGGGACAACACCCCGGACTGGGAACGCGCCAGCGCGACCGCCGTCTACGACCAGGTCCGCGCGTTCGTCGAGGCCACTGACGGCAACACCGCCAAGCTCACCCGAGCCCAGAAAGGCCGCTTCGTCGCCCTGTGCTGGATCGGCCAGATCCACAAACACTTCCCGGACCCCCAACCGGCCTACGTCACCGACTGGGACGACCTGCCCGAATGGCAGCAAGAAACCGACTCGGACATCTTCGAGCACATCGAACAGGACACGTAACCACACCACCCAAGGCGGCGGCTCTTAAGTCACGTCCGAAACGCCCGTTCAAGCGTGGTCCTCCTCGCCCAGACGGTGCACCCGGATGAGGTTGGTGGAGCCGACGGTGCCGGGCGGGGAACCGGCCACGATCACGACAAGGTCACCGGGCTGGAACCGCTCGATCGCGAGCATCGCCTGGTCCACCTGACGGACCATCGCGTCGGTGGCCTCCACGCTGTCCACGAGGAAGGTCTCGACCCCCCAGCTCATCGAGAGCTGGTTGCGTACCTCGGGTGTCGGAGTGAACGCGAGCAACGGCAACCGGGTGTGCAACCGGGCAAGCCGGCGCATGGTGTCACCGGACTGCGTGAACGCCACCAGCGCCCGCGCCGAGAGCCGCTCGCCGATGTCGCGGGCGGCATAGGACAACACCCCCCGCTTGGTGCGCGGGACGTGGTTGAGCGGCGGGATGGCGATGGGGCCGTCCTCGACAGCCTCGATGATCTGCGCCATCGTGCGCACCGTCTTGATCGGGTAGCGGCCGACGCCCGTCTCGCCCGACAGCATCAGCGCGTCGGCCCCGTCAAGCACCGCGTTGGCCACATCGGACGCCTCGGCCCGCGTCGGCCGCGAGTTGGTGATCATCGAGTCGAGCATCTGGGTGGCGACGATGACCGGTTTGGCATTCTCGCGGGCGATCTGGATGGCCCGCTTCTGCACCAGCGGGACGTGCTCCAGCGGCAGCTCGACGCCCAGGTCGCCGCGGGCGACCATCACGCCGTCGAAGGCGAGCACGATGGCCTCGAGGTTGTCGACGGCCTCGGGCTTCTCCAGCTTGGCGATCACCGGCAGCCGGGTGCCGCGACCGTCCATAATCTTGTGGACCATGTCGATGTCGGCGGGGCTGCGCACGAACGACAGCGCGATCGCGTCCACCCGCAGGTCGAGCGCGAACTCCAGGTCGGCGGTGTCCTTGTCGCTCATCGCCGGCACCGAGACGTTCATGCCGGGCAGTGAGAGGCCCTTGTTGTCGCTGACCGGACCACCCTCGGTGACCCGGCAGACGATGTCGAGTCCCTCGACCCCGACGACACGCAGGCCGACCTTGCCGTCGTCGACGAGCAGCCGGTCGTCGGGGCGCGCGTCGTCGGCGAGGCCCGCATAGGTGGTCGACACCCGGTCGTGGGTGCCGGCGACGTCCTCGACGGTGATCCGCACCTCCTCACCGGTGCACCACTCCACGGGCCCGCCAGCGAAGCGTCCGAGGCGGATCTTGGGGCCTTGCAGGTCGGCGAGGGTCCCCACGGCACGGCCCTCGGCGTCGGCGGCCTGGCGCACCATCTCGTAGACACGTTTATGATCGTCCCGATTACCATGGCTGAAGTTCAACCGGGCGACGTCCATACCGGCCTGCACGAGCTCCCGGATACGGTCCGGGCTCGCGGTGGCAGGCCCGATGGTGCAGACAACTTTAGTGCGGCGGCTCACAGCGCCGAGCATAGCGGGGGTCTGGAACGATCAGGAAGCACGGGGACGACCGCAGACTCCGAGCCCGACAGCCCGCCCATTATTCAGCTACGCCAGGCTCTGAGCAGGTCCTCGGGTCCATAGCTGACGGCCGGGCCGTCGACGCTCGCGGGGACGCGGGAGACCACGACGAGAGGTGTGGTCCGGTCGGCTCCGGGCACGCGGTCGCGGGCGACGATGAGGTCAGCGAGGTCACGGGCATCGAACGGGCGCTCGTCATGCCACGTGATGGAGCCGACGAAGCCGATCCGCTGCGCAACCGGGGCGCGGTCGGCGCCAACCAGATCGATCTCGACGTCGTTGGTCCGGGTCCAGTACCCACCGACCACGTCGCTGAATGACGCGGTCCCGGTGTCCGGTGGTTGCCGTCGCAGTGCCTGTCTGACGACAGGCTCGACCGCTCGCCCTCGCCAACTCGTCCAGCCTCGCTCGATCCGCTCCAGCACGCGGTCCCCCCGGCCGCGGTCGATCTCACTGGTCCGCGGGCCGAGGAAGAACAGCCAGAACCGCAGGTACGGATCGTCGATGCGGTACCGCGTCTCCTTCGAGGCCACGGTCGACAGCGGCCGATCCGCCGCCACGATCGTCTTCCGGGTGAGCATGTCCAGGGAACGGGCCAGCGAGGCTCCGGGGAGTCCGGAGGCTCGCTGGATCGCCGTGAACGTTCGCTCCCCCGCACCGATGGCGGTAAGCACCGTGCGGGGGTTCGCCTCGGCGGGACACTCGGCGGCGAGGCTGAGCTCGGCCGACACCACCAGGGCGGAGGTCGGCGCCGACAGGGCGATGCGCAGGAAATCCCGCCTGGTCGTCCCGGGCTCCCAGTCGGCGCAGAGCAGCGGTAGCCCGCCGGTGATGAGGTAGCTGTCGACGGCCTCCGCCGCGGTGCCGCCGAGCAGGTCGGCGACGTCGGCCGGGGTGAGCGGGTCGAGCACCATCGGCGTCCCGCGCTGATGGAACGGACGGCCGTGCTCGTTGAGGGCCGCCATCATCGACAGGTCGGACCCGATCAGGATGAGCAGCACGGGACGACGGACGAGCACCCGGTCCCAGACCCGCTGCAGGATGCCCTCGAACCCGGTCTCCGCCGCGGTCAGGTACGGCACCTCGTCGAGGACGACGATGCTCGGCCCGTCGTCGGGTACGGCCGCGCTGAGCACGCGCAACGCCGCGTCCCACGAGTCGAGCTGCACCCCGTCGAACAGCTCCCGACCGGGAAGATCGGAGGCAAGGACCTCACGCACGAAGTCCACGCGCTCAGCGACCGGCGTGATCCCGGCCGCGGTGAAGTACACCGACGGAACACCCGCACGCTCGATGAACGCCTCCACCAGGCGGGACTTACCGACCCGCCGCCGACCGCGTAGCAGGACACAACGCCCATGACGGCTCCCACCCCGGCGGACGAGATCGAGCTCCCGTTCGAGCCACGCGAGCTCGACACTGCGGCCGACAAACTCCACTCAGAGATACTAACCGGAAACTGAGCTAACGGACTCCTGTCCCATTCCGATGTAGGCCAGCGACGGGTCACCGAAGAATCCGCAGACGACCTCCGGGAGTTGTTGCAGACGCTCCAGGGCGCGGGTGGCGAGTCCGAACAACTCGGA
>JBBSQN010000254.1:0-3803 GCA_038257875.1 Mycobacteriales bacterium
CCCTCGGCCTCCGCGGCCCAGTTCTACACCCCTTACCACCCCAGTACGTCCGCGGCCAGCCGCTCGTCGACCATCTCGTAGCGGGCCGCCGCGACGTGGTCCTCGGGCGGGGGGAGCTCCCCGCGCGCCACCTTCCGGGCCAGCGCGGTGCCGTCCTCGACGATCAGCGCGTAGGCCGACACGTGGTCCACGCCCGCGTCGAGCACGGCGTCCAGCGACGCGCGCAGGTCGTCGTCGGTCTCACCGGGCGTGGCGTAGATCAGGTCGAGGTTGATGTGCGCGATCCCGGCAACGCTGGCCTCCCGCGCGGCGGCCGCAGCCCGGCCGGGGGTGTGCCGGCGGTCCAGCACCGCCAGCACGTGCGGCGCGGCGGACTGCATTCCCAGCGACACCCGGGTGAACCCCGCCTCGACCAGCCCGGCGAAGAACTCCGGCGAGGTCGACTCCGGGTTGGACTCGGTGGTCACCTCGGCACTCGGGGCGAGGCCGAACGTGTTCCGCACGGCCCCGAGCACCGCACCCAGGCGCCGGGCTCCGAGCAGCGACGGCGTCCCGCCCCCCACGAACACCGTGTCGACGGCACGCGGCCCGACCGTCGCGGCGGCAAGGTCCAGCTCCCGGCGCACAGCGTCCAACCAGCCCTCCGGCGACGCACCGGACCCGGCCAGCTCCGAGGGCGTGTAGGTGTTGAAGTCGCAGTAGCCACAGCGCGCCGCGCAGAACGGCACGTGGACGTAGATCCCGAAGGGGACGGCGGAAGGCGGCGGCACGACATCCCAGTGTGCCAGCCTGCGGCCACCGGCCGTGCTACCGCGGTGTCACCCGTCCACGACGTCGTACACCTCGCCTGGAGGCACCGCGAGCAGCCGGTCGGCCATCTCCTGTTTGAGCACGGTCAAGTGGGCCTCCTCGGCGGTCGTCCGCTCCGGTTGCCGCGACAGCGCGACGAACTCGTCGGTGACGAACCCCTCGCGGATCACCACCGTCACGGTGCGGTCCCGGTGGCTGAACTCGAACACGTACCGCTCCAGCGTCGGCCCGCGCTCCGGGCGGCCGAGCGCGGGGTCGACCGTGAACCGATCCTCGGTGACCGCCCGGGTGACCAGCTCGATCGCGTCGCGCCCGCCCGGGCCAGGGAAGGCGGTGCGCACCCGGATCTCGCGGCGCTCGGGTGGGCGGCCGCCGTCGAGCAGCGGCAGCACGCGACCGAGGGCGGCGTAGCCGTGCGCGACGCCACCGGGGAACTGTGGGCCGTGGTAGCGCAGGAGGTCCTCGATCCCGAACCGCAGCACCGTCCCCTGGTCCACCACCTCCAGCGGGGTCATCGCACGCTCGCCGCGGTCGCCTGGTTCACCCAGGGCCAAAACCCGTCGAGGAACCGCTCCGTCGCGGGCATGAAGTACGCCCCGAAGTGGCTCATCGGGTCCAGGGCCGCCACCACCAGGGTCCCCGGCGTGCTGACCCGGTCGACGTAGAGCAGCGCCTCCCCGGTGGGCAGCTCGACGAGGACCTCCGCACCGTCGGGCGGGTCGAGCACGCCGTGGTAGTGCCAGGTGCAGTCGCGCAGCGTGAGGTGCTCGAACAGGGGGTGCTCCGGTGCCGGTGAGCTCAGTCCCAGGTCGGCTCCGGGCTCGAGCCACCACCAGTAGTTCGTGGGCCGATGCTCGAAACGCACGCCGGGCAGGAACTCCGGGAGGGGCTCGCCGCCGCTGAACGTGACGACGGTGCCACCGGCGTCGAGCAGCTCCCGGATCCGGTCGGCCGCCGCGGTGAGCTGGCCGCGGTGCAGCCGCTCGGGGATGATCAGCCCGTCGTAGCCGGTGAGGTCGGTGCCGGCAAGGTCGGGCAGGTAGAGCAGCCCGCCGGTGAGGTGGCAGGCGTACTTCCCGATCGTCAAGGCGCGGTGATGCTGGGCCGACCCGCCGTACACCGCGGCCAGCCCCGAGCCGGTCGCCGCCGGGAGCTCCACCGGCCGATCACCAGCTGGCCCTGGCCGGGCCGCCGCCACTCCCGACGCCGCAGCGCGTCGCTCCGCGGCCTCGCGCAGCGCCCAGTCGAGGAACTGGCTCGACAGGCGCCCCGCGGTGCTGCCCGGTAGCCCGTCGTAGCCGAGCAGGTCGCCGTTCGCGTGCACCACGATGGTGCCCCGGGTGGAGACCCGGTCGAGGTAGGTCGCGGGCTGGCCGCCGGAGAGTCGCACGAGCACCTCCGCGCCCGGGGGCGGAGGATGATGACCGCGGGCGAAGAACCCGGCGACGCCCCGGCGGAAGGTCAGATCGTCCGGCTCGATGCCGTCGAAGATCGGGTGCGGGGCGAGCTCGGCGACCCGGTAGGCCTGCAGCGACGGCGGGTCCAGCGGCACGAACTCAGACGCTCCGGGCAGCCAGTCCCGGTGCAGCTGGCCGCCGAACAGCAGCACCCCACCGCCGTCGAGGTAGTCCCTGATCACGTCGCGGTGCCGGGCCAGGTACTCCTGGTCGACGGTGGCCGGGACCACGAGCACCGACCAACGGCTCAGATCGGTCCCGGTCAAGGCGTAGCAGTCGATCCGCTCCCCGTGCTCGGACCGCTCGGGGGATCGGATGTCCATGTCGAGCAGGGCAACGTCGGCCATGACGGTCCTTCTCTCTCGCGGCGGGCGGTGCCGGACGCTGCCGCGATCAGGACGGGTCTACTCGCGGCGTGGCGCCGAGCACGCCCACGGTAGGGCCGTACTCGACCATCCCGCCAGCACGCATGACCACCAGTCGGACGCAGCCGTGCTGGCTGGATGCGGCCGGACCCGGTGGAAGGTGGAGCATGAGCACTGAGGTCAACGTGCCGGTGCAGGTGGTGGTCGCGTCGAGGTTCCCAACCGTGACTGGGGAGCCGATCGCCTGACCAGGGCAGACGTGTCACCGTCTGGCGATCGCATGGCTCCGACCGGCTCAGGTCGATGACACGAAAGTGCAGGTCAGAGCGTTGATCGACTTAAACTAAGTGGCATTGAGCGCTCGTGCGCGGGCTGCAGCACGCCGCGAAGCGAGGCCAGATGGTCACCGCTTGCAGAGACTCCGAATGTGTAACAATGCTGCAACGCAGGACGACGTGGTCCACAAGGCAACCTTAAGGAGTGGAAGTGCCTGAAAATGTCACCGATATCCCGGAAATCCCTTCTGAACCAGATACGGTTGTGGTTACTTTTGCCGGTAACGCACTCGAAGTGCTCCGCGACTTGCAGACCCATATGATCGGCGCCAACAGCGAGTAGGATGTGGTACTCCGTGGCATACAGTTGCTAGTGAGCGCGCGTGGCAAAGAGGTACTTCTACGGAAAGATGGTCGGTCAGAAGTAATTCGGCTCTGGTCGTGATGTCGGATGCCACCCCGTGCACGAACTCAGGCCGTCCCTGTAGAGACCAAAGACAGCGACAAGTCTGGCAACCGTCGTGTAATCCGAGATATAGAATCGGTCCAAGCAGACGTGATCGAGGAGGTCCGTCGCGAGAGCGACGCTCGTCGACTCATTGCACTCCGCCTCGTTTGGGTAAACATTCAGTCCATTGCGTGACCTGCGGTTGAGCGCTCGGTGAGGTGGGTTGGCGCTCGGTGGCGGTGGTGTGGTGGTGGTCGGGGTAGCGGTTGATGTTGTGGGTGTGTCGGTCGCAACAGTGATCGACTGATGTGGTGGGATCTTCGGGTGTCCGAGCCGGAGGAGATGTCGCGCGAGGAGCTGATCGCGGTCGTGCGCCGTCAGGCCGGGCAGATCAGCGTGCAGGCCGGGCAGCTCGCCGCGGCGGATCGCCGGATCAGCGCGCAGGCCG
>JBBSQN010000255.1:0-3776 GCA_038257875.1 Mycobacteriales bacterium
CCGGCCGGGGCCGACGAGGACCGGACCAACGAGGTCAACTCCGAGGCGTCCCCGGGACGCAGCACCAACGCCGCAGCAACCGACATACACCATTGTCCCGCATCACGAACCGTCTAAGGACTAGCGACACGCGACACTAGCAGGTGCGGAGGCGGCGACCACTCCGTCCAACGGTGTGTGGGCCGTCGACCTCGAGGTGCCCGGCGGGATCGTCGGCGGAACCTCGCTGCACATTGCGGCGACGGCCAGCGGCACGGTGCTCAGCGCGGGCACCGGGGGTCACCTCCCGAATCCGGGTCCCGACCCCGAGCCCGAGCCGACGGAGGAGCCGTTCACGCGCGAGATCGGGGTGGACGTCGTCCTCGACCGGTCGGTCCCCGACGTCTTGACGTTCGACCCCTTCCCCAGCGTCGTGGACACCGAGCGGGGCGTGCCGCACGTGCGTGATTTCTCCGGGAACGCCGGGGACCGCAGCAGCGGGATCAGCGCGGTGCGGTTCAGGGTGGACGGCGGCCCGTTCGCCGACGTCAGTGAGCTCACCGACAGCGGTGACGGGCTGAAGGCGTGGCGGCGGAAGGATGTCGCGCTGGTCGCCGGCGACCACACCCTCTCCGTGCAGGCGCTCGACGGTCTCGGGAATCACCGTGAGGTAACGGCCGTGATCCGGGTGCACGAACCGGTCGAGCCCGGCCTGGCCGACCAGGTCTTCGCGCCCACCCGGTATCTGCACGACCTGGTGGACTTCGCCCATCGCTACCTGGACGTCGCCGGGGTGCCGGGTACCGTGACCTCGGCGGTGCTCGCGGCACGGTTCGGCCAGCCCTTCGACCGGCTCGTCGAGCCGGCGCGGTTCCAGCAGGCGGTCGCGCCGGTGAGCCAGACCCGGATCGCGGTCGAGGTGCTGCGCGGTCAGGTGGCCTCGACCGTGCCTCCGGAGGTGGAGCAGCGTTTCCGGGGGCTCGCCCATCGGTCCTTCCTCAGGTCGCTGGGCACGTCGTACGAGGAGCTGCGAGACACCCGGACCGCCGGCGACCCGGCCCGGGTGGCGCTCGCGGACCGCCTGGGTGTCGGGATGACGGGCACGCGACCGGACCGGCTGGACCAGCTCACCACGCCGCCGGACCGGATCACCGATGACGCGCTGGAGACGCTGAGCGGGTACCGGTCCACCGCCGGCGACCCGCTGCGCCCCGCGACAGAGGCCGCCCTGGTCATGCTCTGGCGACGCGACGCGCTGCGGTCCCGGTGGCGGCAGGAGGACGAGGCCGCGAGGGACTCCGCCGCAGGCCCGCGCCCCGTCCTCGATCCTGACCTGGTGGGCCAGGCCAACCTGCGCAACCCGCGGCCGACCGATCCCGCCTTCGCCCTGTGGACGCAGCGGACCGCCGCGATCTCCGCGGGACTCGCCGAGATCCGGCACGACCTGGGTGCCGGCGGCCCGCAGCTGAGCCGCTTCGACCAGGCGGTGGCCAGGCACGTCGGGACAATCGACCTGCCGGCCCTGGCCGCGCAGGACGCGGCCGGCGCCGACATCACCTCGCCGCTGGCGGCCTTCGAGCTGGCACTGGAGGCGTTCCGGTTCATGGCCCGCTGCCGTGGCCTGCTGGTCGACGGTGTCGAGCTGGGGGCGGAGCTGGAGGACGTCGCGGCGATCCTGGTCCAGGCACAGAAACGGGGGCAGTTCCGCACCTGGCGGCGCGAGGAACGGCAGGCCGGTCTGGTGCTGGAGCCGGCATCCTTCCAGCCGGACCCGCCCTCCGCCGAGACCGACCCGGCGTCGCGATGGCGCCGCGGTGCGGCCGAGTACGCGGACTGGCGGCGGACCCTGGCGGGCCGGATCAGTGCCGCGGACGGGATCGAGTCCGGTTACGTGAAGGTGCTCCAGGGCGGCCGAGGCGACCACGCTGCCCAGACTGCGTGACGCCCTGCTCGCCCGGCTGGCCGGCCCCGGGGAATCCGTCGAGGACACCGGGGAGCGCCTGGGCCGGACCCTGCTGATCGACCTTCGGGCCGACCCGGCGACCACGACCCGGGCGGATCAGGCCCTGGAAACCCTGCAGACCGCCCTGTTCTCGGCCCGCGCGGACACCCTGCCCGAGGACGCCGCCGGCTCTCGCTGGACCGTTCCGAGCGCGCCGACCGACGACCTCGACTTCGACCGGGAATGGGCCTGGACCGGCACCTTCGGCACCTGGCTGTCCGCCACCCGTGTCTTCGCCTACCCGGAGAACCAGCTGCTCCCGGCGCTGTACGTCGCCGACCCGGCGGTGGAGCGATCCACCACCGCGTTCCTGCCGGACTGGATCGGCAAGCTGCGCAAGGAGAACGCGCTCACCCCCCAGCGGGCTCGGGAACTCGCGGCCGAGTACCTGGCCGCGCTGCCCGCCCAGCAGGTGACCCCGCCCCCGGGCCTGGTCCTCACCGACCAACGCTCGGACACCCAGCTCGACGAGCTGCGGGAGCTGAGCGCGCAGCATCATGGACCGGGCCTGCCGCACCGGGAAATCTTCTGGCTGGTGCCAATGGCGCTGGCGGCGAAGCTCCAGGACGCCAGCCAGTTCCAGGCCGCGCTGGACTGGTACCAGACCGTCTACGCCTACCACCTGCCGCAACCGCGCCGGCGGATCTACCACGGCCTGGAGATCGAGTCCCACCTCACGTCCAGCTACGGGCGCCTGCCCGAGTGGCTGATCAAGGAACTGAACCCGCACGTGTTCGCACTCGAGCGCCGGGACTGCTACACCCGGGCCACCGTGATGACCACCGTCGGCTGCTTCCTGGACTTCGCCGACGCGGAGTTCACGCGCGGGAGCGACGACGCCCGCGCGCGTGCCCGCACCCTCTACGCGACCGCCGCCGAGCTGCTCGCGCGGCCGGAGGCACGGCCGGAGGTCGGCGGCACCGTCCCGTTCCCGGCCAACCCCCTGTGGGACTCCCTGCTCGGGCGCAGCCTCGCCGGGCTGACCAAGCTGCACCACGGGCTCAACATCGCCGGTGCGGCCGTGCCCGGGGTGGCGGGTGAGTCGGTGCTGCCCAGCCAGCATCGGTTCGCCGTTCTGGTCGAGCGAGCGAAGAACCTGGTGGCGATGGCCCAGCAGGTCGAGGCCGCGTACCTGTCCGCCCTCGAGCAGCGGGATGCCCGGACATACGACGAGATGCGGGCGCGCAACGACCTGCAGGTGGCGGCGGCGACGAAGGTCCTGCACGAGCTGAAGGTCGCGGACGCCGGGACCGGGGTGGCGCTGGCCACGCTGCAGCGCGGCCGGGCGCAGCTGCAGGAGAGCCACTTCCAACACCAGCTCGACCGTGGGTACAGCGCCTGGGAGAGCGCCGGCCTCTTGGCGATGGGGGCAGCCGCGGCGTTCCATGCCGCGTCCGTGGTGGCATTCGGCACCGGCGGAATACTGGAGTCGGCAAAGACTGTTCTCAGCTTCGGACTGCTCGGGTCCCCGGGAAACGACTTCGGGCAGATGCTCTCCGCCGCTGCAAGTGCCGCCGCCACAGGCGGACAGATCGCCTTGACCGTCGCCTCGTTCGAGCGCCGCGAGGAGGAGTGGCGGTTCCAGCGCAACCTCGCCCAACAGGACGGCGCGATCGCCGACCAGCAGGTGCAACTCGCCGTCAACCAGCAACAACTAGCCCCAATACCGTTCAGTTAAGATGCCAACGGTGTAGTTTGGTGGCATGCCGCGTGCTGGATGGAAGAAGCCGGAGACCGAGCGTCGCTTGTCGGATCTTGTGTCGGTGGGGGTGCTGACGCGGGTGTTCCCGCCGGA
>JBBSQN010000256.1:0-3735 GCA_038257875.1 Mycobacteriales bacterium
CGCCAGGCCCTTCAACTGGAAGTTCACCCGCCACGACCTGCACGACCTGCTCCAACGCATCGACGCCCACCAGAAGCCCACCGAAGATCACCACATGGCTGCCTGAGAACCCCCGAAGAACTTACGGGTCAGACCACTAAGGCGCTGCCGAGCCATGTCGGCCTGCCGTTGGCGTAAGAGACCGCCCCCGGCCGACAGATACGTCGACGCTTCGCCGGCGGGCCAGGCGCCGTTCCGCGCGCGGGACGAGGGGCGCGACCGGTGGCCTGGGCGCGCCGTACTCCCCCTTCGCACCTCCTGCAGGACGCGTCAAGGGGGAGTTGACCACGTTAACGTGATCAACTGTGAGCCCGGCGGCCACGTGGCGAGAGATCGTCAGGCGATCTTGAGACTCTGGTGCGCCCATCGATGCAGGAACGCCTTACGGTCATGGCCCAACCGTGATGCTCCGTCGACGCCCGGCAGGCGTCGTTGTCGTACGGGACGGCAGCCGCCCGCTTCGCGGCTCGACAGGCGGCACGGCTAGCGGGCGCCAATCACGACGTCCCGGCTACATCAGAGGCCGTACGTCCGCGACGTCGTACTCCGCCACCGCCTCGGAGAGCATCGCGGCGCCCTGCTCCTCGCTGGGACCGCTGCCGCGGAACGTCTCGACGTGTGCCTGGGACTCCCAGCGTTCAAAGATGTTGATGCGGCCGGGGACCACGAGGTCGGCGGCGATCGAGAAGTCGAGGCAGCCGGGTGCGCGTCGGGCCTGCTCGACGACGCCCACGCAGTCGGCCATGTAGGACTCGCGCTGTGGCGGGTCGACGATCAGATGTCCTGCGACGATCACCATGTGCTGCTCCCTTGTTGGGGTTTTGTACTCGGCCATCGCAGTTCAGGACCAACCCGGGCGGTCGAACTCATCGGTCGCCGAGTCGGCGGCTGCGGCTCGTCGGAGCGTCCCGTAGGCCGAACCGCGTGCGGCAACCTTCAAGCGGCACCGGTCGGTCGCCGCCATCGTCCCGCAGGGGATCCGCTGCGGGACGGCCAACGTGCGCCCTGAGCCGATCGGCAGGGAGCCCGAATGTGCTCCGGTAGCCGTTCGTCTTATGGGAACGCCGGTGGCCGCGTCTGCTGGCCGTCGCTGTAAGGGGGATCGGCTATCGGGGCTGAAGGGTCGCGGTCAACTTCTGCATGGCGGAGGTCGCGCTGTCGCTCACGCTGGGGCCGAGGACGGCGAGGCTGGAGATCAGTGCGGCCGCTTCCGGAGGTCGAGGACGATCGGTGGGAGGGTGCCGGTGTGGGGCAGGCTGACTCCGCCGCCGCGGCCGCGGTGGGTGCGAAGGGGTACTCCGCTGAGTCGGAGCCGTTCGACGTCGCGGGCCAGGGTGCGCGCGGAGACGCGCAGGTCGGCGGCGAGTGCGGTCAGCTGTAGGCGGGTCCCGTGGGCGGCGTGGAGCCGTTCGATCAGCTCCTGCTGACGTTCGACGCGACGCAGCGCGAGGACACTGTCACGGGAGGCGGCCGCGAGGTCGACCCGGTCCTGTCCGGCCATGACGTTCTCCTCCAGAAGACGACGCACGCGTGTCACGTTTCCTTCCTAGCCTGCTCACATGACGATGACCACCGAGACCACCGCCCAGTTCTTCGACCGCTACGCCACCGCGCTGCTGGCCCGCGACGCCACCACGATCGCCGAGATGTACGCGATCCCCGCCCTGATCCTGTTCCCGGGCCAGTCGATCGCCGTCAGCGACTCGTCGCAGACCGAGCAGTTCTTCGCCGCCGGCTGGGGGCAGTACGAGGGCGTTGACACCATCGAGAAGACGATCTCGGTGATCCTCGAAGCACCCGGCACCGTGTGGGCCGACGTCACCTGGACCTACGGCGACGTCCACGAGCGGTTCTGCTACCAGCTCGTCGACCGACCCTACGGTCCACAGATCGCCGTGCTCACCCCGCTCACCTGACCAGCACAGCGCGTAACGAGACCGGGGAACGATGAGGGGTACGCACGAGACGCGTCGACCGTTCCCAGGTGGCGATCCGTCTGCGGTACGACCAGGCGAGCGCCATGTCGAGCGACTATCAGAGTGATATCGTGGTCGTATGGACGTGTTGATCAGAGGCCTACCAGCCGAGGTGCATGCCGAACTCACTCGTCGCGCCGCCGCCGAGGACAAGAGCCTTCGTGCCTACCTGCGTGACGTTCTCACCGAGCACGTGGCCGTACCCTCCATGGAGCAGTGGCTCGGGCATCTGCGCGAGCTCGGTCCGAACCATGGGGGCGCACCATCCGGCGCGGAACTCGTCGCCGCTACGCGCGCCGAGGATGACGCGAGGGTGGGTCGTTGACCATCGCCGTCATCGATGCCGCGGTGGTGGTCGACCTGATCTGTGACTTGCCCGCCGCTGATCCGTTTCGACGGCACCTCGCTGCGGCTGGTGCGGTCGCGGCGCCGGCCCACCTCGATGCGGAAGTCCTCTCGGCACTCGGTCGCCTCAAACGCGCCGGCCGGTTGACCCGTGAGACCGAGCGCGTCCAGGCGCTCGGAACTCTCGGTGCCAAGCGATGGCCGCTCCAGCCCCTGCTGCCGGTCGCGTGGGCACTGACAGACCGCATCGCGGTTCGCGACGCGCTGTATGTCGCGCTGGCGGAGTCGCTCGCCGCGAATCTGATCACCACCGACGGGCGCCTCCGAAGGGCTGCATCCGGCATCGTGAACGTTTCCGAGCCCGATGAGTGAGCGCGCACCGCAGGCCCATCGGCCCACGGAACTGCACCGGCCTCGAATGGTGCGGTGACGACCGTGATCTGCGTGGCGGCCAGTTGACTACGACGCAATCGTCGACCACACGCTGCACGCTGGGTGCCGGTCTTCAGGTCGGTGCATGACTGTTTGGACCCGAGTTGGGGGCCCCGCTGCATTGGCCGGCGACTGGCGCGAGCGTCAGGCCCATGAGGTGCGCGAGGCGCCCGAAGCGGACGGGATTCGAAGGGTCTCCTGCCGTTCCCGTGGGTTGTTCATGGGACGCGTCCCGGTAGCTGGGGGCAGAGGCCGCCTCTGGTGAGCATGGCCATGGCGATCAACGTTTCGGGGGTGTGGAACCCGTAGGCGCGGCGGGTCAGTACTCGCAGGTGGACGTTGGTGGCCTCGGAGCCGGCGTTGGACAGTTCGTGGTCCAGGGTGTTCCAGATCAGGTCGCGGTAGCGGTCGATGGTCTTGGCGAGGTGGAGAAGCCGGGTAGCCGGGATCGGCGGGCCCAGGCCAGCCAGCCGGCCAGCAGCACCCGCCGGTGGGCGCCCTTGGCGGGCAACACGGCGCGCAGCTGCTCCTTGAGCAGGTAGGCCCGGTAGAGCGCCTTGTTGGTGGCGGCGACGCCGGCCAGGGTGGTGCGCTGTTCACCGGTCAGGTCGCCGGGGTTCTTCATCAGCGCCCACCGGCTGCCCTTCAGCCGCCGCGGGCCCGGCCGACCCGGCCGGTGCGGCGCAGCTCGTTCCACAGGTCGCGGCGGACCGCGTCCAACGCCTTGGTCGCCCACGCCACGACGTGGAAGGGGTCCAGGCACAGCACCGCGGCGGGTGCGCGTTCGGCCACCACGGCGTGGATCCACTCGGCCCCGTCGGCGGAGACGTGGCTGAGCAGCGCGGCCTTCTTAGGGGTGTCAGATGGTCTGTGTAAGCGGCGGGTCCGATGACGAAGGAGTCTTGTGTGACTGCGACCAGCAATGAGACGAACGGTGTGTCCG
>JBBSQN010000257.1:0-3735 GCA_038257875.1 Mycobacteriales bacterium
CGGCGCGATCAACGCCCACTGCTCATCGGTCAGATCGGAGGGATAGGGGCGCGGGGAAGTGGACGCCACACCGCCACACTGGCCACCTCAGTCACAACAGTCACGGAGGCTCGCCGAGTGCTTTCCCAACACGTTCTTACAAGCCGTTCTTGCATCACGTCACCAAGGGCAACTCCCAGCGCCGGCGGTCGATCACCTTGGCGAGGCCGGCACCGCGCCCGCAGGTCCTGACCGCCGGCGAGGCCCAGACGATCCTGGACGCGTGCGAGCACCTGCGGGACCGGTTGCTGTTCGCCGCGCTCCTGGACACCGGGATGCGCATCGGTGAGGCGCTGGGGCTGCGGCACGAGGACATCGCGATCGCCGAACGCCAGGTGACGGTGATGCCGCGGCACAACGACAACCGGGCTCGCGCCAAGGCGGGCCGGTCCAGGACCATCCCGGCCAGTGCGGAGCTGATCCGGCTGTATGCCGACTACCTGGCCGGGGAGTACGGGGCGCTGGACTCCGACTACGTCTTCGTCAACCTGTGGGGCCGCCCCTACGGGCATCCGCTGAGCTATCCAGCGGTCTACGACTTGGTGGCACGGCTGCGCCGCCGCATCGGGATCGGCTTCGGCCCGCACCTGTTCCGGCACACCTACGCGACCTGGCTGCTGCGCAAGGGTGCCGGGATGGAGAGCGTGAAGGAGCTGCTCGGTCACGCCTCGATCACCACAACCGTGGACACCTACGGCCACCTCACCGTCGAGGACGCCCGAGCGACGCTGGAGGCTGCGGGCTGGTTCACCGGGCGGGAGGTTCAGCTGTGACTGCCCCGGCCGGGCGACCGGCAGGGACCAGCGGGGTGTTGGAGAAGCTGCTGGCCGCGGTCCGCCCGCAGTTCCGCGTCGACGTCTATCTCCCTGACCCCGGCGACCCGGTGCTGGGCCGGCCACCGTGCTCGGTGCCCGGCTGTGACCGCTCCGGCTGGGAGTACGGGCTTTGCGGCGGACACAGCAACAGGTGGCGGTCCCTGGGCCGCCCGGACATGGCGGGCTTCCTGGCCAGCCCCGGACCGGCACTGAAGGGACGCGCCGGCCTGTCGTCCTGCACCGTGCCAGGCTGCCGGTTCGGCACCAGCGGCTGCGGGTTGTGCATGCGCCACCGCAGCACCTGGACCCGCTCGGGCATCGACGATCCGGCCGCGTGGGCGGCCTGCCAGCCGGCCGTGGGCAGGCAGGACACGACTGAGTGCGGGCTGCCGTTCTGCACGCTGTGGACCGAGAACGACAAGCACACGTTCTGCAAGTCCCACGAGACCCGCTGGCAGCAGCTGGGCCGTCCCGACGTCGAGGACTACATCGCGCACTGCCTGCTGCGCGGCAAGGCACGCATCGACTTCCGCGGGCTCACCCCGCAGCTGAAGCTGGAGTTCCAGTACGCGGTCCAGTGCCGCCACGACCAAGCGACGATCACGGCGCCGCCGCCGGTGGTGACCTGGGCCCTACGGCTGGCCAGCAACGCCGGCGTGGCCTCCCTCCTCGACCACGACGAGGAGCGGTGGCGCGAGCTGACCGCCGCCAAAGGCTTCTGGTATCAGGGCTTCGTCGTGCACGCCCGTGAGGCCGTCCAGACCCTGCGCGACGGCACCGGCTGGGAGGTGGAGTACCCGCGCGACGTGTGGCGGCTGCACACTTTGACCGGCCTGACGACCAACGCCGGCAAGGCACCCGACGCCCGTAACCACCTGCGCTTCGACCGGATTCACCAGCCCTGGCTGCGGGAGCTGGCCAAGCGGTGGGCACGGCTGCGCCTGACCTGCGGACTGGCGGTGGGCACCGTCCTGAACGACATCGCGGGGCTGACCAGGTTCAGTGCCTTCCTGGGCCAGGTCGTACCCACCGTGGATGCCCTGGCCGATCTGGACCGGCCGCTGCTGGAACGCTACCTGGCCTGGCTCGTCACCGGGCCGGACGGGCTCGGGGTCAGGGAGGACGCGGTCACCGCGGTGAGCATGTTCTTCCAGGCCATCCGCCAGCACGGCTGGGACGACACGCTGCCGACCACCGCGGTGTTCTTCACCGGGGACACCCCCCGGCGCCCACCGCGGGTGTCCCGCCGCCTCGCCGAGCACGTGATGGCCCAGGTCGAGTCACCGGCCAACCTCGACCGGTGGCCGCATCCGCAAGGGCGGCTGCTCACCTTGATCCTGATCAGGTGCGGGCTGCGGGCCTCCGACGCCTGCACCCTCGGCTTCGACTGCCTGGTCCACGACGGCCAGGGCGCGCCCTACCTTCGCTACCTGAACCACAAGATGCGTCGTGAGGCCGCCGTCCCCATCGACGAGGAGCTCCAAGCCCAGATCCGCGCCCAGCAGCAGTGCGTCGCCGCGCGCTGGCCCGAGCAGCACCCGCACCTGTTCCCCGCGTTGGCCGGCAACGCCAACGGTCAACGCGCCCTGACCTATCACAGCTACCGGGCGATGCTGAACCGCTGGCTGGAAGACTGCGAGATCCGCGACGAGCACGGCGAGCCGGCTCGGCTGACCCCGCACCAGTGGCGGCACACCTTCGCCTGCCGGCTGATCAACCGCGACGTCCCCCAAGAAGTCGTCCGCGTCCTACTCGACCACGACTCGACCGAGATGACCGCGCACTACGCGCGGATCACCGACCAGACCGTCCGCCGCCGGTGGGAGCAGGCCACCAAGGTCAACATCAAGGGAGAGCGGGTCGCCCTGGACCCCGACGGGCCGCTGGGTCAGGCCCAGTGGGCCAAGACCCGCTACGGCATCGCCACCCAGACCCTGCCGCACGGCTACTGCGGCCTGCCGGTGCAGAAGAGCTGCCCACACGCCAACGCCTGCCTGACCTGCCCGGTGTTCCTGACCGGGCCGCAGTTCCTGCCCGAGCTACGCGAGCACCGCGGACGGACCCTGACCCTGATCGACAGCGCCGAGGCAGCCGGCCACACCCGCGTCGCCCAGATGAACCAGCAGGTCCTGACCAACCTCGACCGGATGATCGGCGAGGTCGAGGTCCAGGCCCCGGACGAGCAGGACGGAGCAGCCGATGCGGTCTGACAACTCCCAGCACGTCGTCGCGGCCGCACGAGCACGCGCCGACCGCACCCGCCAGCAGGCCATCGCCGCCCTGCGGCGCATGGACGCCACCGGCAGCCCGATCACCATCGACACCCTCGCGCGCGAGGCGGGCGTCTCGCGCTCCTGGCTCTACGCCCAGCAAGACCTGCGCGCCGAGATCGAACGGCTGCGTGGACGCCACCAGCCCCAGCCCTCAGCCGCTCCCCCTCCCCAGCGGCAGCGGGCCTCGGACACCTCCCTGCTACGCCGCCTCGAGGCCGCCACCGACCGGATCCACCGCCTCGAGCGGGACAACGCACAGTTGCGCGACGCACTGGCCCACGCCCTCGGCGAACACCGCGCGGCGACCATCGTCGGCAAGATCCCCGGTGGCCGCGACACGCCCGAGAAACGACCCGCCGAACTCAACGGACCCTGCTGAAACGACACCGACGACGACCACGTTGCGGACAAGTCCACAACGCATCCGCCCTGCTCACAGCCATGATCCACACGTCGACTCAAGATAAGGCAGGGCAGGTTGCGCAGCCCGGCGGCCTTGGCCTGGCGGATGCGGTCCTCGACGCGGGCGTGTTGGCGGTGGCGCAGCTCGAGCCCGGCGGCTTGGCCGGGCACCACGCCGGGCGGGGTGTCGGTGAGGAAGGCGGTGA
>JBBSQN010000258.1:0-3574 GCA_038257875.1 Mycobacteriales bacterium
AGCCCGCTGCAACGCTGGACCGACGGATGGGACCGGGCCGGGCACGGCCCGAGCATGCTGGCCACCGGCGCGTTGACCGAGGCGTTCTTGTGGTCGGCTCTGCGCACCGTCACCAAGACCGCGACGGTGTCGCTGCACGGCGACACCTACCAGGTCGAAGCCGCGCTGGCCGGCCGCAAGGTGGAGCTGGAGTTCTCCCCGTTCAACCTGGAGAACATCGACGTGCGCTACCACGACCGCAGCTTCGGGCCCGCGGTGCCGCACGTGATCACCCGCCACACGCACCCCGCGGCCCGGCCCGAGACACCCGGGCCGGCCCCAGCGCCGGCCGCCGGCATCGCTTACCTGCAACTGGTCGCCGACGCCCACCACCAGCACGTCGCCGCCGACAACCGCATCGGCTTCCACGCGCTCTATCCGCGCCGGGGCGCTGCGGGCCTGGCTAGCGAAGGACCGCCTGGCACGCCGCCGGCCCTTCGGGACTGTTAGTCGGGCGCGGCGCGCCCGACGCCCACGGCCCCATCACCGACCGGCACCACCGGGTGCAGGTCCGTACTGGTCATCGTCAACGTGATCAACCCTGTTCTCGCCCCGTTCTTGAAGGGAGCAGACCCTACCCGGGGTGTCTCGACTCAGCCTGATGCGATGAAGGAGCGGGGCCTCCGCTCCTCGTGACTCCCCGGCGGATGCTGGGGGTGCTCACGTCTCGACGATGAAGGAGGCCCCGGTGAGCACACAGTACGAGGATCGGCAGATCGTGGGGATCGATCTGCACCGCCGGCGCACCGTGCTGGTGCGGATGTCCCCGCAGGGAGAGCAGCTGGGGTGGACCCGCATCGACAACGATCCGCTCACCTTGGCGGCTGAGGTGGCCAAGGCGGGTCCCGCACCGGAGGTGGTGTTGGAGGCCACCTACGGCTGGTACTGGGCCGCCGACGTGCTCGCCGACGCCGGCGCGTCGGTGCATCTGGCGCACCCGTTGGGCGTGAAGGGGTTCACCTACCGGCGGGTGAAGAACGATGTCCGGGATGCCGCGGACCTGGCTGACCTGCTGCGGATGCACCGACTGCCCGAGGCGTGGATCGCGCCACCGGCGACTCGGGCGTTGCGCGAGCAGGTCCGGCACCGGGCCAAGCTGGTGGCGCTGCGGTCCGGGCTCAAGGCGCAGGTGCACGGGGTGCTGGCCAAGCAGGGTGTGCAGGTGACGGTGTCGGACCTGTTCGGGGTGGCCGGCGCCACCCTGTTGGACCGGCTGCACCTGGACCCGCCGTATGCCGCGCGGATCGCCTCGCTGCGTCGGCTGATCGAGGCGTTCGACTTCGAGATCGACGCCGTCACCGCCCGGGTGCAGGCCCAGCTGGCCCGCGACCCCGGGTACCGGGCGATCCAGGCGATCCCCGGGGTCGGCCCGGTGCTGGCCGCGGTGTTCGTCGCCGAGATCGGCGACGTCTCCCGCTTCGCCCGTCCCGAGCAGCTGTGCTGCTGGGCCGGCCTGACCCCGCGGCACCGCGAGTCCGACACCACCGTGCACCGCGGCTCGATCACCAAGCAGGGCAGCCGGCTGGTCCGCTGGGCGGCGATCGAGGCGGTGCAGCACACCCCGGCGTCGGCGGGCTGGCTGGTCGCCTCCCGGGCCCGGCTGGTCGAACGCCGCGGCCGCAACATCGCCGTGGTGGCCACCGCCCGCCGGCTGCTGCACCTGGTGTTCTACGGGCTGCGGGACAGGCACATCCGCGCCCTGAACACCACCGGTGACCGGGAGGCGGCGTGAGACCAGGCTCGGACGCGGTCGGGTGCGGAGTCGTTGTGCGTCATGACCCCCGCTCGCCGGCGAGGTCGCCCGTCTGATTGACCCCGCCCGACCGCGGCCGCCGCTCCATGCCCCGAGACGGGGCGAAGGGATGACCGGCAGCCGAGCCCTCGGCCTGCCCTCCGGCATTCGGTCCGGAACCTGGAGACGACGACCGCCCACCCGCACCTTCCCCCCCACAGGAGAGCGTCCAACCCGCGTTCCCGCCGCCACAGCGTGCGCCAGCCGCCGGCGACGCCGTCAAGGACCTACGGCCGCTTCGCGGTCGGCCCTGCGGGCCGATCCTTGACCCCGCCACCGGACACTGGCGCCTTGCCAGAAACCGGCGGAACCGGCCCGAGGAACGGCCAGAACCAAACCCCCCCGGGCTTGACCAGGCCCCACTTCTTCAGGATTGACGCACAGGGAGCAGCCAGCCCGCCCGGTCTGTGTCCAGGTCGACGAAGCTGGTCATCCACGGATTCGTCAGCTGCCACCCGGCCGGGACGCCGTCCTGCGCGTCGCGCCAGAACCAGCGCACCGACCCGGCCCGGGTCTCGTCCAGCCCGAGCATCCGCACCGGCGCCGGCTTGGCGTCGGTGAGCTTGGATGCCTTGTCCACCAAGGCATTCTGCACACCCCCACGCCCGTTGGAGCGACCCTATCTGCTCATGCAAGGCCTCGGCTGGTGTCTTCCATCCGAGTGTCTTGCGGGGCCGGTTGTTGACGGTGGCGGCGACTGCGTCGAGCTCGTACTCGCCGTAGCGGGCCAGGTCGGTCGGCTGCACGCCAGCATCGGCCACGTCACCCCTGACGACGAACACGAAGGGACGCGGCGAGGCCCTCCGCCAAGCCCGCCGCGACGGCCTCACCCGAGCGCGCGAGGCCCGCATCGCCTACCGTCGAAACCAGACGGAGGACCAACCATGATCACGAGCCGGTCCTGGCTGGTATTCCAGTGATCCACTCCTGTATTTGGTCAGACACACCTCAAGGGTGGAGGCATGGCGACACGGATGCGCGCGGTCAGGCTGGACGAGTACGGCGGCGTGGGGGTGCTCAAGGTCCGGGACGTCGACGTCCCAGAGGCCGCTCCCGGTGGGGTGGTGGTTGAGGTGGTCGCCACGTCAGTCAATCCGGGCGAGGCGATGATCCGGGAAGGGGCAATGGACCCTGAGCGGACCGCGGCGTTCCCGATGGGTGAAGGCAGCGACTTCGCCGGTCGCGTCGTCGATGTCGGCGCGGAGGTGACTGGCTGGGCCATCGGGGACGAGGTGATCGGCTGGTCTGGGGTCCGCACCGCACACGCCCAGTACGTCGCGGTCCCGGCCGAGCAGATCACCCGTCGCCCCGAGCAGGTGTCCTGGGAGCAGGCGGGCAGCCTGTACGTCGCGGGCGGCACCGCGGTCGCGATGCGCGACGCGCTGGCTCCGCAGCCGGGCGAGACTGTGGTGGTGACCGCCGCGGCGGGCGGCGTGGGCTCGGTCCTGGTTCAGTTGCTCGTGCAGGACGGCGTCAGGGTGCTCGGCGTGGCAGGCCCTGACAACGACACCTGGCTCAGGGGCGTGGGTGTGGAGCCGGTCAACCGAGGCGACGATCTGGTGCGGCGGCTGCGGGCCGCCGCACCTGAGGGTGTGGCGGCGTTCTTGGACTGTTTCGGGCAGGGCTACACCGACCTCGCGCTCGGACTCGGCGTCCCGCCGGAACGCGTGGTGACGATCGCCGACTTCGAGGCCGCCCAACGCAACGGCACCCGCGTGGTGTTCGGGCACGAGTCCACGACGG
>JBBSQN010000259.1:0-3502 GCA_038257875.1 Mycobacteriales bacterium
CAGCACCGGTTGGGTCGTCGTCGAGGACACGCACCGACACTACCGGAAACCAGGCCAGATCTCAGCTACTTTCGGGAACGATCAGGTCACGAAAACCCCAGGCCAACAGCCGAATCCATCAGCGACTTCCGGAGGTCTGAGGCTTGGTCGCAGTTTTACCGGGCACGTGCCGGTGCAGGCTCAGCGAGCTTTCCGCGGAGCCGGGCGAGACGCACGAACCACAGCGTGGCCAGTGGCGGGATGCTCGCCACCAACGCGAGGGCGGTGGTCGGCAGGTTCCAGCGCAACACCCGGGCCACCACAAGCGTGACCACGACGTAGGCGACGAACAGCGCGCCGTGGATGGGCCCGAAGACGTTGACGCCGATGTCGTCGCCGCGCAGGACCCACTTGACGAACATCCCGGCCAGCAACCCCGCCCAGGAGCAGGCCTCGGCGATCGCGACGACCCGGAAGACCCGGGCGGAGGTGGACGGGGAGGGGGTGCGAGCACGCATGCCCCCACTGTGCCCGACGGCGGCAACCCAGCTCTACCGGGTGTCGAACAACGCTCGGACGCCCACCGCAGGTCTACCAGCTCGGACGGCCGCTGCGTCGCCCTGTTCCGGGGTCCAGCAGCCGGGCCACGTACCGGGTCAGCCGGTCCGGCGCCGCCCAGGTGACCCCCGGCGCCGCCCGGACCCACTGCACGCCGCGGACGGCGTTGACGAGGAACACCCCGTCCGCGCCGGGCAGTTCGGTGACGGCGGGCGCGACCAGGTCGTAGGGCAGACCAGCCCCGTCCAGCGCGTCGAGCACGGCTCGGCGCGCCGTGCCCGGCAGCACGCGGCCGTCCAGCGGCGAGGTCGCCAGCACGCCGGAGCGCACGACGAAGACCGAGGAGCGGGTCGCCTCCAGCAGCCGGTCCCGGTGGTCGACGAGCAGGGCTGCCTCATCGGCGGCGAGCGGCGCCTCGATCGCCTCGATCCAGGCCCGGTCGACGAACTTGTGCCGCGGCGCACCGGCCGGTCCCAGCCGGTGTGGGCGCAGCACCAGCCCCGGCTGGGCGTCCAGCGGCACCGGCGGTGGACACGGCCGGGCGGTGACCCACACTCGGTCCGGCACGCCCGGCGCGGCGTCGACGCGCACCCGCCAGACACCGGGACATCCGGTGACGGCGTCCGCGACCGCGCCGGCCACGTCAGCGGTCAGCGGTGTGCCGTAGCACTCGGCGTAGGAGGTCCGCAGCCGGCGCACGTGCTCGGCCACGCGCAGCGGGCGCCCGTCGACGACGCGCAGTGTCTCGAACAGTCCGCGCTCGCGCCGGGCGAGCGCGGCGCCGCGCAGCCCCGGCCCCGGGTCGAGCGGCGCCGCGCCGAGGGCACGCAGGACGGGTGCGGCCTTCGTCAGGCATTCGGCCCACTCCTCGACGGGGGTCGAGTCCACCGTCACCCCCCCGCCAACGCCCAGTCGGGCATGACCGCCCGGCGCGACCTCCAGCGTGCGGATCGCGACCGCGAGCTCCAGCCCGGCCAGCGGGCTCACGTAGCCGATCGCACCGGTGAACAGCCCCCGTGGCGTGGTCTCCAGCGTCTCGACCAGCTCGACCGCGCGGATCTTCGGCGCGCCGGTCACCGATCCCGGCGGGAACGCGGCGGCGAGCAGGTCGGCGTCGTCGCACCCGGCGGCCAGCACACCCTGCACGGTCGACACCAGGTGCCAGACGCCCGGGTGCGCCTGGACGTCGAGCAGTCGCGGTACCCGGATGCTGCCGGTCGCGCAGACGCGGGAGAGGTCGTTGCGCATCAGGTCGACGATCATCACGTTCTCCGCGGCGTCCTTCTCCGACGCGGCGAGCCGCCGGTGTTCCGCGGCATCCAGCTCGTGATCATCCGCAGGGCCGCCGGTGCGTGGCCGAGTGCCCTTGATCGGTGCGGTGAGCACCTCCCGGCCGCGGCGGCGCAGGAACAGCTCCGGGCTCGCGCTCACCGCCGTGCCCGCCGGGTCGGCCACCAGCGCGGCGCGGGCCGGGGCGTAGGCCTCCACCAGCCGCGCCCAACCGTCGTGCGGACAACCGTGCAACCTCCCCTCGATGGTGCAGGCGATGGTGGCCTGGTAGATCTCACCGCACCGGATGGCCTGTACACACCGCTCGACGGCGACGACGTGCGCGGTCGCGTCGGGCACGCCGGTCACCTCCAGCCGGGCGGGTTCGGGGTGCGCCGGCGTCACCAGATCCCGGCACAGGTCCGCACATCGGGCCGCGGCCTCGGTCCGACCGAAGCCGTCGTCGAGCAGCGCCTCGTACCACCAGTGGGCGCCGTCGAAGCGCAGCACGTCGCGGTACCACGCCAGCGACGCCCGCGGGAACGACGGCACCCCACCGCGGGCCGGAAACGAGAGGTAACCGAACCAGCCGCCACCGACGGCCTCCGGATACGCCGGGTCGGGCTCGACCGCGGGCAGCCGGGTGAACACCGCGAACGGGTCCGCATCCGACCGGGCGACGACGACGGGATCGCAGGTGACGAGCGCGCCCGAGGACCAGTCCCCCGCCCACGCCGTCACCCGCGCGCGGTGCGCCAGACGGCGCACCGCATCGGGCACCGTCAGGACAACGTCCTCGATGTCCAGCGGCGTGACGTACAAGACGGCGGGCACCCGCCCGATCCTCGCCTACCGATCCACGCGGTCGGGAGCTCTGGACCAGTGCCGTTACCCGCGGGACGCCTTAGAGCCTGTTGGTAGACGTCTCAGGTCCGCAGGATGGTGGCTTCGTGATGGCGGGCAGCCGCTCGTCGTCACGGACCAGACGGCGGTGACACATCAACCACCCGGGATGTCGGCTTCGCCACCGGTGTCTCGACACCTCGACGTGACCAGATCGCTACCCGCGCCCACAGGCCCGGCCGGGTCCGCTGTGGTTCACCACCAGGCTCTGAGTGCCGCACGTGGGCGGCTGCACCGGGGTGCGGCCGCCCGCGTGAGCGGTGATCGGGTTCAGGGCCCGTTGATCAGGTGTGCGAGGGGTTTACGCCGGGGGAGCCGGTCAGGGTCGATCCAGCACGGTGGGAGGAACTCCGGTAGCCCGTCACGGATCTGCACACACCATCCCGGGTGGTGCAGCAACCGGTGGTGGGCGGTGCAGAGCATGACGCAGTTGGTCAGGCAGGTCGGACCGCCGTCCTGCCAGGGGCGGATGTGGTGGACCTCGCACCACGACACCGTCCGCCCGCACCCGGGGAACGCGCACCCGCGGTCGCGGGTGGCCACCGCGCGGCGGAGTCCGTCGGGGATGGTGCGCTTGCTGCGCCCGACGTCGAGGGGTTGCCCGGCTCCGTTCATGACGATGGGGATGACCGCGGCGTCACAGGCCAGCATCCGCAACGCCTCCGGGCTCAGGGTGCCGCCGAAGTCCAGCATCGCCGCCCGCGTCTGCGCCTGCAGGTCCTCCCAGGAGAGGAGCACGTTCAGGTGCGGGCGGGATCCGCCCGTGTCGGGGAGGTCGGCGTGGTCGAGGACG
>JBBSQN010000260.1:0-3488 GCA_038257875.1 Mycobacteriales bacterium
CCCGGGCACTACGACTCCTGCTCGACGAGCTCAACACCACCCCACCCCACATCCCCGGCGACCACCGCCCCATCACCTACACCATCACCACAACCTGACCGACCTCAACTACAACCCACACCCAACTTCCGGAGGTCTGAGCCTGTCACGACGCACGATCGGTCGCGTCTCCTGGTGCTCTGGGACGTCGACCACACCCTGATCGAGACCAGGGGAGTCGGCGGGGCGGTCTTCGAGCGAGCGTTCCTCGCTGCGACCGGGACGCCTCTCACCAACCGTGCCGATATGTCGGGCCGAACTGAGTACGACATCATGCGGGAGAGCTTGGCCATCAACGGGCTCGAGCCAACCGAAGAGCGTACCCATCTTCTGGCGGACGCCCTGGTGGCGGGCTATGAGAATGCTCGGGATGAGCTACGAGCCATCGGAGGAGCGCTACCCGGAGCCCGCGACACCCTCGCCGAGTTGGCGGCCGCTCCGGGGATCTATCAGACGGTGTTGACCGGCAACCTGCGTGCGGTGGCGCGGATCAAGCTGGAGGTCTTTGGGCTGGACAGCTTCCTCGAGCTGGAGGTGGGCGCTTATGGCGATGACCAGCAGGAACGGACTGAGTTGGTGGCGATAGCTCAGGAACGTGCTGCAGCGAAAACCAGTATAGCATTCAACAGGAGTAGCACGGTAACCGTTGGTGACACACCCAAGGACGTCGCTGCCGGACTGGCTGCAGGTGTGCATATGATCGCGGTGGCCTCAGGAAAGTCCACCATCGCCGACCTCAGGGCCGCGGGAGCAGGAGCAGTCTTTTGCGATGTCAAGGACGTTGGACGTGCAATTCTCGCATTGGCCGACGCTGCGGGAACCCGGCACAGTCGTGAGGCACAGTGACGGCTGACCTGCGGTGATCGACCCTGCGCCGGTCGTTGGCGATGTCTCCGCGCGCTCATTGTGGTCCTCGCAGAGCCCGTGGACTCTGTGAAGACCACAAATGGCGCGCGGATCGCCCGGCAACCGACGTCGACGACTGCGATCCCAGGTCAGCAGGCCATGGGTCATCGGGTGGGCACGGAGCTGGCCGGGACGACGCCGAGCTTGCCCTGTTGGTAGTCCTCGAACGCTGCCAGCACCTCGGCCCGGGTGTTCATGACGAACGGGCCCGCCCAGGCGATCGGCTCGCGGATCGGACGCCCGCCGAGGATCACGACGTCGAGCCCGGCGAGGCGGGACTCCTGCTTCTCGTCGCCGGTGACGGTGATCGTGTTCCCCCGCCCGAACACCGCGGCCTGCCCGGTGCGGATCGGGTGTTTCTCGGCGCCGACGCTTCCGGCGCCGGACAGGACGTAGACCAGCGCGTTGAAGTCCGGCTGCCACGGCAGTGCGACGGTGGCACCGGGGGCGAGGGTGGCGTGCATCATCGCCATCGGGGTGTGCGTCGACCCGGGACCGGTGTGATCGGCGAGCGAACCGGCGATCACGCGGATCAGCGCGCCGCCGTCGGAAGTGGTGAGCAGGGTGGACTCGCCCGCGCGCAGGTCCTGGTACCGGGGCTCCAGCCACTTGGCGGTCCGCGGCAGGTTCACCCACAGCTGCAGGCCGTGGAACAACCCGCCGCTGGCGACCAGCGCCTCCGGTGGCCGCTCGATGTGCAGCAGCCCCCCACCCGCGGTCATCCACTGGGTGTCGCCGTTGGTGATCACCCCGCCACCGCCGTGGCTGTCCTGGTGCTCGAAGGTGCCGTCCATGATGTAGGTGACGGTCTCGAATCCCCGGTGCGGATGCCAGGACGTGCCCCTGGGCTCACCGGGCGCGTACTCGACCTCGCCCATCTGGTCCATCATCAGGAACGGGTCGAGGTCGCGCAGGTCCACACCGACGAAAGCGCGGCGGACGGGGAAGCCCTCGCCTTCGAACCCGGACGGGGCCGTGGTCACCGACGTCACCGGCCGGTCGAGCGCCGCGACACCGGGCGCGGGGACACGGGGCAGGACGGTGATGTCGGAGACGGTGACGGCTGGCATCGGGACCTCCAGGTGGTTGTCCTTGCAACTACCTGCATCTAACCCCGACACGAGGGATTCTGTTCCACCGACCCTCGCGATCTAGGGGCTCGGCGAGGCGGGTTCCCACGGTTGCATCCACGGGGTGGCTGGCCAGTCCTCGGCCGCGGCCATCAGCGGGAACGCTGTCGCGCCGTCGATCGACTCGCGCACGATGTCGGCGTGGCCCGCGTGCCGCGCGGTCTCCTCGATGAGGTGCAGCAGCACCCACCGCACCGACCAGGCCTCGACGTCGAGCGGGAACCACGGAACACCCCGCGGCACCGGGATCGGACGTCCGAGATCGGGCTCGGCGGCGAGTGCCTCCTCCGTCTCGCGGGCGACCTCGTCGGACAGCGCCAGCACGTCGGCGAGCGTCTCGCCCGCAGCCAGGGAGAACGTGTCCTGGTAGGCGTCCTGACCGGTGCTTGGGTGGCCCGCCATGATGGCGATCCAGCTCCGCTCCGTGAGCGCCGAGTGCTTGATCAGACCTCCGACGGTGAGTGGGCTGGTACTGGGGGCGGCGATGGCCTGTTCGTCGGTGAGGCCGTAGGCGGCGATGCGTAGGACGTAGCGCTGCGGGGCCAGGAAGGCGAGCAGGCCGGCGTGCTCGTCGGCGACGGGACCGGGTGTGCCGGGCATGGGTGGGCTCCGTTCGGTGGGAGTGGCGGGACGTGCGGACCGTACAACCGGGCACCGACAGAACCTGGCGACTCCGGCGACGTCGGCGGTGAGGTCGTGGACCCGGGGGTACCGACGGCAAACTGGGCCGATGACACCGGCGCCGCTCCTGCCCGCGTCCGTGGCCTAATGCCGACCCTCGACCTCGCGCAGCGACGTGCCCGGTTCGCGTCCGGGCGGGTGGCCCGACTGGCCACCGTGCGCCCAGACGGCGCTCCGCGGCTGGTGCCGGTCACGTTCGCGCTGGTCGACGACCTGATCTGTGCCGCGGTGGACGAGCTCAAGCCCAAGCGCAGCACCCGCCTCGCCCGCCTCGACGACGTCCGCGCCGACCCGCGGGTGGCGTTGATCGTGGACCACTACACCGAGGACTGGACGGCCCTGTGGTGGGTGCGCGTGGACGGCACTGCCGCGGTTCACCTGACGGGGTCGGTGCGGGAGCAGGCCCTCGCCGCGCTCGCGGCGAAGTACCCGCCCTACGCCGCTGATCCACCGGACGGGCCGGTACTGGTGGTCACCCCGCAGCGCTGGGTCGGCTGGACCGCCACCTGATCTGGACGCTACAGGTTGCCCCGGCGCGCCTGTTCCCGCTCGATGGCCTCGAACAGCGCCTTGAAGTTGCCCTTCCCGAAGCCTAGCGGCACCTTCCCCCTTAGTTCGATCTTGGCTGGTGTTTGTGCTGTTCAGGGTGGGTTCAGGGGGCGGCTGGTTGTAGTACCTAAGCTGGTCGAGGGGTGGGGGCGAATCGGTTGAGGTCGAACAGGTCGTAGAGGC
>JBBSQN010000261.1:0-3460 GCA_038257875.1 Mycobacteriales bacterium
GAACGGCTCCCCGAACACGCCGAGGCCATGATCAAGTGGTCCATGATCGGACTCATGACCCGCCGACTCGCACCCGCCCCTGGCCGCCGAGCCTGGCAGCCAGCTGCGGCCTCGTAGCCGCTTTCCCAACACGTTCTCAGAGTCTCCTTGCGTTACACGATAACAGCGCGCGGGGTGGCTGACGAGGGTCGTACCAACGTTCGCCCTTGGCGCCGCGGCCGGAGGAGATCCGCTGCCAGGACCGCGCCGGCAGCCGCACGGCACCGTCAGTTGCATACTTCGAGCGGTAGGCCCCGTGGGCATCGAACCCACAACCCGCGGATCAAGAGTCGGACTGTGGTCGTCCCGACCCGTTGCGGCCCAACCGGTTTCGTGATCGGCCGTGCTCGGTCTAGAGCCCCGCCAGGAACCCGTCAGTGCCGAACACCTCGTCGCACCGACCAGCCAGCACATCCGTAGGCGCACGCTTACCGTTCAGGACCCGAGAGAGCTGACCAGGGTCCACAGGCACCCGGCGAGCCAGTTCACGCAAGGAGACGTGCTCGGCGTCCATCAACCCGCGCAACTGCGCCACGAATCCGGTCGCCTGCATGAACGTCGACCCTCCCGTCATCCCCGGAACGTGATTCTGGCCTTACTGCCAGCATAGTGAGGTTTTCTCACCAGAGTGACCCGTGTGGCTGGTGAGGTGTCGGCGTGTCGGTGCTCTGGCGTGGGGTCCTGCCCACCGCAAGGCCCACGATGCCCGGCCCTGGCAGCGGGCGGCGACCCCCTACGTCCAGGCGATCATGGTGGTGCGCTGGTTCAGGCCACCGACCTGCGGGTGCTGGCCCGGGACAGCGCGGTGAGCGTCGCCACGGCCTACCGCTACCTGCAAGAGGCCATCGACGTTGGTCGCCGCGCACGCTCCCGAGCTGCCCGACGTACTCGCCGCGGGCCGGCGGCAGGAGTGGGCTTTCGCTTGCCTGGACGGCACCCTCATCCCGTCCACCCGCTCCAGCGCGGCCTCCGCGGTCGGCCACGACCTGTGGTACTCCGGCAAGCACCAGCGGCACGGCGGGAACATCCAAGTCCTCACCGGACCCACCGGCTACCCGGAGTGGGTAAGCAACGTCGAGCCCGGCTCGACCCACGACATCACCGCCGCCCGCGTCCACGCCTTCCCGGCCCTGTACGCAGCCGCGGCGGCCGGGCTGCCGACCTTGACCGACAAGGGGCTACACCGGTGCTGGCATCGGCATCCTGGTCCCGACCAAGCGGACCAACCTCGCCCCCGACAACCAGACGCGAAACGCGATGATCAACGCGCTGCGGGCACCCGCCGAACGCGCCAACGCCCTGCTCAAGCGCACATGGAAAGCCCTCGAACGAATCACCCTCGACCCATGGAGAATCGGAGCCATCACCGCTGCCGCCCTCGTGCTGCTACACCTTCAGCGACCAGCCCGGTGAGAAAACCTCAATGCAGGCGTAGCGCCGCCAGCGACAGGACGAAACTCGGCTGAGACGCGGTCGCAACCGGTAGTGGGGTTCCAGGTCGCCTCGGTCCACTCGATCGCGCTGCCGTCAGCCACTGCCCACGTCCTCTCGCGTGCCGCGCGATTGTGACGGTATCGGCGCGGCGTCCCACGTGACCGTAGGCCAGCGGGAAGACACTCCGGTCACTCTGGTCGCTCTATCCACAGGCGCTTCCGGGCGACGAGTCGACCCATTTCGGCGGCGTGGACTCACCGACGGCCCATCCAACGAGCAGCGCCGCCGCCGGCGGCTTGGGGCCGGTGGTGGCGAGCAGGCTGGCGAACGCAGTCTGGTAGGCGGGTGCGGCTCGCGTCGCTCGAGCTCCTCGGCCTGCAGGATCCACTTCTCGGCCGACAACAGGCGCCGGTCGCGGCCCTGACCAGCGGGCAGGGTGTCGGCTTCCTCGCGGTCAATCTGGGCTGATCGGCGTGCGCCATCGGCGCCGGCCCCGACGTAGGGGATTCTCAGGGCGGTCATGCTGGCTCCCTACTCGCGTCCGGAACGATCGACTCGGCGGGACTCGTCGCTCATCGCGCCGCTAGGGTGCGGCCGTGCCGGCGGACCGCCGCTGCCGCAGCCTCAGCGGTGGCGGAGTGCCCGAGGCGGCATCGGGTCGTCCCAACAACGTCGTGGACGTCGCCGTACACCGCATAGCCGACGCCGCTGCCGGCTCCGACGGTGAACACGACGCCGCAGGGCCGCCCGTGCACGGTGCCGCGGCCGTCGTCGCCGAGCGGCCCGAGCGGGGCCAGGGTGACGACGAGGTGCTCGTGGGCAGCACGCAGCGCACCGTCGTGGGTCACGGGTGCCTCCGGGGCGGGATAGGGGTGCGGGCGCAGCCGCGCCCCGCGGCAGCGACCTGGGTGTCGGCCTGGCAACCGGTGAGGATCACCTGCGACCCGTCGCCGCAGGTGACGGTGAGAACATGGGACCCGTCGAGGGCCCGGCCGTGACAGGTGACGATCCCTGACGCGAACACGGGGCGGCCGCGACAGTCGGTGCTGACCCACGCGAAGTGCGTCCCGATGACAGGGTCGAACGCGGGGCCGCCGGCGGCTGCTGGGTGAGCCCGTCTGGGCGCGTGCAGCAGCCGGGGGCTCAAGTCAGTCACTGCTGTCCTCCTGCTGGCCAAGTGCCCATGCGAGCTGCCCGTCGAGGAACTCACCGCACCGCCGGTGCTGGAGATGGGCGACCGTCAGCAGGTCTTCCAAGGCAGCCGCCTTGCCTCGGTCGGAGAGCCGGCTCCACCGTTCGACGAGCAGCAGCACCCGCGCCGATTCCTCGACGTCGAGGCAGGCTCGACTACGGGTGAATGGCCAGCCGTTGTAGACGCCGAGGAGGTACCAGCCGATGCCGCTGCCGACCCACGCAAGGGCGAGCAGCCACAGCCTGGCCGTGTTCATGGGTGCTGTCCTCCCCGTGGGTCGATCCGTGCACAGCGGCGGGCCGTCCCCGCGACGGCTGGCGCTGCGGGCCGTGGGCAGGTCTTCATGTGGCCAGCTCCACCATCTGGCCGGTGACGGTCTCGGCGAGCATCGCGACGAGGTCCCGGGCGGCGGGCGGGGTGACGGCGTTGCCGGCCTGCCGGACCTGTTCCCGCTTGCTGCCGAGGATCACGTAGCCGGTCGGGAACGCCATGCCAGCCTTGATCTCGTGCGGCTCGAGCATCCGGAAGTAGCAGTCCTCCACCGCGGGTGGACTGTCGTGGCCGGCGAGCAGGCCGTCGCCGCACACGGTGGTCTGGGTGGGCAGCACGTCGTGGACGTCCCCGGGATCGAATGGTTGCGGTGCCCGCTCCGCGTGGTCAAGGTGGCGGCGATCTCCGCAGTTGTGCGCACCGCCCCACCGGGGCGAGGGCCGCGCTGGTCGTTCCGGGCGAAGCGGCCGGCCTCGATCAGGCTGCTCAGCAGCACACGGGCGGGGTAGAGCTGTTCGCGGCCCA
>JBBSQN010000262.1:0-3240 GCA_038257875.1 Mycobacteriales bacterium
ATCCTGCGCGGTGATCCACCCGGCCTGACCACGCACGACCGCGATCAGCTCCTCGCGCGACATCTCCTCCGGCTCGGACACCCGAAGATCCCACCACACCAGACGATCACCGGTGCGACCGACACCCCCACATCATCAACCGCTACCCGACCACCACACCACCGAGCGGCAACCCACCTCACCGAGCGCTCAACCGCAGGTCACTGAGGGGCTGAATGTTTACCGGGGGTGGTGTTGCCCAGTAGGGCGCGGGCGTGGGCGAGGACCAGCGGGTCGTTGTCGACGTAAACGATCCGGGACTCGGGCGTGATCTGCTGAGCGACCTCGTGGGTGTTCTGCATCGTGGGCAGACCGGTGCCGATGTCGAGGAACTGCCGGATCCCGGCCGCACCAGCCAGGAACCGCACAGCGCGGATCAGGAACTGCCGGGACTGTATGGCGTCAGTGACGAGGTCCGGATACACCCTGACGGCGGCGTCACCAGCATCCCGGTCGACCTGATAGTTGTCCTTGCCGCCCATCAAGTAGTTCCAGATCCGCGCCGAGTGCGGTACCTCTATATTGATCTTAGAGGCCGGATCGGGGTCCGGGTCGGTGCGCTGCCCGTCGGCCATGCTCAGGCTCCTTTGAACGATATCGTCGTGGCGACGCCGGTGACCTGCGGGAACAAGTGAGCCGGTACCGGTCTGCGGAAGCGATCAAGCTGGTCAGCGGGCTGGCGCACGCCTCTGCTCGAGTCAACAGACGAGAATACCCTGGTCGGTCACGGAGCTCGCGAACGACGAGGCGTCTCGACGACGCGCGAGACCGCGGTTGTCGGCCCGGCTGACGGCGCCGTCCTCGTGATGCCTGATAGACCAGCTCCAGAAGCGACCGAGGAAAATTCCACGAATATCAAGCTAATGGCCTGTAGGTTCGCTAACTCGGATGGGAACTCCGAGAGCGTTTGTCTGGTAGACACGCTGTTCGTTCTTGGCTATCTTGCGTTCAATCTCGATATCGAGTTCGATGCCGTTCATCTCAGCGAGGGACATCAGGTAGAGGGCGACGTCGGCAAGCTCTTCGCCGAAGTCAGGCAGCCGTTTGCGCCAGGCCGTGAACGCTTCGCCGACCTCGGCGGTGAGGAGGCCGAACTCCAACGTCACGTCTGTCGTGTTGAAACCTTTGGCGATCTTGTTGTCCCAGGCCCGCTGCTGTGCGTCCCTGATCTCCAAGGCTCCTCCGGGTGATCGCGTCCGAGTGAGGCGTGCAGGCTAACGGGCCGACGCCGGCCCGCGAGCGGGGAGGGGACGTGGCGCGTCAGCGGGCCTCCACCGGTCCGTGTCGGCGCGGGTCACAGTGTTCCGTCCCGGGTGCCGACCTGCACCGTGTGCTCGTCATAGACATGGAAGCCGTGCACGGCAAGGATCGTCGCCGGGGTACGCCAGTCCTCGACGCCGAGGCGGACGTGGTGGCGGCCGCTGGTGGCGGCAGTCAGGTCATCGAGCTGGGCGGGCATCACGGCGGGACTGTGCAGGTGCCAGCGCAATGCGCCCTCGGTATGGATCAGGGTCCACTGCCGTTGCGGCTCGTCGAGCAGGTCGCGGCGACGTGTCCGCTCGGCCACGCGCAGCACCACGTCGGCCTGGGTCGCGCCGCGCTGGCTGAACACCGCGGCCATGTAGTCGGGGGTCTGGAGGATGCCGAGCACGGTGCCGGGCTGGTAGGCGCGGATGTGCGCAGCGTTCTCCTCGAGCTCGTGGACCCGGTGCTGGACGTGGTGGGCGCCGGCCTGGAGGATCACCCGCGCGTCGATCCGCTCGTCGCGCTTCATGCGGATGAGCGCGAGCAGCCGGTCCCGCTCGTTCTCGTCGGTCACCCCATAAGCGTCGAGCAACCGGGCCAGGCTCTCGGGCCGCAGCACGCCGTGGCCGTGTTCGGCCCGGGACAGGCTGGCCTGTCCAATCCCAGCGGCCTCGGCAGCGGGGACCTGGTCAGGCCTGCAGCGGCGCGCAACGCACGCAGGGCACGGGACAGCTCGTCGTCCCGTGCCCTACCGCGCTCCTCGCCGTGCATCGGTCAGGCGGCCTCGCGGGCGCCGCGACGGTACTCACGGTGATCGTCCCACCAGGAGGTGAACGGCGTGGCCTGGAACCAGGCCAGCTCACCCACAGTGCGCAGGGCCGCCGTCTGCGCGCTGTCCTCGACCGGTTCCGCCCCGACCGGACCGCCCGCGGAGTCATACCGCATCAGCAGAACGTGCTCACGATCGGCGACGTAGAAGTCCCCGACCTAGTTGAGCTGCTCGGCGAGGTCCGATCCGGTGACATCCAGCAGGCGGACGTCCTGGCCGGCATCGACGTTCTGCGCGTAGCCCCACTCGCAGGCGTAGCACAGGTAGTCCGACAGCGGGGTCTGTATCGCGTGGACGATCCGCCACCGACGACCGGCGGCGGTGAGGTCGCGCAGGCGCTGTAGCCACGCCGCCTTGGCTGTCGGCTCGGGGCCGTCCTCGCCGCGGAGGTAGCGCCCCAGTTCCTCGCCGACCGTGTAGTGCTGCAGCGTCTGGACGCGGAGCAGGTCGAACGTGTGGTGATGGTCCAGCCAGGCGCGCAAGCCGGTCACGTCGAGCACGTCACACCTCCGTGATCAGGTCGGGCGGAGTCCAGCCGACGATCTCACGGGCACCCACGTACGGCGCGAGCGCCGCCCTGATCGCCGGATCGGTGATCGCCTTGGCCACGACGAAACGGACCCTGCTGGCCAATTCGTCTTTGTCGGTCCGGTGGGGTGTGGGTGGCTCGTGCGGGTGGCGGGGTGTCGTGGGTGATCGCACCGTGGCGGGCGCCTCGATGGCGGGGGGTTCTGGCGCGAGGCGGGGAACCTGTGCGCTGCGCGGGGTGCGGTGGTATCGCGCGTCGGTGCTGCGGCCATCGCGTGGCGGTGTCGCCGGGATTGTCGGTGGTCGTCCGTAGCGTCCGTCGTATGCCGTCGAGTCTGCATGAGGTGTTGATCGAGATGTTTCGGCAGCGTCCGTCTCTGGCCGCTGAGCTGCTGGCAGACGGGCTGGGAGTCCAGCTGCCCGGGTTCGAGCACGCTGAGGTCGAGTCCGGAGAGTTCACCGTGCTGACCCCAACCGAGTACCGCGCGGATGCGGTGGTGGTGTTGTCGGTGGCCGGGGTGGCGGTGTGGGCGGTGGTGGTCGAGATCCAGCTGGGTCGGGACCCGGACAAGCGGTGGAGCTGGCCGGTCTACCTGGCC
>JBBSQN010000263.1:0-3189 GCA_038257875.1 Mycobacteriales bacterium
CCACCGAAACGACCCCTGACCCGGCGACCCATCCGTCGATGACCACACCGACGGGCTCCTCACGCTGCCCTGCCCAACCCCACAAGATCGACAGTACACCCCGGTCCGACCACCACCGGACGGGAACTCCGAATACTTACGTAGAGGCAGCGGGTGGAGAAGCACCTCGAGGATGCCCAGATCAAGCTGTCGGTAGCGGCCTCGGACATCTTCGGGGCGTTGGAGCGGGATTATGATAACCGCGTTGGTGGCCGGGGAACGCGATCCCGGGGTGCTCGCGCAGCCGGCCCGGACCCGGATGCGCGCGAAGATCAGCCTGTTGGAAGAGACGTTCGGAGTCGCGGATGGCGGGACCGCCTCCGGGCAGGACGGCGACTTCGACGCAGTCCCCACCGTTGCCGCGGCTGTAGCTGCTCTTCCGCCAGATGAGGCTGGCGGGGTCGCGTGGGGCGGTGTTCATCTCGTCTCCTCCGCCACCTGCGTGATCAGTTCGCGCGAACGCTCCTGGTCAAGCGCAGCCACCCGTAGGCGGTTCATCGCTAGCTTATACCGGCGCAGGTCAGGCCCCTTCTCTAGACAGCTCCCGCTGTGGAACTGGTCCATGTGGACGACTTTCGCCGCCGACCGATCCGGGAAAGGTCAAAATGGGGAACGGGTAGCCGAAGCCAGCGCAGGCACCGACGGTGTAGGGCATCACCTGGATGGTAATGGTCGGTTGGGTGGCGCAGGCTGCCAGGTGCTCGAGCTGGGCGCGCATGACGTCGGCACCGCCGACGTGGCGGCGCAGGACGGACTCGTCGAGGACGAACTACAGCACGAGTGGTCGGGGTCTGGCTCGGGAGTAGGAGCCGACACGAGAGGAGCATTGCCGTGCGGCGGATCGTGGACGGGCTGGTAGCGCTGCTGCTGGCCGTGGTCATGACCGGTTGCAGCGTGCTCGGTCCCCGGCACGAGCTGACGTTCGAGGTATCCGGGTCGGCACCGGTCCTGCGGAAGCTGACCGTGGACCTTCCGGGCAAGCAGGCCGCCGATGCCACGACGCAACGGCGGGTCCAGGTTCCGTGGCGGACGACCGAGACCACCGGCTTCGGCTTCGCACGCCTCGTCGCGACGGCCGACGAGGGCCGGTTGACCTGCCGGATCCTCGACGGCGACACGGTGGTCGCCACCGGTCGCAGTGACCCGGACGGCAGGGTCGAGTACCGGGTCAACGTCCAGGACGGATGAGGTGATCAGAACTCGGCGTCGCGGCTCCGCCACCCGTTGACCGATGACGCAGACCCCGATCCGATGGCCCGACTCAGGCGGACCTCACGTGCCAGATGAGATCCCCGTCGGGCGAGTCGAACCAGACTTGCTGCCGGGCCTCCGTCACGGTCATGCCGAACCGGTCCCACCCGGGTTCGCCCAACCGCTGCCAGGTGCTGTGGGCGTCCTCGAGGATCCGCCACGCCCGGCGCGGCCCGCCCTCGACGACGGTGTGCACGCCGTGATCGTCGTCGAGATCGACTTCTGCCCACGAGCCATCCGGCGCGGTGATCGTGGCCACGGTCGGCTTGCCGTCGACAAAGCGGCCATAGCCCAGCGATGTGCCGTCGCCCAGCACGAAGCCGGCCAGAAACCACGTGATCAGCGAGGTCCATGGCGTTTGTGGGTGCAGTGTGGTGGTGCGGCGTTCGGGTTCGGCTGTCCGGTCTGCCACTGCGGAACGAGCACGGGCGGGGGTGGCCTGCGCCACGGGCTCGTGACGCAGTCGCATGAATCCGGCGTAGACCGGATCGAACCGACCCTCGGCCCGATCGGGAAGTCGGGTCAGCCGCACCAGGCTGCCAGCGCCGAAAGCGATCTTCAGATCGGTCAGGATCACACCACCCACGGTGGTCTGCTCCACCCAGACCCATGGCACGGACGACACCGCACAGGTGGAGATGATGCGGTCGAACGGCGCGTGCTCGGGAAGGCCACGGGCACCGTCGGCGGTGAGAAGGACCGGCCGGTAGCCCAGCTCGGCAAGCCGTTCCCGCGCGGTGTCGACCAGGTCGGGCTCGACGTCGACGGAGAACACGTTCGCCGCGCCGAGCCGATGCGAGAGCAGGGCAGCATTGTAGCCGGTCCCGGTGCCGATCTCCAGCACCCGGTTCCCCTCGCGGACGTCGAGGGCTTCCAGCATCCGGGTCATCAACCCGGGCATGCTCGATGAGGACCGAGACGCCGCACCCGACGGAGTCCCGGTGAGCGCAGTGATCAGAGCGATGTTGGAGTAGACCTGATCCAACCACCGATCCCGACCGTCGTCGGTGCTGGTGTCCATCCGGCGCCATGTCGGATCGTGATGCTCCTGCCGGTCCTGCCGGAACACCTCAGGCGCGAACGCGTGCCGCGGGACCGCGCACACCGCGTCCCGCCACGCGACCGAGGTCAGCTTCCCCGCCGTCGTCAGCTCGTCGGCTAGACGCCGGGCACGAATCGGCCAGTCCTCCACCGGTGCCGTCATTGTCAGGATCCCGAGGCAAGCAGACGGCGTGTGCAAACGGTACTGTCCATGCAGGTCAACGGGTGCCATCCGCATCCACGAGGCCGGTAGGGCCGGATCCGGCGGCGGCTCAGCTCCCGGAGCCTGCGCTCGGAGACCACGCGGTACACACGACTCCTGACGATTCGGCCCCCGCACTTAGGTCATACACCAAACGAACATCAACGCGGAAGTACCTCCCGTTACGTTGCCAGGCCGCTACCGTCGCCGGTTGTTGGTGCAGTTCGACACCCCTGAGGTCATCGCGGACGTCCGCGGACGGTTTGAGGCCAGCGGCACAGGATGGGCGAGGCACCTGCTACGGGCCTGTCACGGGATGGCCGTCGATCGTCTCCGGCGGGCGTTGCATACCGAGCAGCAGCCGCAGTCTCTGCGTCGCCGACCACAGCCCGGGTTCGGGTGGCTCGGTCATGGGCCGGATCCACCGCTCGACGAACGACAGCAGGATCGCCGAGCGGGGTGCTGCCGAGGTGTTGACGCCCGACCGGTGCCAGGTGGCCGCCGCCATCACGAGCATCGAGCCGGGCCTGAGCAGGGGCGACCAGATGGTGCTCACCTCGGCGGGGTCAGGGCGGCGCGGCGGGTCGTGGCTGCCCGGGACGTACTGGGTGGCGCCGTTGGTGCCGCTGAACGCGTCGAGCGCCAGCACGCACTGG
>JBBSQN010000264.1:0-3117 GCA_038257875.1 Mycobacteriales bacterium
AGGCCAGCATCCGCAGCGCCTCCGGGGTGAGGGTGCCGCCGAAGTCCAGCATCGCCGCCCGCGCCCGCTCCTGCAGGTCTTCCCAGGACACGAGCACGTTCAGGTGCGGGCGGGATCCGCCCGCGTCGGGTAGGTCGGCGTGGTCGAGGACGTAGCCGCAGATCTCGGCCAGCGCCTGGGCCTGCCGCTGCGGTGTCGTGCGGTCGTCGTCGCCGGTCAGGGGTTTCGCTCCGGCGTCGACGGCGGTGGCGATCGCGTCGTACAGGGCCGCGTCGTCGAACCGGCCGCTGATCCGCCCCCCGGAGCCGTCCCGGTTCCGGGCCAGTTGGGTCGGACACGGGCGCGGTGCCCGGATTGCTCCGGGTCCGTTTCCCGTGCCCGCCCGCCGAACCCGGCGTGCCAATCTCTTGGCACCGGGCTCTCCACGTGTCTTGCCCGTTGCTCAGCCGCTGGCGGCGGTGGGGGTCCAGGGGGTCGGGATGTTCGCTCCGCGGTAGCGGTAGCGGGTCACCGCGACGCTGGAGGCGCCGGTGAACACGACCCCGTTGTGGGCGATCCGCCAGCCCCGGTCGCAGAATCTGCGGCGGAGCTGCTTCCGGTTGGTGAGGCGGTGTTTGCGGCGTATCCAGCCGGCCACCCGCAGCCACGCGTGGTGGTCGATGGCGCTGAACGTCGCCTTGGACACCCCGTGCCGGAAGTAGTTCGCCCACCCCTGCAGGGACCGGTTCATGCTGACGAGTAGTTCGTCGAGGTCCGTGTGCAGGGTTGACCTGTACGTCTTGGCCCGCACCGTGTCCCTGATCTTGTTCTTCGATCTCTGGGACGGTGTGGTGTAGACGTAGTGCTTGTTCGTCCCGCGTTTCCGCATCCGGCGGATGTGGAAGCCGAGGAAGTCGAAGCCCTCGTCGACGTGCACGACAGCGGTCTTCTCCGGTGCCAGCCGCAGCCCCAAGGGTGCGATGACGGCCGCCACCTGCTCGCGCAGCGCCTCGGCGTGGTGACGCTGCCCGGACACCAACAACACGAAGTCGTCGGCGTACCGGACAAGCCGCCAGTTTCCCATGCCGTTGCGGGTGCGCCGCCGCCGTTGGCTACTGTCGCCCATCTCGGTACTCCATTGCCGGGCGAAGTGCTCGTCCAGCGCCGAGAGCGCGATGTCAGCCGGCAACGGCGAAAGAATCCCGCCTTGTGGGGTTCCGGTCAGTGTCTCCTCTCGATCGCCGAGATCGGTGAGGACACCGGCTTTCAGGAACGCCTTCACCAGCGCGCACAACCGCTTGTCGCTGATCCGCCGCCGCACCCGGTCCAGCACCGCGACGTGGTCGATCTCGTCGAAACACGCGGCGATGTCGGCCTCTGACACCCACTGGTAGTTGATCGGCCGGGAGGTGAAGTGATGAATCTCAGCGATCGCGTCCTGCGCCCGCCTGTTGGGGCGGAACCCATACGAGCACGGTAGGAAGTCCGCCTCGAAGACGGGTTCCAGCACTGCCTTGCACGCGGCCTGGACCACCCGGTCGACCACGGTGGGGACCCCCAGGCTGCGGAGCTTCCCGCCACCCTTGGGGATCTTCACCTGCCGTACCGCGGAGGGTCGGTACCCGCCGGACTTCAGCAGTTCCCGCACCTGGCCCAGGAACACGTGTACCCCGACCCGGGCCTCGATCTGGGCCACCGTGACCCCGTCGACACCCGCGGTCCGTGCCCCCTTGTTACCGGCCACGCGTTCCCACGCATGCACCAGAAACGCCGGATCATACACGAGGTTGAACAGATCACCGAACCGGCGAGCTGTATCGTCGCTCGCCCAACGGTGCAACTTGAGCTGCATCCTCCGTACCGTGAACCAGGCCCCATCCATCTCCGGCCAGGCCACAACACCAGTATTCACCAGTGTATCTCCGTCCCTTGCAGTCATCTCCTTGACCGACACGCTGCCGCCCTTCCCCATGTGGCCGGCTCTCCCGTCCTCGGAGTACTACGACGGCTCCGCCCCACCCGCTCCTTCGGCCGGCATCGGACCTATCCGCCAGCATCGCACCCGGCCGGCGCGCCACAGCGGAACGTGACACGAATGGTTCCCACGTTCACAGTTGTTCGGTTAACGGGTTAGGCACCCGGCTTTACCCCTGCGGCCTCGCCATGGCTACGCCGTAGACCTTCACCATGACCTCCCGGCCCAAGCTACCCATACCCGACCGAGAGTTCCCTCCCCTACCCAGGGGAAACCCTCGGGTAGGGGAGGTACGCACCGCACACCAGCCCACATCCACCGGGTTGGAGCCGGCCAACGATCAAGAGGCGTAACACCACCGGTTCCTCGCGTATACCTTCCCGTCTCGCTCACCGAGCCCGGCCCATCCGGTGGTCCTGGACCGTCCCGACTTCGTCGCGGCTGCTCCCACCCTCCCCGGCGATCCCCGGATCAGGCTGCCGCCGGCTTCACCCCACCGCTACGACGACAGGGCACCGAAGGTCTCTCACCTCCATCCGACACAACCGCGCCTCGTGGCGCACGGTTCAGCTCGTTGACCTGCGCCGGAGGACGCTCATCGGGGGCGGGTCCGTCCTCATCGAGCACTTCGACCAACCGCGTCCCGTACGCGGACAGCTCCCCGGGACTGTAGACGGTGGCCTTGTCGGCCAGCTCCGCTTCCGCACCGGCCCACACCGACGGCGACAACCGCCCGGCGGCGTCGGAGGCCAGGACCCTCGTGATCGTCTCGACGTGGCGCAGCCCGACCTGTCCGGTGGTGAAGACCTGCGCGGTGGCGGGCAGCCGCGCCGGCAGGGGTTGTCCGTCGAGCCCGACCCGCCCGCACACCTGCTCGGCCGCGCAGACGCGGCTTCGGGCCTCGAACCGGTCCCACCCGAGCAGGTCGGCGACCGCCGCGGTCGGGGTGCGGTAGCCCCGTTCGAGGAACGCCCCGCGCCGGTCCAGGTCCGCGATCACCCCGACCGCGAGCCGGTCGACCCGGCGGGTGATGCCCTCACAGAGCGTCAACGCCGACAACAGCTCCGCGTCGGAGGCCCCCGGGCCCACGGCCGCGGACAGCGCGTCCAGCCCTGCCGCCATGGCGGTGTGCGCGGCGGTCAGCGGGCTGTCGGTCACACCAG
>JBBSQN010000265.1:0-3109 GCA_038257875.1 Mycobacteriales bacterium
CCAACCGGCCGTGATCCGCGCCGCGACCACGACACGATCGGCATCGCTGATCCGCGATGCATACGCCCGATCCCGCTGCGGTATCGGCTCCGGGGTCCGCTCCCGCGGATGCGACCGGTAATGCCACGTCGACCGAGACACGCCTGCCATCTCGAGTGCTTGCCGCTGCGAACCGGTGATCGACTTCAACTGTCCGACGAGGTCGTTCTCGGCATCGAGGAACTTCACGGATCGGTCGGCGGCCGGCTCGCGGCGGGCTCTTGCTCGCTGATCTGATGCAAGAGCCCGATAGCTTTTCCCAGCGCGGCGTTGGTCTCCTCCAACTCCTGCACCCGCGCGTTCAGCCGGTTGAGTTCGGCCTCCTGCGCAGCGCGCTCGCGAGCACGCTGCTTTTCGATGCCGGTGCGCTTCTCTGGCGGGACAGTCACAACGCCACCCTCTCGTGGGATCAACGCCCGGTCGAGATCCCCGTCGAACACCGCGGACCGCCAACGTCGGAGGCGGTCATAGGAGACCCCCTGGGCCTTCAGCCAGATCGCCTTCTGCCCATAGGGCTGGACCTCGTACTGATGCACGAACTCACGGATCTCCTCCGTCGTAAACCCCGCACTGATGGACATGCCTGCCAGCTCCCTCGGTGATCATGAATGACTCACGACCAGCCTGGCGAAGAGGGAACAACCCCAACGAGAGGTTGAACCGCGAGATCCGCCGGCGCACCGACGTGGTCGGGATCTTTCCCGACCGCAACTCCGCGATCCGCCTCATCGGAGCTGTGCTGGCTGAGCAGCACGACGACTGGGTCGAGGGCCGCCGCTACCTCGGCCTGGAGGTCCTGGCCCGATCCCGCATCGCCCTGATCAACACCGAGCAGACCACCGACAAGCAGGAGGACCTGACACCCGCTGCACTCACTGCCTAGAGTGCAACCACCGGATCACGCGGTGGCCCCTTCATCCACCACGACCGTGGACTCGACCTCGACCGGCCTCTCTTTCCCGAAGCCAGTCTTCGAGGAACACTCCCGCCGCAAGGAATCCGAGGCTGGCAGCCACAGCCGCAGCAGTCATCGGGTGCTGTGCGTACCAATCCCCGAACGGGCGGACGAAGTCGAGCAAGCCGAGTCCCACGAGGACGAGGGCGGCGGCCACGATCCGCAGGGTGTGTCTTCTGCTCCGCACCAGGTGAGGGTAAATGCGACCGGACCCGTCCACGAGCGATTGGCCAAGTGAGAGTGTGGCCACATGAAGGTCGCCCTGATGGTCACGTGCGTGAACGACGCGATGTTCCCCGACACCGGCAAGGCGGTCGTGCGGCTGCTGCGGCGGCTGGGGGTGGACGTCGAGTTCCCCGCCGCGCAGACCTGCTGCGCGCAGCCGATGGTCAACACCGGCTACCTCGACGAGGCCGTCCCGGTGGTGCGCACCTACGTCGACGCCTTCGCCGGGTACGACGCGGTGGTCACCCCGTCCGGGTCCTGCGCCGGCTCGGCGCGGCACCAGCACGGGCTGGTCGCCCGCCGCTCCGGCGACCCCGCGCTGGAGAAGGCCGTGGCGGACGCGCCGCCGACCTACGAGCTCACCGAGTTCCTGGTCGACGTGCTCGGCGTGACCGACGTGGGCGCCTACTTCCCGCACCGCGTCACCTACCACCCGACCTGCCACTCGCTGCGGATGCTCGGGGTCGGCGACCGGCCGCGGCAGCTGCTGGAGAACGTGTGCGGGATCCGGCTGGCTGAGCTGCCCGGGGCGGCGGAGTGCTGCGGCTTCGGCGGCACCTTCGCGGTGAAGAACGCCGAGACGTCGGTGGCGATGGGCTCCGACAAGGCCCGCCACGTGCGCGAGACCGGCGCCGAGGTGCTGGTCGCGGGCGACAACTCCTGCCTGATGCACATCGGGGGGCTGCTCTCGCGCCAGCAGGCCGGGGTGCGCGTGATGCACCTCGCCGAGGTCCTCGCGGCCACCGAGGACGACGCCGAGCAGGTCCCGACCGAGCAGCCGGTCGACCTGGCCGCGCAGCAGTCGGCCGGGCGTACGGACGCCATCCAGCACGGACTCGAGCAGGGAGCCACCTCGTGAGCGCCACCTTCGTCGGCATGCCGCCGTTCCCGACCGCGGCCCGTCAGGCCCTGGCCGATACCCAGCTGCGCCACAACCTGGCCCACGCCACCGGCACCATCCGCGCCAAGCGCGCGAAGGTGGTCGGCGAGGTCGAGCACTGGGAGGACCTGCGCCTGGCCGGCGCCGCGGTCAAGGCCCGCGCGCTGGCCGACCTGGAGACCAACCTGGTCCGGCTCGAGGAGTCGCTGACCGCGCAGGGCGCGACGGTGCACTGGGCGCGCGACGCCGCCGAGGCGTGCGAGGTCGTCGCCCGGGTGGCGCGCAGCCACGACGTCGACGAGGTCGTGAAGGTCAAGTCGATGGCGACCCAGGAGATCGAGCTCAACGAGGCGCTGCAGGCGCAGGGCATCGCCGCCTGGGAGACCGACCTCGCCGAGCTGATCGTCCAGCTCGGGGACGACCTGCCCAGCCACATCCTGGTGCCGGCGATCCACCGCAACCGCGCCGAGATCCGCGAGATCTTCCGCTCCAAGATGGCCGGCTCGGGCAGGCCCGCCCCCGACGACCTCACCGACGAGCCTGCCGTGCTCGCAGGGGCGGCCCGCCAGCACCTGCGTGAGAAGTTCCTGCGCGCCAAGGTCGCGGTGTCGGGGGCCAACTTCGCGGTCGCCGAGACCGGCACCCTGGTGGTCGTCGAGTCCGAGGGCAACGGCCGGATGTGCCTGACCCTGCCCGAGGTGCTGGTCAGCGTGGTCGGCATCGAGAAGGTCGTCCCAACCTTCGCCGAGCTCGACCCGCTGCTGCGCCTGCTGCCGCGCTCCTCGACCGGGGAGCGGATGAACCCGTACACCTCGATGTGGACCGGGGTCACCCCCGGCGACGGCCCGCAGGAGGTGCACGTCGTGCTCGTCGACAACGGGCGCACCCGCGCGCTCGCCGACGAGGTCGGCCGCCAGGCGCTGCGCTGCATCCGCTGCTCGGCCTGCCTCAACGTGTGCCCGGTCTACGAGCGCACCGGCGGGCACGCGTACGGCTCGGTCTACCCCGGC
>JBBSQN010000266.1:0-3058 GCA_038257875.1 Mycobacteriales bacterium
CGACAGTCGCGGCAGAACGACAACCCGCTGTCGTCGTCGATCCAGGGCTGGCGGCAGTCCGGGCAGCGCCGGATACCCGGGGCGGTGCGCGCCTGCCCGGTACGCACCAGCCTCAGGTTGCGCTCGAGCTGCCCGCGGCCCTCGCCGCCGCCCGGCCCGGCGGTCACCGTGCACCCCCGCGCTCCCGCTCGACCGTCGCACGCAGCACCGCGGCGACCTCGGCCGCTGTGCGGCCCTCGGCGTCGCTCCACACCGACACGCCGATGGTCGAGACGCCGAGAAGGCGGGCCACCGCTTTCACCGCGACCCTGACCCGCGGAGACCCCCACCGGCTCGCCTCCGCGGCCACGACCAGCGCGCCGACCAGACACACCGGGTCGCCCTCGCAGTAGTCCGCGTCGTCGGCCGCACCGGGCCACAAGTAGCGCCGCCACAACCCCACCCGCTCCACGACCTCCGCAGCAGCGGTCAGCAGCGCCGACACGCCGTCCAGGTCGCCGCCGGCGGCGCCCTCGACCGTCCGGGCGGTCATCGCCCGGCCTCCTCGTCGCCGGGCAGGACCTCGGTCATGACCGCGACCGTCACCCGCGGCCCCGCCTCGGGGCCAGGGACCTCGGCCACCGCCGACAGGAACACCGACCCGGTCGCCGCGGTGCTCTCCCGCCCCCGCACTCCGAGCGCGGCGCACCAGCGCTGCCAGTCCACCCGGTTCTGCGGGCTGCGACCCACGCGACCCGAGCGCGGCCGGGCCACCAACGACAGGCCCGGCGGCACCGACCAGTCCATCAACGGCAGACCCTCACGCTCGGCCCGCTCCAGGAGCCCCGCCAGCACCGTGACCGCGCGACGCTGCCAGCCGAGCCGCTCCGCATCCGTCACCGGCATCACGCCACACCCCCGGTCGCCGCGGACCCGGTCCCCTGGCCCGGCCGATGGTCGGTGCAGGCGAAGACCTGCGATCCGGTGGTGGATCGACCGACCGGCTGTGAGGCGTGGACCGTGCAGAGGTCGGTGCCGCAGTCCACGCAGGCCAGGCCATCAGCCTGCGCCTCGGTCAGCTCGTTCCGACCTCGCCCGTTATGCTTGACCTGCATCGATCGTTCTCCCAAGGGCTCGATGTACGCCCCGGCCGGTGTGTCCGCACCGCCGGGGCTTCTTCGTGTTACACCTCTCCGGAGAGGCCGGTCTAGCGTCTCACACCTCTCCGGAGAGGTCAACCGGCCCGCTCCGTCCAACCCGTTCCCCGCCGCTGGCAAGCACCCAGCGCCGCCAGCGGCACGTCCGAAAGCTCCCGCTCACCAGACTTCCCGACTCGACAGGCGTCCCTCGTCACCAACGCTCCCGGGCCGGTAGTTCTCTCCGGAGAACCACTGGGACCATGGTGCAATGCAAGACCCAGACCTCCCGCCCCTCGACCCGTCCGATTCGCGCCCGCTCAACCACCAGGTCGCAGCCGCCTTGCAGGCCTGGATCGAGACCGGGCAGCTGCAGCCGGGTGCACGGCTTCCCGGGGAGAACCGCGTCATGGCGGCCTACGGCATATCTCGCTGGACCGCACGCGAGGCGCTCGCCGCCTTAGCGGCCGCCGGTCTCATTACCAAACGGACGGGAGCCGGAACCTTCGTCCGCGAGAATCGGCGACTTGAGCGGCGGCCACGCCGGTACCGTCGGCACCGCCAAGCCCCATTCGCGACCGATGCTCGCGCCGCGAAAATGCAACCCCATATCGAAGCGACGAGCGCTGAGGTCGAGGCACCTCCCGACATTGCGGACTTACTCCTCCTCCCGCCCGGCGCAGCAGTTATGCGTACTCACTATCGCTTCCTCGCCGACGACAAGCCGATTCAGACCTCCGTTTCGTACGAGCCCCTAGACCTAACCTCCGGCACGCCTGTCGTCAGGCCTGAGGAAGGGCCCCTCGCAGGTGCGGGCGTCGTCAACCGAATGGATAGTATCGGTGTCGAAATCCTCCGCGTCACCGAGGAAGTTACGGTCCGCCCGCCACGAGCCGACGAGGTCACCAGCCTGTCCATCCTGCCCGGCGTCCACGTCTTCGACATCATCCGCACCTTCTTTTCGGCCGAACGTCCAGTCGAAACCGCGCGGATCGTCATTCCCGGAGACCGTTATTCCCTCGTCTATGCCTTTCGGGTGACCGACGAGGACGAGCCAGCCACCGATTAGCGAGTAGGGCCGCGGCGCATCGCCGCTGACCGTCGAGTCGTGAAGCTGCGGGTGCCCGGGCCCCGGTGGCCCGGTGGTCGGGGCGTGGCCGGTGCGGGCCGCTGTGCGGCCTTGAGCCCGCCGAAACCAACTCCCGTCCATGATCACCCGCCGCATCGCCACAACAGATCATCACAGAGGTCACCCACCGACGATCAACAGCTCCACCACACAAGATCACAAAGCGACAGACCAACGACCACCAAACCACGATCAACAACCACGATCAACAGACCACAGACGAACGATCAAGACCAAGCACAGACACAAGATCCCAAGACGGAGCACACCGAGGCATCAAGCGATCCGATGGTCAACAACAGCGCGCCCGCTGGGGCCCTCGGGATCGCTTTTCACGAGGTGCTGCGACCGGCCCGTCATGATCCTCATCGGCGGTCGTGATGGTTGTTTGTCGCGCGCCCCCTCCGGGGTTCGCCCCTGGGGCTCGCCCCGGAGTGGGGCGGTGGGTCCGTCGTGTGGATGGGCTCCTCGGCCGAAAGTGTCCACGTCGCGGTGGCGGTGTCAAGGGCGCCTACGGCGTCGCTACGCGATTGCCTCCGGCCACCCTTGACACCGCCACCGCGACGAGCAGAGCGGCCAGGACGAGGAAGCCGGGGAGGTGTGGGCCGACATCCCAAAGCAGGCGGTGCGTCACGTCCCGCTCCAGGAAGCCCGAACTGATGCGCGTTTCACCAGCACCGCGACCTGCTGGACTGGGAGAAGAAGTACAACACCCGAGTCAACAAGATCCGCTACGTCATCGAACGGACGATCGCCAACTTCAAGACCTGGCGAATCCTGCACACCGACTACCGTCGCCCGATTACTACATTCC
>JBBSQN010000267.1:0-2970 GCA_038257875.1 Mycobacteriales bacterium
GAGGGGGCACTGCGTTGGGTCTGAGTGACGCGATCGCACGGAGCGCTTCCCGGCACGCTCACGCTCTGGTCGTCGAGGTGCCGGGCTCGTGGCGCACGCGAATGGCGGCGGAGCGCACCCTGGCCGCCCGAGGATGGCGCCTCGCCGTCTCACCCGCGGACGCCGACGTACTCATCGTGTGCGGCGAACCCGAGCCGGGGCTCGCAAAGGCGATCGAGGTCGTCTGGCACCAGATGCCGGGACCACGGGTGCGCGTGGACGTTCACGGGGGCGCCGAGGTGGATGCTCGACTGGACGAAGCACACACCGGCCTGCTCGACACCGACCACCACCGCCACGACGCGCAGCAGCGACCCACCGCCTCCGAACTCCTCGCCGAGCAGGCCGGACCTGGAGCCGAGAGTCACGGCGGCCATGGAGACATGGACGACGGCGGCCACGAGAGCATGGACGACGGCGGCCACGAGGCCATGGACCACGGCGGCCACGAGGCCATGGACCACGGCGGCCACGAGGCCATGGACCACGGCGGCCACGAGAGCATGGACCACGGCGGCCACGAGGCCATGGACCACGGCGGCCACGAGGGCCATGGCGACATGGAGATGTCCCCGGGAGGGATCCCGCTCGCGGCGGGCGGTGAGGACCGCGATGGCCTCGAGATGGACGTCTTGCAGGTGCGTCTGGGACCCGTGCTGCCGCACTGGCCGGCGGGTCTGGTGTTGCGCTGCTCGCTGCAGGGCGATGTCATCGTCGATGCACAGGCCGAGCTCGTTGACGGGCGTGCCCGCCAGGATGACGAAGTTGTCGGGCTGGCCTGTCGCATCGACAACATCGCCTCGCTCCTGGCGTTGGCGGGGTGGGACGACGCCGCGGTCGAGGCCCGAAGGATCCGCGACACCGTCCTGGAGTCCGGGGACGGTGCGGCGGGGTCGGAGCTCGAGCGGCTGCGCCGGAGGGTTCGTCGTTCTTGGACGTTGCGCTGGTCGTTGCGGGGCGTCAGGCGGCTGAGCGACGAGGACGCCCACGCCCGGGGGTTGCCGGCCGATGCGGTCGGTGACACCTACGACCGGCTGATCGGCATGCTGGACCGGGCGGTCGCCGGTGTTGCCGCGACCGCCGCCGGCGGCACCGGCACCCGGTCGAACGACGCCGGCCGGACACTCTCGACCGACCACCTGGCACATCTTGTGACGGGTCTGGATCTCGCCACGGCACGTCTGGTCCTCGCCAGCCTCGACATCCACGAGCTGCTCGCCGGACAGGCGGAGCACGAGGTGTCCCATGGCTGACCCGATGCCGGTGACGGACTCGTCGATCACCACCGTTGCACCCGGCTGGGCGATCGCCGCGTTGGGGATCCTCGGTGCGTTGGTCGTGGCCGCTGCCATGCTGGACGGTGCCCTCGCCGCGCGTGCGGGGAGCGGGCCGGGCGGGACGATGGGCGGGCTGGTCCGGCCGTTCGGTGAGGCGGCCCGGCTGATGCGGCAGCGACGTCGTACCACCGTCGAGGCCGACAGCCTGCTGTGGCGCATCGGGGGTGCCGGGCTGCTGGTCACGGCAGCGCTGATGGTGGCGGTCGTGCCGCTGGGGGAGTGGACAGTCTTCGACCTGGACGTTGGCGTCATGTGGTTCAACGCCATGGACGTGATGGTCTGGGCGCTGGTGTGGCTGACCGGTTGGGGCGCGAACTCGGCACACTCGCTGGTCGGCGGCTACCGGTTCCTGGCGCACGGACTGGGCTACGAGCTTCCGTTGATGTTCGCCCTGGTCGCTCCGGCGATCGCCGCGGAGAGCCTGAACGTGGGCGCGGTCGCGGCGGCCCAGGATGGCCTCTGGTTCGCGGTCTGGATGCCGGTGGCGTTCCTGGTCTACCTGCTCGGGGTCGCGGCCTTCTCCGTGTGGGGACCTTTCGCTCCGGCGATCGGCGCGGACGTCGCCGGCGGCGCACGGGCGGAGCTGTCGGGCGTGGACCGGCTGGTGTTCGAGGCGGGGCGTTACGCGCTGCTGGCCGCCGGTGCGGCGTTCGCGGTCCCGATGTTCCTCGGCGGCGGCGCCGGCCCGCTGCTGCCGGGATGGGCCTGGGTGCTGGTGAAGACTGTTGCCCTGCTCGCGGCCCTGGTCTGGCTGCGGCGGCGGCTGCCGGCCTTCCGGCCGGACCAGTTCATGGAGGTGGGTTGGATGCTGCTGCTCCCGGCCGTGCTGCTGCAGGACCTGGTCGTCGCCGTCATCGCCGTTGGGAGGTCGTGAACGTGATCACCGACATCGCCTTCTGGGGGATCGGGCTCGTCGCGGTGCTCGGCGGCGTTGCGGTCTTCTACGTCGACTCGATGGCGCGCGCGACGTACGCCCTCGCCCTGTCTTTTGTCGCGGTCGGTCTGCAGGTGCTCTTCCTGCAGCAGAACTACGTCGGCGTGGTGACGATCCTGATGATGGTCATGGAGATGGCGATCATGGCCGTCTACATGGTCATGTTCATGGGGATGAACCCTGCACTGATGCCGATGAGCATGGTGCACGGCAACAGGACCGCCATCGCCGTCGCCGTGACCACCTTCCTGGTGCTTGCGGCCGGCATCCTGATGGTCGACTGGCCCGCCCGCCGGGGCAGTCCGCCGCCGGACGTCACCATGGCGCTGGGGGAGTCGTTGATGGGCCCGAAGATGCTGGTGATGGCCGTGATCAGTCCGGTCATGGTCGCCACGATCGTGGCTGGCGTCGTGCTGGCCGCGCGCCGCACCCGCTACGACCGGTTGGGCGACGACCTGAAGCAACGTGCCGCAGACGACCCCCAGCCGGGAGGTGTCGGTCGATGACCTTGGAGGCGACCCTTCTCATCGCCGCGGCGATCTTCAGCGTGGGGCTGTATGGCGCGATCTCCCAGCAGGTCGTGGTGATGGTGATGATGGGCCTTGAGCTCATGATCAACGCTGTCATTCTCGCCGCTGCCGGCGTCTGGTGGTTCCTCGC
>JBBSQN010000268.1:0-2927 GCA_038257875.1 Mycobacteriales bacterium
CCATCGGCGCGATCAACACCCACTGCTCATCGGTCAGATCGGAGGGATAGGGGCGCGGGGAAGTGGACGCCATACCGCCACACTGGCCACCTCAGTCACAACAGTCACGGAGGCTCGCCGAGTGCTTTCCCAACACGTTCTCAGGCCGGCGCAGGAGCGCAGCGAGGCCCACCGGTCCCGGGCGCTCGCGGCCTGCGAGCCGCTCAACGGCACCGGCAGGCCAGCCTCGAGCCGGCCGGGGGTCCAGCGCGGGTCGCTCACCTGGCGGCCCCGGACGGTCAGCTCGAGCACCCCGGTCTGCGCCGTGGGGCCGTGCGAGGAGTAGAACTGGAAGTTGCCCAGCCCGTAGTGGACGTAGGCCGACCCGTCGTAGCCGCCGCCCAGCAGCACGTGGGCGTGCTGACCGACCACGATGTCGGCTCCGGCGCGGACGACGTCCTCGACGACCCCGCGCTGGATGGCGGTCGGGCAGGTCTGCAGGTCCGAGCCGTAGTGCATGTCCACGACCACGGTGTCGACCTGGGGGCGGACCGCCTCGACCGCCGCGACGAGTGCGGCGTTGTCGCCGTCGAACGCGGTCGCCAGACCCGGCCGGTCGGGTCCGGCCGACCACGAGGACCTCAGCTGGTCGTCCAGCACCGCGGTTGCGGCGAGGAACGCGATGCGCTGACCCTTCACCTCCGCGATCCAGGGCCGGAATGCCGCGGCAGCGTCCTGTCCGATGCCGATCACTGGCAGGCCGGCAGCGCGGGCGGCAGCAAGCGCGTCGGGCACGCTGACCGGGCCGTAGTCGAGCCCGTGGTTGTTGGCCATGGTCGCCACGTCGATGCCCGCGTCGGCCAGCGCGGTGAAGGCCGCCGGCGGAGCCCGGAAGGTGTACTGCTTGGGCTGGGGGGCGCCGCGCTGGGTCACGGCGGTCTCGAGGTTGACGATCGCGAGGTCGGCGCGGGCCAGCGTGCCGGCCAGCGGCCCCATCGCCGATGCGGGGTCGGCGAGGCGACCGGCCAGGCTTCCGGCGAAGTGGACGTCCCCGGCGAACGCGATCGTGACCGGTCTTGTCGTCGACCGCGTCGGCCGGCTGGTCGAGCCGGGGCCGGGCGTCTGCTGAGCCGGGGGCCGCGACGTGCCAGCCGCGCCGGGCTTGCGGCTGGAGTGCCGGTCGGCGCCGGGCGAGGGCGCCTCGGACCCCGTCCCGCAGGCAGCGGCGACGAGCACGAGCAGGATCGCACCGAGTCCGAGTCGGCTCCTGCGACGGCTGTGGAGACTGGGCCGTCGACTGCGACGGCGAGGGTGACGTGCGGACGGGGGGCGCGACACCCCGTACCCCTATCACAACCACGCCGTCCGGCCGGGCAACCCGCCGCGCACCGCACCGCACCGCGGCCGGCACACCGCACCGCGGCGGGGGCGCGCCGTGCGGTCCATAGCCTTCCCGCGCCGTACCCCCCGTTGCCCCCTCCTGCAGGACGCGGCAACGGGCAGATGACCACGTTAACGTGATCAACTCGCCGCCGATCAGCGCAGCCGGTAGTCCTCGAGGAGGCGGCGCCCGATGATCATGCGCTGGATGTCGGCGGTGCCCTCGCCGATGAGCAGCATCGGGGCCTCGCGGTAGAGCCGCTCGATCTCGTACTCCTTGGAGAAGCCGTAGCCGCCGTGGATGCGGAAGGAGTCCTCGACGACCTGGGAGCAGTACTCCGACGCGAGATACTTGGCCATCCCGGCCTCGAGGTCGTTGCGCTGCCCCGCGTCCTTCAGCCGTGCTGCCCGCACCATCATCTGGTGTGCGGCCTCGATCTTCGTGCCCATCTCGGCGAGCCGGAACTGCACGGCCTGGTGCTGCGCGATCGGCTTGCCGAACGTCTCGCGCTGCTGCGCGTAGGCGATGCCGAGCTCGAAGGCGCGGAGCGCCACGCCGCAGCCACGGGCGGCGACGTTGACCCGTCCGACCTCGACGCCGTCCATCATCTGGTAGAAGCCACGCCCGGGCGCGTCGCCGAGCACCTGCGCGGTCGGGATGCGGAAGCCGTCGAGGACGAGCTCGGTGGTGTCGACGCCCTTGTAGCCCATCTTCTCGAGCTTCCCGGGCACGCTGAGGCCCGGCGCCACCTCGCCGAAGCCCGGCTCCTTGTCGACGAGCAGCGTGGTCATGTTGCGGTAGACCGAGTCGGCGCCCTCGTCGGTCTTGACGAGCACCGCAACGAGGTTGGAGCTGCCGCCGTTGGTGAGCCACATCTTCTGGCCGGTCACGACGTAGTCGTCGCCGTCGGGCTCGGCCCGCGTGGTGATCGCCGCGACGTCGGAGCCACAGCCGGGTTCGCTCATCGAGAACGCGCCGCGCACCTCACCGGCCGCCATCGGGGGCAGATAGTGCTGCTGCTGCTCAGCGGTGCCGTGCTGGAGCAGCATGTAGGCGACGATGAAGTGGGTGTTGATGATCCCGCTGACGCTCATCCAGCCGCGGGCGATCTCCTCGACCACGAGGGCGTACGTCAGCAGCGACTCGCCGAGGCCGCCGTAGTCCTCGGGGATCGTGATGCCGAAGACCCCGAGCTCCTTCAGGCCGTCGACGATCTCCTGCGGATAGCTGTCGGAGTGCTCGAGCTCGGTGGCGACGGGGATGATCTCCTTGTCCACGAAGTCGCGGACGGTGTGGAGGATCTGCTCCTGGACGTCGCTGAGTCCCTCGGTCTGCGCAAGTCGTCCCACGGTTTCGAGTATGGCCGCCGCAGCCCCGGCCAGGGCAGCGGACAAGGCTGTGGGAACGGCCACACAGGCCGGCCAGCGCTAAGAACGTGTTGGGAAAGCGGCTACGAGGCCGCAGCTGGCTGCCAGGCTCGGCGGCCAGGGGCGGGTGCGAGTCGGCGGGTCATGAGTCCGATCATGGACCACTTGATCATGGCCTCGGCGTGTTCGGGGAGCCGTTC
>JBBSQN010000269.1:0-2918 GCA_038257875.1 Mycobacteriales bacterium
CCCCTGGCCCGCAAACGCGGCGGCTCCAGCCGCTACCCCCACCGGGCCGCGGACGCCGCCCCCGTCCGCACCGTCACCCACAGGATCGTCCTGCACCCGCTCCCACCGAGACCAACCTGATCTTTAAAAGAAGTGGCATTGCGGCGGTCCCGGCATGCGCACCGGACGCGGCCGGCATCACCCGCAGCGTGAGATGCGGCAGCACGGACATTCGTTGCAGATGGCGCAACTGGTCGGCCATCACCGCCGGACCACCGACCGGGAGCCGCAGCACGAACTCGTGCAGATAGAACGTCAAGCGTACCGGACGGTCCCGACTGAACAGACTCTGGCGAGCCAGCCGGGCGGCCACCCGAGTGTCGACCTCATCCGCCGGGACGTTGACGATGCGGCTGATCACGGCGCGGGCGTAGTCACCGGTCTGCAGCAGGCCGGGTAACAGCGTCGACTGGAATTCGTTGATCGCAACGGCCCGGGCCTCGTGGTCGATGTAGGTCGTGAGCTGCTGGGAGAGCCGGGTGCCGTGCTGCTGGAGCCAGCCGGGGGCGCGCTGCTCGTCGCAGAGTGCGAGCAAGCGGTCGCGCTCGGGGCCCTTCACCCGGCAGATGGCCAAGAAGCCCGCCACCTGCGTGGCGGTAGCGTGGCGCTGGCCCGACAGCAGCCGCGAGACCAAGGTCGGCGACAGGTCGAGCTGGTACGCGGCCTGCTTACCGTTTACCCCGGCGCGCTCCATGGCCCGGCGCAGTCCCTCGCCGAGTTCCCGGCTGCGGATCGTTGGTTCGCGATCTGACATGATCACCTCCTGTTGGTGACCTATTCTGCAACGACGCCCAATGCGCCGAAGAACCGGGGTATTGATTGCCCACCGGTCAACTGATTACTCGATCGGAGTACGGACGAACCCCGCCGAGTCCTCCAGGAGACGGCTGATGGACATCCTTTACCGACTCTCACCCGACGCGTTTCCTCGGTTGAAACCAAGCTGTCGTACAGACCAGCAGATCACTCTGCGTATGCTCGTCTGCGTGCGGACGACGATCAACCTCCCCGACGCGCTCGTGGATGCCGTCAAGGCCAAGGCAACCACCGAAGGCAGGACGTTCACCAGCGTGATGGAGGAGGGGCTGCGCGCGACCCTCACGCTGCCCACGCCCCGCGCCGAGGGTGTGATACTGCCCGCCTTCGGTGAGCCCGGTGGTCGCTTCCTGGTCGCTCCAACAGACCGGGAGGCGATCTGGGAGGTGCTCGACGCCGACGGACCGCGGTGATCCTCACCGAGGTCGCCGTGCTGGTGTATGCCTATCGCCGCGAGGCCGGGCGGCACGAGCAGTACGCGGTGCGGCTCGCCGACGTGGTCGGCGGAGCCGAGGAGCTCGCCCTGGTCGAGGCCACGCTGACCGGCCGGATGCTGACGGCGTCCGCGTCGAGTCACCTACGCCCAGGTGCTCAGCCACCCCGCGGAACAGCCAGAACTCACCCACCTCGGTGGCGTCCGAACGCAGCTGGACGAGCCGGGGTGCGGCCGTGCCGTCGCGCGCCCCGAGCATGACGGCCGGTCCACGCCTGCGGCGAGTCCCGCCGTGATCACGGCGGGACTCAGCGAGAGCCGTGCCCGCCTGGCGGGTAGCCGTCGCGGTGCGGAGCCGAGCACGCGCGCCATGCGATGCGGGGCTTGCTGGCGAATAGGTCAACTGTCTGTCTTCGGAGCTGCGCCATGTCTCCTTCCTGGCGGGCGCGCGGGTCGATGAGCCGCCCCGGCGGCGTCCCGAAGAGCTCCTCGCAGAGGTGGCTGGCACGCCGAGACACCTGCCCGACGAGCCGGCGCTCGACGCAGGCGCAGGTCCGCTCAACGACAGCGTCCAACGGCTCACACCTCCCGCGCGGCGACTCGCCCCGGCTGCCGCCGCGTCATGCTTCAGGCCGAGGCACGTGATAGCCGTCCGCGTCATCGAGCCAGACTTGCTGGCCGCTGTCGATGGAGACTGTGAGTCCGAACCGGGATAGGTTCGGTTTACCGAGCTGTTCCCAACGTCGGGCTGCGGCTTCGATCTCGTTCCAGACCGATCGTTGCCCGGCTTGGATGACGTTCTTGCTGTCTGTCTCGACCTTGGCCCACGAGCCGTCGCAAGTGCGCAGGCCGTAGGCGGGCGGGTCGGTGAAGGTCACTGACTGGACGAGGTCGGGCACGCTGGTCGCGACCATGAGGCCGAGGCCGGAGTCGGCGAGCAGCGCTGGATCGAGCCAGGTCGTGGAACGCCGGCTTGCGGTGTGGTCGTAGACGAAGTTGCTCTCTTGCTCGTCTCGCCGCGGATCGTCGGCCCGTGGTCGCAGCCACATGAAGTAGCCCGGCGTGCGGTGGAAGCGGCCTTCGGCGATGCCCTCCGCTGTGCGGTGGAGTGTGACGAGGGAGCTGGACGTGGAAGCCCGCACATCAGCCACGATGATCCCCCGATCGGCCAGTTGGGCGACCCACTGGGTTGGGATCATGGGCACTGCACACGTGGCTAACACCCGGTCGAACGGAGCCCGCTCAGGAACGCCCTTGTCTCCGTCGCCTGCCACGAGATAGGGGGTGAGCCCGATCCCGCGAGCCGCGATCCTGGCTGCTTCGACGAGGTCTGGGTCAATGTCGATGCTGGTGACGCGGTGGTCACCGATCCGGCGGGCAAGCAGCGCGGCGTTATACCCGGTCCCAGTCCCAATCTCCAGAATGGTGTGACTATCGTCCACATCCAGCATGCGCAGCATCCAGGCCATCAAGCTCGGTCGAGTTGAGGGTAAGTATTCGGTGATCCCGTAGCCCGGGCGTGCCTGCTCGTGTCTGGCCTTGTCCTGTGGCAGGTGGTGTGACCTGGGGGTTTGACACCGATCCCTGGGGGGTGATCTTGTGGTTGTGTCATGGTCAGTGGTGGTCTCGG
>JBBSQN010000270.1:0-2811 GCA_038257875.1 Mycobacteriales bacterium
CCGAGTTGTTCGGACTCGCCACCCGCGCCCTGGAGCGTCTGCAACAACTCCCGGAGGTCGTCTGCGGATTCTTCGGTGACCCGTCGCTGGCCTACATCGGAATGGGACAGGAGTCCGTTAGCTCAGTTTCCGGTTAGTACCCCCGTAGGCATTGATTTCTTACAGACTAATGACCGTCCGCTATGCTGACCCAGACCATGATCGGGGGTGGACAGGATGGCGACCCGCCGCGATGGCCTCTCGGCCCGCCGCGAGGCGTTGGGCCATACCCAGGAGACGCTCGCGCAGAAGCTCGATGTCGAGTTCTCGACCGTCGGACGGTGGGAGCGGGGTACCTTAACCCCGCAGCCCTGGCGACGACGCGCCCTGGCCGACGCTCTGCAGGTGTCCCTCGATCAGCTGAACACACTGCTGAACCCGACCGTCGCACCATCGACATCCGGTGAGCTAGCGACCAGCCGACGCACGGTCGTCGCCGACGCTGCCCTGTTGACCGGCGCCGTCGTCGCGGAACGGTGGATCGATTACAACGCGTGGCAGCTGGGCGTCGACGCGACCGGCACCGTCCAGTTCCCGGTCTCGCACGGGACGCCGCAAGACCGCACCGAGCACGTGCGCACCACCGCAACGCTGATCGACGATCTCCACCGCCGCTACCAGGCCACCCGGTACGGCGATGTCGCCCGCACGCTGCCGGCGTTGACCGACACGGTGGGCGCCTTGGTAGCGGACGGCACCTCCGATCAGCGCCGCGAGGCGAGCGCGCTGCAGTGCAGCATGGAGATCGTGGCGGCCAAGCTGGCGACCAAAGTCGGCGACGGCCCGGCCGCGCACGCCGCAGCCGAGCGCGCTCGTCTCGCCGCGGAGGCCGCCGATGACGTCTTCGGGCAGGTGGCCGCAGCGTATGAACTGACATTGTCGCTGCTACGGCTCGGTCGATCCGAGGAGGCCGAGCAGACGGCGGTCATCGTCGCCGCGACCATCCACGGAAGCGACCCGCAAAGCTTGACTTGGCGGGGCAATCTGACGCTGATCAGCTCGATCATCGCGGCACGCCGTGACGACGCAACCGAAGCACGACGTCGCCTGGACCACGCCGAGCACCTTGCCACTCGGCTCGGAGGCGACGCCAACATCGGCTTCACCGCGTTCGGCCCGACGAACGTCCAGATCCACCGCATGTCCGCGGCTGTGGCACTGGACGACCCCTACGGGGTGCTCGCGATCGGTGAGCACCTCGACGTCACCGCGATGCCGGTGGGACTCAACGGGCGCTGTGCCCGGCTCCACCTCGACAGCGCCTGGGCCCACATCCACCTCGACGACGACCCCCTGGCCCTGATCCACCTGCTGGAGACCGAGCGGATAGCTCCCGAACTCGTCCGTACCTACCCAACCGCCCGCGCGCTCATCGAGGACCTGCTGGCCCGCAAACGCCGTCGTATGATTCCCGCCCTGCGGGGCCTCGCCCACCGCGCAGGAGTGTGGGTGTGATCGATCACCCGAGATGGGTCTACCTGGTGGTCTCGGCGGCACCCCCGGTGCTACGCATCGAAGAGTTCATCACACGCCTGTCTGACGACGGCTGGCAGGTGTGTCTGCTCGCGACGCCGACAGCGGCCTCGTGGATCGACCTCGACGCCCTCACTGCGAGCACCGGATGCCGGACCCGGGTGACTGCGCGCGCTCCCGGTCAGCAGCGCTCCCTGCCCCGGGCCGACGCCATCGTCGCGGCCCCGATGACCTTCAACTCGATCAACAAGTGGGCCGCGGGCATCAGCGACTCGATGGCGCTGAGCGTGCTCAACGAGATACTCGGCGCGGACGTCCCGATCATCGTGGCGCCATGCGCCAAGGCCCTGTTACGTCAGCACCCCGCCTACGCCCACAGCGTGGCACGACTTACCGCCGCCGGGGTGACGATACTGGATCCGGATGCTGTGACCACCCGCGGAGACGACGGCCTGGCCACCCTCGAGTGGTCCCACATCATGTCCGCACTGACAGCACGCATTACATACTGAGTCCACGATAGATCCGGTATTCGGAGATCGGACACCAGACCGTCACCCCACCACATCGGCCATCCCGAGCTGGCGAACGACTACATGCGCCGCCTCGCCAAGAGCCTGCGCGGGCACGAGTCCCAGCGATGACCGCAGCCACGCCCGCCCGCCACGAAGACTCAGAACCTGTTGGTAAACGCCTTCAGGTGGCTGATCTGTCCGGTCTCGGCGGGGTGGGTATGGGGGACGGGCGTCGCCTCACCGAGGTGGTGGTGGGTTGCCGGTGGCGTGGCGTACCAACCGCCTGGTTATGATCATGGTGGGTGGCCGCTGGCCCATGGCTTCGTGAGGGGCGGGTGACCGCTCATCGTCACAGCTCATACGGCGGTGACGCATCAGCCAGCCGATGTCGGTTCCACCATCGGCGGGTGGCATCACGGACCTGGGGTGTGGTCGGTGCGTGTGACCACGGTGACCCTCAACCGCCTTACCCCGATCACCCAGACCACCTGGGTCCGCTGTGGTTCACCGACAGACTCTCTCGGAAAAATCTTGAAAAGATTCTCCGGGGCGGTGGTCGGAGGGGCCGGAACTGTCGGTGGTGGCGGGGATGATCCTGGTGTGACCGACAGCCCGCTGACCTCCGCGCACACCGCCATGGCGGCGGGGTTGGACGCGCTGTCCGCGGCCGTGGGCCCGGGAGCCGCCGACGCGGAGCTGCTGTCGGCGGTGACAATCTGCGAGCGCATCACCCGCCGCGTCGACCGCCACGCGGTCGGGGGGATCGCGGACCGGGACCGGCGCG
>JBBSQN010000271.1:0-2783 GCA_038257875.1 Mycobacteriales bacterium
AATTGAACGAAGCCGCTGCGCGGCGGTGAGGGCGCGAGCGCCCACGGGGCGCTGCCCCGGACCCCGCTGGGCTCCGCCCAGACCCGCCGGGGCCGGCGCCCCCGGACCCCCGGTTGCGCCTCGGCTGTGGTGCTGTGGGCGCTGTAGATCGGTCTGACAAGCCATCCTCCGTGTGGGGCGGAACCTTGAAAACCACCGCCCCGCACGGAGAACGACATGGACGGGTACCTCGGTCCGCTGATGCGCGACCTGGAACTGCGCGACCTGCAGCCCAGCACGATCCAACAGTACAACCGGTCGGTCCGCAGGTTCCTCAAGCGGGTTGGCTGCGACGAACGGCGGTTCAACGCCGACGAAGTACGCTCCTTCCTGCTGGAGATGCGGGCGTCCGGACTCGCCAGCAACACCATCAACTGCTACCACGCCGCGCTGCGCTTCTGGTTCTCCACCACGCTGGGGCGGCCCGAAGCCATGGTCTACGTTCCTCGGTGCAAGTTCCGGCGGAAGACCGCCATGCCGGAGATCCCGACGCCCAACGAGGTCGTGGCACTGCTCGCCGCCGCCGACCCGTTCTCCCGGACCCTGTTCCAGACCATCTACGCCACCGGGATGCGCTCCCGCGAAGTGCGGAACCTCCGCGTCGAGCACATCCGCAGCGCCGAGGGCCTGATGCGCATCCCGCCCGAGTTCGGGAAGCGTCGCAAGTCGCGGAACGTGCCGCTCGGCGACACCTTGCTCGGCCTGCTCCGCGCCCACTGGAAGCGGTGCGGCCTGCCCGGCCCTCACCTGTTCCCGGCCAGAGACGGGTTGGGCCGCTGGGCGGACCGCCCGATCTGCAGCGGCCACGCGAACGAGAGGCTCCACTGCGCCCGGATCGCCGCCGGGATCCCGAAGCGCCTCACGCTGCACACGCTCCGTCACGCCTTCGCGACTCACCTGCTCGAGCAGGGCGTCGACCTTCGGCGACTGCAGGTGCTGCTCGGGCACTCCTCCATCATGTCGACGCAGTTCTACACCCACCTTCGAACCGACATCCTCAAGGAAGTGCCGAGCCCGCTCGACCTGTTGCCCGTGTAGGCGGCGGTGGTCGTCCAAGACCGTGGGCTGCCGACCGGCAACACCGGACCGCAGGTCGTCGACGCGCTGCGTCGGTTCGCTCCGTCGCTCCTGCAGCGGCGGAGTTCGGCGTGGGTTCGCTCGACGTTGAACCTGCTGATCCGGTGCCGGACGCCCGCCCTCGGCGGCCATCGCTACGAGTGCGACGACTGCGGCTACACCGCGGTCCTGTTCAACTCTTGCGGCAACCGGCACTGCCCCCAGTGTCAGGGCCCCCGTCGGCGCCGGTGGCTCGATGCCCAGCAGGCCCTCCTGCTGCCGGTTCCCCACTTCCAGGCCGTCTTCACGATCCCTGCCGAGCTCCGACCCATCGCTCGCGCCCACCAGCGCGAGATCTACGACCTGCTGTTGAAGACCACCTACGCGACCCTGAAGCAGTTCGCCGCGACCCGGTGGCAGGCGACGCCTGCCGTCCTCGCCGTCCTCCACACCTGGGCCCGCGACCTCTCCTTCCACCCGCACGTCCACTGCGTCGTCAGCGCCGGCGGACTCACCGACGACGGCGGATGGCTCTCGGTCAAGCCCGACTTCCTGTTCCACGTCCGTCCGCTCCAGCGCCTCTTCCGGGGCAAGTTCCTCGCCGGCCTGGCGCAGCTTGGGCTCCCGCTCGACGACTCCCAGCGGATCGCGCTCGCCAAAGCACGACGCAAGGCGGCGCTCAAGAACTGGAACGTCTACGTCGAGCCGCCGGAGGGCCGCGACCCCGCGCAGATGGTCAAGTACCTCGCCCGATACGTCTACCAGACCGCCATCTCCGACCACCGGATGGTCGCCTGCGACGAGCACACCGTGACCATCGCGACCCGGGACGCGAACACGCTCACGCTCACCGGCCCCGAGTTCGTGCGCCGGTTCGCGCTGCACATCCTGCCCCGCGGCTTCCGCAAGATCCGCCACTACGGCTTGCTCGCGCCCGGCGCGCGCCGTCAGCTCGCTCAGGCCCGCGACATCGTCCAGCACCTCCAAGCGCCGGCGCCTCCCGAACCGCCCGACGAGCCCCAACCGGAACCCCACCCCAGCACCCTCGTCGCGGGCCACCACCGGTGCCCGAAATGCAACGCCCCGCTCAGGGTCTACCTCGTCCTGCCCGACCCGACGGCATCGCCCAGAGGTCCGCCATGATCGGGCACCTCGAGCATGACGGCGTGCGGCCCTCGAGCACAGCCACGGACTGGTCCGTCTCATCCACGATAGGGTCGCCGAAAACTACGGATATTTGTACTACTATCCGCGCTCCCGGCGAGCCGAATCGACGCGGGTACCCCACGCCACTCGCCTGATCTCCGCGGCTCGATCCCTCTCTACCCACACCGAGGCAGCCGATCCCGGCTTCGTTCAATGCGCAGAAGGGCCGGGCCACGAGGCCGGTGGCACCTCGTGGGGCCGGTGCCCGGCCCTCTCTGCTTCATCATTGTGCTGACGGGCGAAAGCGCACTATCCTCGGCTGGTCGGCGGCCCGCATCTACGATTCACCTGGCTGAAAGGACCAGAGCGGCCGAGGGGGTGCGCCGCCCGGCGGCACCAGTGTAATTGTTCGAGCGCAGACTCGGTGCGCGAGCAGAGCGACCCACGCACAATACTCGAACCGTCATCGCGTTGACCCAGGCGTGCCACGACCCATGAGAGCCCTCGTGCCCCTGCCTGACCCGCCCGAGACGGATCGGTTC
>JBBSQN010000272.1:0-2713 GCA_038257875.1 Mycobacteriales bacterium
CAGCGATCAGCACCCAGGGTCATCAAACGCAAGTACGTCAAGTGGCACGTCAAACGGGCGCATCACGCCCACTGGCCGCAGCCCGCGCACTCACCGACCTACCGCGTCCGTCAGCTCTAACTGAACGGTATTGGGGCTAGCCGCACGACGTTGGCTGCCGCAGTCAGTGTCCATTCCCGGTGAAGCTGCCGGACGGGCTCGCTTCTGACGTGCAGGACGACAGGTTCACTGGGACCGGCCACGTTCAAAGTTTTTCCCCCCGTGTAGGTGGCCGGTTACCGTCCCATCTGGATCTGCGACCGGTTGGGTTCGACGAGGTCTGGCATCGACGGTGAGGGCGTGCGGGGCCAAGTCCAGGCGGAGCGCAGGATGAAGGCCAGGAGCAGCACCTCGAGTCCGATGGAGAGGCCGTAGAAGTAGAAGTAGGTCCAGGACTCCTCCCCTGCCGCGTTGTAGATCGAGACGGGGATGTAGAGCGTTGCTACGACGAGGTTGATGGTGCGGTTGACACGGGCGGGCAGTGTCGTGGAGAGCAGGATCATGAGGATCGGGATGGCCATGAGCGTGAGCGCAAGGGCGACAAAGGTTGGGCCGGTGTCGAACTCGTGGACGATGCCGGCCAGGATCTCGTCGACGAAGCCGGGCTTGTACAGGGCGAGGTAGTCGACGTAGATGTAGAGGAACATGAAGCTGGTCCATGCTGCTGCGAGCTTCGCCTGGACCGGGACCTGCCGGTCCTCTAGCGCGGTGAGTTCTGCTGTCTGGGTTCTCACGTCGTTACTCCTTTGTTTCAGTCGGATGGCGGGTTGTCGAGCAGGTTCGGGGTGTTCGTGCGGATGGTCATCGGGTCTTCCTTCGAGAGGAGCGGTCCGTCCGCCGGAGTGGCGGCAGGTCTGGGCGTGCATACGCACGGGTTGGGTCGTTCTCGTCGGTCCTGTCGTCAGACGGTGACGACGACCTTCCCTCGGGTGTGGCCGGCCCCGACGTAGCGGAGGGCGTCGGCTGCTTCGTCGAGGGGGTGGGTGCGGTCGATGACCGGCGTGACCTGCCCGGTCGCGAGGAGGTCGGCCAGGGTGAGCAGGTCCTGGCGCTTCGCGACCGACACGAGAGGCTTCAGCTGCTGATGGGTGAACCCGGACAGCACGCGCGCTTTGACGATCCGACCGAGGGGGCCGAGCCAGCGGCCGCCGCGTCCGCTGTTGGGGATGAGGGTGCCGGTGGGCGTCAGCGCTCGGCGGACATCCGCCAGGGGCTGGGCTTCCACGTTGTCGAGGATGACGTCGTAACGCTTCTCGGTGCGGGTGAAGTCGGTCCTCGTGTAGTCAACGACGTGGTCGGCACCGAGCGAGCGGACCAGGTCGACGTTGCGGGTGCTGCACACACCGGTCACCTCGGCGCCAAACGTTTTGGCGATCTGTACGGCGAAGGAGCCCACGCCGCCCGACGCGCCCGTGACCAGCACCGTCTGGCCCGGTCGAACGTTCGCGATGTCGCGCAACGCCTGCAACGCCGCCAGGGCCGACGTGGGCACCGCTGCCGCGTCCACGACCGACACGTTGGCGGGCACGGACACGAGGTTGTCCGCTGGGACGCAGGCGTACTCCGCGAGCGTTCCAGCGGTGCTCCAGCCGAACACCACGTCGCCGGGGCGGAGAGCGGTGACATCCTTCCCGACCGCTGCCACCACGCCAGCGAGATCCCTGCCAGGGATGCCGTGGCGCGGCCGGCGGAGCCCGAACACCAGGCGCACCACGTACGGCTCCCCGGTCATGACGAAGTAGTCGCCGGGATGTACCGAGGCCGCGCCCACCTGGACGAGCACATCGCCTCGACCCGGCAACGGGATCGCGACCTCGGACGACTCGAGCACTGAGGGCGGGCCGTAGCGGTGCTGGACGGCGGCCCGCATCGTCGTCGCCCCGGCCCGACTCGCCCCCGGCACCAGGCGTTTTCCCGCATTCGATTCCTGTTCGATTCCCATAGGAGCCTCCTCACGTCCGAGCTGCGACCCTCGCTTGCTCGTACACCGTACGTCGTACGCCGTACTATGGGCGTACGCTGTACGATTGTCAAGCCGTTCGAGGGAGCGAGGAGACCCGTGTCTGTGAGGAAGCAACGCCAGGTCGCGTCAGACGCGGGGCTTAGCAAGCAGCGGGTGGTGGTCGAGGCGGTCCGGCTCGCCGACCGCGAGGGGGTCGACGGGCTGAGCATGCGCCGGCTGGCTGGCGCGCTCGGCGCGGGCGCGATGTCGCTCTACCACTACGTGGCGAGCAAGGAGGAGCTGCTGGACGCAATGATCGACGTCGTGTTCGAGGAGATCGAGCTCCCGATCGAGGAGACCGACTGGCAGTCGGCGATGCGACGGCGGGCGGTATCCGCCCGACAGGTTCTCGCACGCCACCCGTGGGCGATCGGCCTGCTGGAGTCGCGGACATCGCCGGGGCCCGCGAACCTCCGCCACCACGAAGCGGTCACCGCCTGCCTGCGCAGGGCTGGCTTCCCGGTCTTGATGGCGACGCACGCCAACTGGTTGCTCGACAGCTACGTCTACGGGTTCGCCCTGCAGGCAGCCAGCCTGCCGTTCGACACCGCCGATGAGCTCGCGGACATGGCCGAGGACGTCTACCTGCCCCAGCTCCCTCCTGACGAGTTCCCCTACCTCAACGAGTCCGCCGCGGCGCTCGTCGCTGCCGGCTACGACCCGGCAGAGGAG
>JBBSQN010000273.1:0-2634 GCA_038257875.1 Mycobacteriales bacterium
ACTGGCCACCGGCTGCGGGCCCATGCTGTCGAGCGACCCGGGCTCGTCGCCCTGCGGCAGCATGCTGCAAGCCGAGCCGAAGACGTCGTCGTTGGTGGTGACACCGTCGCCACCGGCAGCGGCGTCGGAGGTGGGAGCGGCCGAACTCGGACTTGCAGACACAGAGTCTGCCGTGTCGGGACTCGACAACGCGAACAGCCCAACAGTCAAGCCCCCGACCACGGCACCGACGACAGCCACGACCGCCAGGATTTGGCGTTCCGATCGCCGCGGTCTGAGACCTGCCTGATCAGCCGGAGGATGCTGCGACGGACTCGAGTGAGTCGCACGACGCGGCACCACGCGCGACGGCGTCTCGGCATCGGGTGGTCCGGGCTGGGGAGACGCCGACTGGGCAAGTAGAGCGGGAGAACCCGAGCTGTTCGTAGGCGACTTTGCTGGGCGCGCCGTCTGGGGTGCCAGCCGATCCGAGCTGGCCGATACATCGGTCACACTGTGTTGCACCGGATCGCGCACAGGCTCGGCAAGCGACGGGACGATGGCGCTCAGCCGAGCGTGCGCTGCGGCGGACACCGCTCTGCTGTCGTCGGTGATGAGACGCTGGATTTCGATGAGAACACGGTCGCGCACGGCATCATTGCCGATTCGGTACAGGTGCGACAGACCATCCACCGCGCTGAGCCGGTCGGCGGCAATCGGGCTGTTAAGGGTGTTGCGCAGGTAGGGCGGCAGAGCCCAGTTGATGTTTCTGGCGATAGTGATGCGGCCCTCGACATTGTCTAGTCTCTTCGGACGCTGCTGGGGCATGTCCTCCACGACACGATCGTGAACGTAGGTGTACAGCTCATCGACGGTGATGTCGCCATCGCCGTCGAGATCGGCGCTACCGTCGGCGAGCCCCTCCACCAGGTAGCGGGTAAACACAGACCGGGCGCCCTCGCCGCGCAGTTGATCGCCTTCGAAGGAGTACTGGGTGGCGTCCGAGGCGGTCAGCACGGTCCGTCCGCGGCCCTGGAACCGCTCCAGGACATGCACCTGGGTGTCACTTTTCGCAAGCCGGCCTGCAGGGAACGCGCCGCTGTAGCAGCAGTCCAGCACGAGCACCGTCTGTCGCGACGCGCAGCCCTTCATCGCGTGATCGATCTGCTCGGCCGACACCGAGGTGAACAGCAGGCTGGCCCGCTTGGTGTTGGTCATCGCCAGGAACAGCCGGCCGTCGTCGTCCTTCAGGCCGTGGCCGGTGAAGTACAGCAGCATCAGGTCGTCGCGGCGCCGGTCTCGGTAGAAGTCGCCGATGGCCTCGCCGACCCGGTGGTACGGCTGGTTCGTCAACATGGTCACGTCGAATCCAGCGATGTCCGGATCCCGTAGCACCGCAGCGAAGGCCTCAGCGTCGGCACCGGGAGCGGTCAACCGGCGCAGCCCGGCGTCCTCATACTGGTCGGTGGCGATCAACAGCGCCAGCCGTCGCCCCATCAGGATCCGGCCGTGTGTCGGCGGACGAAGACGTCGACGAGGTCCTGTCGCTGGTCGGCGCTGGCCTTCTCCAGGTGCAGGGTGTCCCCGTCGATGGTTACCGAGATCCGGTGACGTCCAGCGTGCCGACCCAGCCAGTCCTTGACCGTGTCAATCACCGCGGTGAACACCCCACCGGACGCGCTCAGCGCAACCACCAACGCCCCGATCGTGACCGCATCGACGCCCTTCGCTCCCAGCGGAGCAGCTTCGCCACCCGCGAGGCCGACCGACTCGACATCGAGCTCGGCCAGCTCGGCCCGCAGCTGCCGAGTGAGCCGCTCGCACCCCTCTGTATCCACATCGGGGTCCGGCTGCACGATAAGCAGCAGACTCAGCAGCCCTGGTCCAGGGTTCCCACCACCACTGTTCATTGATACCGCCTGTGATCATATTGACCGCGCCCAGCGACTCACGAACATCACTCCGGCGCCGCACGTCACTACAAGATCGCCGCCAATGGGCCCCTCGTACGCGATCAAGAGTGTAGGCCAGCATAGACGCCGCAGGGGCGGCCCCGGAGTACCGGGGCCGCCCCTGCGGGGTGGCGAGCTATAGATCAGCTTGCGGCGGGCATGAGCACCTTGTCGATCACGAACACCGTGGCGTTCGAGGTCGGGATGTTGCCGCAAAGCACCGTGGCCTCCGTACCGCCACCGCTCTTCAGCTTCAGCCCATCGTCAGTGGCAGTACCGCTGACGGTGACCTCACCACCGACGAGCTGCGTGGTCGTACCGGCCGCGATGAGGCCCTCGGCGTCGTAGCGCTGCTGAACCACGTGGTAGGACAGCAGGGCGCCGAGCTCGTCGGGGTTGGCGAGCAACGCGTTGTATGCCTCTTCACCCAGGCTGGCCTTGACCTCCTCGAACGCACCGTTGGACGGGGCGTAGACGGTGCTCGCCTCCAGCGAGTTCAGCGTGTCGGCCAGGCCGGGGACCTCGCCGACGGCGGTGGCCAGGGTGGTCAGCAGCGGGTTGGTACCGGCGGCACTGGCCACCGGCTGCGGGCCCATGCTGTCGAGCGACCCGGGCTCGTCGCCCTGCGGCAGCATGCTGCAAGCCGAGCCGAAGACGTCGTCGTTGGTGGTGACACCGTCGCCACCGGCAGCGGCGTCGGAGG
>JBBSQN010000274.1:0-2630 GCA_038257875.1 Mycobacteriales bacterium
CGCCGGACAGCGGAACCGTCCACGCAGGGTGGCCAGGTAGACCGGCCAGCTCCACCGCTTGTCCGGGTCCCGACCCAGCTGGATCTCGACCACCACCGCCCACACCGCCACCCCGGCCACCGACAACACCACCACCGCATCCGCGCGGTACTCGGTCGGGGTCAGCACGGTGAACTCTCCGGACTCGACCTCAGCGTGCTCGAACCCGGGCAGCTGGACCCCCAGCCCGTCGGCCAGCAGCTCGGCGGCCAGCGACGGACGCTGCCGAAACATCTCGATCAACACCTCATGCAGACTCGACGGCATACCCACGGACGCTACGGGCGACCACCGACAATCCCGGCGACACCGCCACGCGATGGCCGCAGCACCGACGCGCGCCGCCACCCGTAGAACCCACAGGTCGCTCGTGGACGAACACCGTGTTCCACGGCGCCAGGTCGTTGTGGCAGATCACCTCACCGCCACCAGGACAGGCAACGGTTGATTGCCAAAGCGCTTGCGGTGGCGCAGTGAACTCGACCGACGCATCGTGGAAGCGGCGGACCAGTCGCGCGACGGCGCTGAGGGTCTCCTCACACCACAGGTACCGCGGCGATGCGCCCCCGCTGGGAACCTCGCCGTCGAGGAAGGACAAGACCTCGACCCGGCTGCCGGGGTCGAGGTCGACAGGGCCGGGGGGCGACGTTCACACCACGAGCATCCAGTTGCGCCAGCCAGCTGTGGACAGCCGGCGACCAGGGCCCGGCACTGCGCCGGACCCTGTCACCACTGCGGGTCACCGAGCCGGTGAGGAACCACCGGCCAGTTTCTGTTCGTCATCCGGAAGGTCGAGGGTCCCTCAGGTGGTGACGGTGATCCCCCGAGTGGGGTACACCGGTCCGACACCGGGCGGGTGATTACCCAGGCCTATGGCGACGCTGCTGACCTGGCGGCGGCAGCTACACGGTGGCGACCTCGCGGCGGCGTGGGTGGCGTTGACGCGGGCCGGATACCGGATGCAGTGGGCAGCCCGCTCCTGACGACGGGAGACAGGGCGACTCAAGGACGGGTACGGCCAGGGCCGGGGTGGCGGCTCACTCCTCTCTGGCTTCCTCGTCCTGGCCGCCACCGCGACGTGGACACTTTCGGCCGAGGAAACCGACCCACGCAGGAGACCCGGGGGCCCGGTGAGCTCAGGTGTGGGCATCGGGTGCGCTGGTCGGGGGGTAATCTCGCCTTGATGATCGAAGTAACAGCTGTCCTGCCGCAGGCGAAGAGATGGCACGGGCTCGTTCATCGGAACGCTGCCTAGATACGGAGAGGAACTCCTATGTCCAACGTTGAAGACGCCGAGGGCCGCGTGACTGCTGCTGGTCGAAAGCTGAGCGCATTGAGCAGCAAGTCGTGGGAGAATTATCCTAGCGGCGCCGAGCGCGCTATCGCAATCAACACAGCGGAGCTAAGTGCGCGGATGGAACGACTCGACGCATATGAGGATTTTCTTGCGTTAGGAGGCTCCCCCCGTGCGTCCGTCCAAGTGATTCAAGAGGCTATCGATCGGGAGAAAAATGAAATCGCCCATAACAAACATAATCTTGACAAGCATCGGTAACGGCCGCAGGGCGGCGGCATTGCTTAGCGGGGGCGCCGACGAAGGTGCCAAGCCGCCGCGGAGACGACCCGATTCCGCTGGGGGCGGAGCTGTATGAAGCGCGGCGATGGCCGAGGTAGGCGATGAGGGACTGAGGAGCCGGGGGCAGATGAGGGCCTGACGGCCGTGTGAGGCGGCGCGTCTAACGCTCTGCGGAATGTTCGATGCCGCGGTCGGTGGTGTCGGTGTCGTCGTGTTCGGCCCAGGTGGCGAGTTGCTCGCGGCGCGCAGCCTCCGCGGTGCGGGCGGCGTGGTCGGCCTCTGCGGCGATGGCGGATGGTGATCTCGGTGAGGGCGGCTTGGGCGCGGGCGACGTCGGTGGCGACCTGCTACCGAAATCGGCGAGCGCAAACCGGCGAGACCGCTTGGCGGCGCTGATCAAGCAGGCGTCCAAGGATTCCGATGAGACCTACGGCTACCGAGGCGTCCACGCTCAGCTCGCCCGCTGGGGCGTGTCGTGCGGCCCCGAGCTGGTCCGCGGCATCACGCGCGAGCTGGACCTGCACCCCTGCCAGCCGCGGCCGTGGCGGTTGAACCTGACCGAGGCCGGCGGACGCGAGCATCGCATCCACGATTTGCTCGGCCAGGACTTCACTGCCGACGCACCCGGACAGAAGACGGTCGGCGACATCACCTACATCCCGACCTGGGAAGGATGGCTAATCTGGTGACGGTCATCGACTGCTGCACCAAGATGGTCGTCTGTTACGCCATGGGTGAGGACCCCGGGCACATCCAGGCCGCTCTACGTCACGCCGCCGACCGCGGTGCACTCGCCCTGGCTGCGATCTTCCACTCCGACCAGGACAGTAACTACACCTCCTACGAGTTCTCCGGGATCATCACTGAGCTCGACCTACTAACCGGAAACTGAGCTAACGGACTCCTGTCCCATTCCGATGTAGGCCAGCGACGGGTCACCGAAGAATCCGCAGACGACCTCCGGGAGTTGTTGCAGACGCTCCAGGGCGCGGGTGGCGAGTCCGAACAACTCGGA
>JBBSQN010000275.1:0-2591 GCA_038257875.1 Mycobacteriales bacterium
ACCGTCGCCCAGGTGTCGCGCTAGTTGGCCGCCCACCGCAAGGCCACGGACCGGGCGCCCTGGCAGCGGGCGGCCACGCCGTACACCCAGGCGGTGCTGGTGCTGCGCTGGTTCAAGGAGCGCACCGACATGCGGATCCTGGCCCGTGACGCGGGGGTGTCGATCGCCACCGCCTACCGGTATCTGCACGAGGGTGTGGACGTGATCGCCGCGCACGCAACGGACCTGCACGAGGTCCTCGATGAGGGTCTGGCGCAGGGTTGGGCGTTCGTGTGCCTGGACGGCACCCTCATCTCCTGCACCCGCTGCAGCGCACGCTCCGAAGCGGGCCACGACCTGTGGTACTCCGGTAAGCACAAGCAGCACGGCGGGAACATCCAGGTGCTCACCGACCCCAGCGGCTACCCGGTATGGGTCAGCGACGTCGAACCAGGCTCCACCCACGACATCACCGCCGCCCGGGCACACGCCCTGGCGGCGCTGTACCCGACCGCGGCGCGCGGCTTGCCGACGTTGACCGACAAGGGCTACGTCGGCGCGGGGCTCGGCATCCAGGTCCCCACCAAAGGCCCCAACCTGCACGAGGACCATCAGACCCGCAACGTCATGATCAGTGCGCTGCGCGCGCCGGCCGAACGTGCCAACGCGCTGCTCAAACGCAGCTGGAGAGCGCTCGAACGCGTCACCCTCGACCCGTGCAGAATCGGCGCCATCACCGCCGCTGCTCTCGTCTTGCTCCACCTTCAGCGGCCAGTCCGGTGAGAAAACCTCACTACCGCACCGCGCTGGCCGCCACTCGCACCGTGCTCTACCACCTGGGCGCGCCGGTGGCAGCGCCGGTGAAGAACTGCGCGCACTTACGGCTGCCGGGCCAGCGACACTTCGCCGGTGTGCCCGAGCCGATCACCGCCTCAATGGGCCGCTACCTGGAATGCGCGGGCGGCACCCGCACCGCAAACACCGTCGCGCACATCGCCGGGCGGCTCGGACACTTCGTCCGGTTCATCGCCGGCGTCGATCCGCAGCTGGACTCGCTGGCCCGCCTCGATCGGCAGCGGCACATCGAGCCCTACCTCGTCGCGACCGCGGCTGCGGTGAATCCGCGCACCGGCGCGCCGCTGTCGGCCTCCGAACGCCGCAGCCGGATCCTCACCATCGGCCGGATGATCGACGACGTGATCGAGTGGGGCTGGGCCGAGGCACCCACCCGGCGGCTCGTCTTCCCGCGCGACGTTCCCCGGTTACCCCGGCCACTACCGCGTTACCTGCCCGCCGACGCCGACCGCCGACTGACCGCTGCGTTGCACGCCTCACCGAACCGGCTACGCGCCGACGCGCTGCTGCTGCTACGCGCCACCGGCATGCGCATCGGCGAACTCCGCGACCTGGAACTGGACTGCGTGCACGAGGTCCTCGGCGCCGGGGCCTGGCTGAAGGTGCCGCTGGGCAAGCTGGACAGCGAAAGGATGGTGCCCATCGACGAGGAGACCCTGGCCCTGCTCGACCGCATCGTCGAGCACCGTTCGACCGGCCGACCGCTTCCGCACCCGCGCACCGGTAAACCGGTCGACTTCCTGCTCACCCACCAAGGCCGGCGGATCTCGGTCGACACCCTGCGCGGCGAACTGTCCCGCGCCGCCACCGACGCCGGCCTGGACTCGGCCACCCCCCACCAACTGCGGCACACCTACGCCACCGCCCTGGTGAACTCGGGTGTCTCGCTGCAGGCCCTGATGGCCCTGCTGGGACACGTCTCGGCCGAGATGAGCCTGCGCTACGGCCGACTCTTCGACGCCACCGTGCGCGCCGACTACGAGAAGGCCCTCACCCTGGCCAAGTCCCGCCTCGGCCCAGTCCTGCCGCAACGCACCCAGCTGTCCCTGGCCGAAGTCACCGGCGGGCACGGCGACTGGCAGCAGGCGCCACTGATCAAGGCCCGCCTGACCGGCGGGTACTGCCTGCGCACCGCCGCCCAAGGCGCCTGCTCCTACGCCAACATCTGCGAACACTGCCCGAACCTGCGCACCGACAACACATTCCTGCCGATCCTGGCCGCGCAACGCGCCGACGCTGCCGCGCTGGCCGCCGACGCCCAGACGCGCGGCTGGACCGCCGAGGCCACCCGCCACACCAGCCTCGTCGAGCGCCTCGACCAGGTCATGGGCCAAGCCGAGGGCGCGTGAACGCCGACCTCGTCCACAGCGTCGAACAGGCCTGCCGCGACCTAGCGGCCGCCGGCCGGCCGGTCACCTTCGACGCCGTCGCACAGAGCGCCGCCATCGGCCGCGCCACCCTCTACCGGCGTCCCGAACTTCGTGCCGTGATCGAGGAACACCGCCACCAAGCCCGCGACGCGCTCACCCTCAGCGGCCTGGTCGTGCAGATCGACCAGCTCCGCAACACCCTAGAAGCCGTCGCCGCCAACGTCCGCCGCCACGAAGAGGAACTCCGCCGACTCCGCCGCCGAACCCGAACCGGCAACGCGAAATAGGGCGCCAACTCGCGGCTAAACCGCCGTCGACTGAAGCCCGATTAGCCGGTTAACCCGCCGGCCCCCCGAAGATCGAGTGGAACGCCAGGCCGACACGCCG
>JBBSQN010000276.1:0-2550 GCA_038257875.1 Mycobacteriales bacterium
TCCGGGTGCCTCCGGACCTTCACCGGAGCTGAGCAGTTCTGCGCCATCCGCAGCTATCTGGCCACCTCCGCGAAACACGGCATCCACTTCTTCGCAGCCCTCACCACCCTCGCCGAGGGCCACCCCTGGCTGCCCACCACCACCTGACACCAGGCCACATGATCTTCCGGACCTGACCAGTTACGATTCCGACCGGTGGTAACAATTGATCTTGGTGTAGATCATCGGTGACGCCGACGACGAAGAGCAGCAGGTGGCACAGCGCAAGTTGATCGCTGACGCGGATCGGGAGGAGATCTCGCGGGGGATTGTCGAGCACGCTGAGGGCGAGGTGATCGCCGTACGGATCGGGCGTGCTCCCAGCGTGGTGTGCCGTGACATCGCCCGTTACAGTGGCGGGGCCCGCGGGCCCGGTACCGGGCGGTGCACGGCCGGGCAAGGGGCTGCGAGGTCGCGGTGCCGACCTACAGTGCACACGTTTGACGCCGACCCGGTACGGCGAGAGCAGGTCGTGGCCAGACTGCGGGCCGGGGGAGCCCTCGGACCAGGTGAAGGCCCGAGTTACGCGACGAGCACACCGACCCCGACGCTGCCGGGAGCGGACCGAATGGGGAGCGTGACGTGCGGGCACGCTACGACCCGTTAGTGTGCAGGCAGCTGTCCCAAGCGCTGGAAACAGGACGGCGTTCGTCCCAGGCCGACAGTCCCGGGGCGTCGGTGAAGACCCCTCTGGTGAATGAATGGTGTTCGATGGATGCTGAGGAAGCACACACGATCGGTCGGCGGGTCCGGCAGATCCGCTACGCCCGGGAGAAGTCGCTGCGGGTGATAGGCGAACTGGCCGGGATCAGCGCCTCGACGCTGTCTCGGATCGAGACTGGCAAGCGCGCCCTCGACAGCCGTGCGGAGACCCTCGCGCTGGCCGATGCGCTGGGGATCGCGCCCTCGGAGCTGACCAGGCAGTCGGAGCCGACGCCGGGCAACGGCGAAGGTGTGGCCGTGCAGGCGGTCCGGCGCGCGCTGATCGCGGTCGGCCGCGGCGAGCCGGCCGGGCAGGTGGTCCCGGTGGATGTGCTGCGGACCCGGGTAGCGGCGCTGATTAAAGCTCTGCGTCAGTGCCAGCACGAGCGGGTGGGCTACGACCTGCCCACACTCGTGCGTGACCTGCACACCAGTATCGCCGCCGGCCGCGACGTCGCCGAGCTGCTCATCCTGACGACACTGCTGCACGGAAAGGGAGCCAGCTTCCTCTACCACATGGGTGCCTCGACCGATCTGGGCTGGCAGGCCGCCTTGCAGGCTCGGCAGGTCGCCCGCGAGCACGGCGGGTCCGAGGTCGTGGGGCTGGCCACGTTCGCCTCGGCGAACGCGCTGCTACGGGCCGGGGAGCTCGACTTGGCGCAGACGGAGCTGGACTCGGTGACCGTGCCGACGACCACCAGCGCGGCCGAGCAGCTCGAGGGCATGCTGGCACTGTTGCGGTCCCAGATAGCAGCCGAGGCCCGCCGCCCCGGCGATGCGGCTGCTCCGCTGGACTACGCCGTGGAGCTGGCCGCGCGCACCGGCGACGGCGACGCCTACGCGATGGGGTTCGGCCCGACCGAGGTCGGGCTGTGGCAGATGTCGGTGGCGCTGGAAGCCCGTGACTTCCCCCGGGCCGCTGGCATCGCCGAAGGGTTGCAGCCCGAGCTGCTCCCGTTCGCCGGCCGGAAAGCCATCTACTGGGCCTACACCGGGCAGGCGTTGGCCCACCTGCGGGGACGCCAGGACGACGCCTACCGGGCGTTGCGCACTGCGGAGCTGATCTCACCGACCTGGGTCCCGCGGTACCCGTTCGTGCGTGAGGTGCTCGCCGAGCTGCGCGCGCGCTCCCCCCGGGGCGCGATCGGCCGAGAGCTACGAGCGATGGCGTATCGCGCTGGCCTGTCGGGGTAACCCATCCGGGGGATGTTTCCGCGCTGCAACACCCGCTGCCACTCATCGGCCACACTCAGCCCTGTCGATCACCGGCCCGACCCCCCGGCCGCGATCGACAGCCTGCCCCGCAGTGTTCGTCCCCCGGTACACGGCGGGGCAGGCCACCACGTTCCACGGCAACGGAAGAGATTCACCGATGAGTGACCTTGCACGAGCGTCGGACACCGAGGCTGCCGACCCGCAGGAGCTACCGGCCGGTGTCTCGCACCTGCTGGTGGCCGATGGTGCGCCGGCCCCAGGCCACTGGAAAGAGGCCTACGTCGCTGTTTGCGGCGCGTTGATGCGCGGGTCTGACTTCCGATCTTCATCTTTTTCCCTGGAGTACGAGCGTGAGCACCCGCTCTACTGTTCGGAATGTGTCCGCGAAGCAAGCTGCAACAATGCTTTGTTCACGGTTTCTGAAGATCAGCCAGATCCCAGGATCAGATGAGACAGCCTCAGACCTCCGGAATCCGTGTCAAGATCACAGTTGAGATGACCGGCTGTCTGATGTGATCGGGCAGCGATCACTCGGGATGTCGAGAGATGGCGTTGAACTGGCATTATGCCCCGTCGGACAGCAGACCAGGCGCA
>JBBSQN010000277.1:0-2499 GCA_038257875.1 Mycobacteriales bacterium
CAGGGTGTCCTCGCGAGCCGCGTGGGCACTGTCGCCGAGATTCGCTGGGTAATAGCACTCAGGGCCCTCTCCGGTGATCGGCGAGTGCCTCCGACCTGCGTGGAAGCTAGGCGGTTCGAACCCTGACCCCCTGCTTGCAAAATCCCCGAACGGGTTCCGTGAGAGGCTGATTGAGCACGAGGTGAGGCCTTGTGGGGTACCCGATCACGCTGGCTTCGGGGCGAACTGCAGTACTCTTCTGGGGTACGAATCTGGTTCCAGCCGAGGTAGGTCGAGGTCGCGATGACGCCGCCTTAGTCCGGCGCGTCCTCGTCCGACGGAGCTGTCGACGTCGCTCCAAAACGAGGCCGATGCGACGCTCGAAAACGAGGCCACCGGTTCGTGGTTCTAGTGTGGCGTGTCTTGGGTTCTAATGCTTGGCAGGGTGTCGATGCCGCGGTTGCGGAGGCGGTAGCTGGCTCCCTTCAACGTGAGGACGTCGGCGTGGTGGACGACGCGGTCGATCATCGCGGCGGCGACGGCTTGGTCGCCGAAGACGCCGCCCCAGCCGCTGAAGGGCAGGTTCGAGGTCAGGATCAGCGAGGCGTGTTCGTAGCGGGATGAGACGAGCTGGAAGAACAGGTTCGCGGCGTCCTGCTCGAAGGGCAGGTAGCCGACTTCGTCGACGATGATCAGCCCGTAGCGGCGTAGCCGGGTCAGTTCTTGGGGGAGTCGGCCGGCGCGGTGGGCGTCGGTCAGTCGGGTGACCCACTGGGTCGCGGTCGCGAACAGCACCCGGTGGCCGTGGTGGGCGGCCGCGATCCCCAACCCTGTGGCGAGGTGGGTCTTGCCGGTGCCGGGCGGGCCCAGGAGCACGACGTTGCGGGCTTCGGTCAGGAACGCCCCGGAGGCCAGTGCTGCGACTTGTTGGCGCACCGAGGGTTGGGCGTCGAAGTCGAAGTCCTCAATGGTTTTGCGGATGGGTAGCCCGGCGGCGCGGATCCGCAGCTGGGCGCCGGAGGCGGCGCGGGCGGCGACCTCCCGCTCCAGGACCGCGGCGAGGTACTCCTCGTGGGTCCAGCCGGCGTCGCGGGCGTGGTCAGCCAGGCGGGTGGCAGCTTCGGTGATCCGCGGCGCCTTCAACGCCCCGGCCAGGTAGGTCAGCGCCTTGACCGCGTCGGCGGCTCCGCTGGTGGTCTTGGCTCCCATCACGCCACCTCGCCATCGGTGGTGGTGTCGATGAGGTCACCGACGAGGCCGAAGGCGCGGTCGTACTCGGCCAGGTCCCGCACCAGCCCTTGGTCAGCCTCACTCGCTGGTGGTCGGGGTTGCTGGAACTGCTCACGCAGGACCTTCGCGGCCGTGACGTGGACGGGGTCAGTGACGGTCATGCCACGCGCCCACACCCGGTTGTGGGAGGCGACCAGCCGCCCCTGGTGGTGGACCTGCACCCGGGACAGGTCCGCGCTGACGTCGACGAACCGGCCGATCACCGCCGGGTCCACCGAGTAGTCCGATGAGTCCACGCGCACGTAGTAGTCCCGTCCCAGCCTCACCCGGTTGACCCACCCGATCGTCGGGGCCACCGGCGGCAGCGCCAGCATCGCGGCCCGGTCGGCCTCGAGCCGGTCCACCGGTCGAGCCTTGGTGGTGCGCACCACCCGGGCGTTCGCGATCAAGAGCCAGGCAGCGAACTGGGTGGTGAAGTCCTGCGGGGAGGTGAACACCCGACCGGGCATGAACGAGGTCTCGAAGAACCCGTTGCGCCGCTCCACCACCCCCTTGGACTCCGGGTCGTAGGCCTTGAGGCGCTGGATCGTGGTAGCCAACGTCCCAGCGAACGCCCCGACGCCTTCGGCGTGCCGCTTGCCGCGGCCGATGCCGGACTCGTTGTCCCACATCAACCGCCGCGGGACCGACCCGAGCTGGGTAAGCAGCTCCCACATCCCCAACAGCAGGTCCGCGGTGGTCCGCGTCGGGATCATCACCGCGAGGATGAACCGGGAGTACGCGCAGGTGATCACCAACGCCGGCAACAACGCCGTGGTGCCGTCCTCCAGCGGGATCTTGTACGGCGGGAACCACAAGTCACACTGCGCCGCGTCCCCTGGCAGCCACACCAACCGATCACACGGGTCAACCGGCGCGTGCCGCGGACGCACCAGGCGCACGTTGTCCCGGAACCAGGTGATCGACCCCTCCCACCCAACCCGCTCGGCGAGCACCGTCGCCGGCATGTCCGGGGTCACGCTCAGGAGCTGGGCCACCAAAGGCGCGAACGGCGTGAACGCCGTCGCCACCCCCGGCCGCTCGTACCTCGGCGGCCGGTCACAGGCCAACGCCCGCTCCACCGTCGATCGCCCGATCCCCAAATCCCGTGCGACCTGCCGCTGCGGAACACCATCCGCGACGAGCCGCCTGATCAACGCCCAATCCTCCACTGAGATCACCCAACCAATCTGTCGGGGTGGCCTCGTTTTCGACCGTCGCTATGGCCTCGTTTTCAAGCGTCGTCGACAG
>JBBSQN010000278.1:0-2496 GCA_038257875.1 Mycobacteriales bacterium
GATGGTGCGCTTGCTCCGCCCGACATCCAACGGCTGCCCGGCCCCGTTCATGACGATGGGGATGACCGCGGCGTCGCAGGCCAGCATCCGCAGCGTCTCCGGGCTCAGGGTGCCGCCGAAGTCCAGCATCGCCGCCCGCGCCTGGGTCTGGAGGTCCTCCCAGGACAGGAGCACGTTGAGGTGGGGGCGGGACCCGCCCGTGTCGGGGAGGTCGGCGTGGTCGAGGACGTAGCCGCAGATCTCGGCCAACGCCTCGGCTTGCCGCTGCGGCGTGCTCCGGTCGTCGTCGCCGGTCAGGGGCTTGGACCCGGCGTCGACGGCGGTGGCGATCGCGTCGTAGAGGGCGGCGTCGTCGAACCGGCCGGTGATCCGCCCCCCGGAGCCGTCCCGGTTGCGGGTCAGGGTCAGCTCGTTGATTTGGGCTGGGGGGCGGTCGTCGGGGGCGGGTCCGTCCTGGTCGAGGGCCTCGACCAACCGCGTGCCATACGCTGCCAGTTCTCCGGGGGCGTAGATGGTGGCTTTGTCGGCCAGCTCGGCTTCCGCGCCGGCCCACACCGACGGGGACAGCCGTCCGGCGGCGTCGGAGGCCAGGACCTTCGTGATCGTCTCGACGTGGCGCAGCCCGATCTGTCCGGTGGTGAAGACCTGCGCTGTGGCCGGCATCCGCGCCGGCAACACCTGCCCGTCGAGCCCGACCCGCCCGCACACCTGCTCGGCCGCGCAGACGCGGCGTCGGGCCTCGAACCGGTCCCAGCCCAGAAGGTCGGCCAGTGCCGCGGTCGGGTTGCGGTAGCCCCGTTCGGTGAACGCTCCCCGCCGGTCCAGATCCGCCACCACACCCACCGCGAGACAATCCACCCGGCGGGTGATGCCCTCACAGATCGTCAACGCCGACAGCAACTCCGCATCGGAGGCACCCGCGCCTACGGCCGCGCACAGCTCGTCCAACCCCGCCACCACAGTGGTGTGCGCGGATACCAGCGGGCTGTCGGTCACACCAGAATCATCCCCGCCACCACCGACAGTTCCGGCCCGTCAGCCGCCGACCCAGGAAATCTTTTCAAGATTTTTCCCGCTGGTCCGGGTAGCGCACGAAACCCGTCTCGACGTCACCGTCACGCGGCGATCGGCTGGTCGGGGCACAAGTCGGGTGGCGATGACCTGGCTGCGGAGGCTGGGGAGCATGCCCAACGACAAGCCCGTGCATGATCGCTGCCGAGCACGCGCGGCCCGCCACTCGAGGCCGGGGTCTGCGCCGCCGTCACCGGCGATCATGGCCGTTGTCCAGTCGAGGCTCTGACGGATCCCGGGTGGGATCTCGGGCTGCCGGGACCGGATCAGGGTTGCGTCCACCTCGAGCCGGCCGACGTGCTCCTGGATGGCCGGCGCCGACCGCACAAGAGCGAGTCGGGACACGAGCTGCTCCGCGGCCCTGGCCTCGGCGAGCTCGGCGAGCCTGCGTTGCTTGTCCTCGGTGGCGCCGAGGGCACGCGCGTAGGTGTCCGCGTCGGCGGGCGAGAGCGCGAACCGACCCGCTCGGCCTACGACACCTTGGCCTGGGTGACGCCGGCGAGGGTGGCTGCTTCGGTCTGGCGCCGGTCACCACGCAGGGCGAGCAGCAGCCGGGACATCTCATCCGGCCTGCTCCCCGTGTCGGTACTGCGCCGTCTCGCCAACTCGATCAGGTCGCTGGCCGCCGGTGCAGCTCGGGGTGTCGGGCTCACCAGGTGCTGAACGGTTCGGCGACCACCCACGCGCGGTCCCGGTCGCGCGTGAAGTCGTGCAGCCGGTCGGCCGGGAGTGAAGCCTACTGGGCTACGACGGGCGTTCTAACGGGTCACCGCAGGTGAGGCAGACTGATGGCAGCATACGGAAGGGACCGGCAGCATGGGCTCTCGCAACCTCAGTGTGACCGTCGTGGTCAGCCGCGAGGACGATCGCTACGTCGCGCAGTGCCTCGAGGTCGAGGTCTCCAGCTTCGGTGACACACAGGATGAGGCACTGGCGATGGTGACCGAGGCCCTGGAACTCTGGTTCGAGGACACGCCGATCCCCGAGCATCTCAGCCGACCGGTGGTCACCACGGTCGACCTGCACCTCTCGGCGTGAGCCCCGCGCTTCCTGCCGTCACAGCTGAGCACGCCCGTGTGGTCGTCGTAGAAGTAGAAATCGGCAGCTCACTCATCTCGACGAGGTGCTCGACCTGGTCGGCCAGCACAAGGGCTGAGCCCAGCGGCCACCGCACGGCGCCTTCCCCCAGGATCAGGTGAGAAGAGCGGAATGACGGGAGACTTCACGTCACGTTCCGTTCTGTGGGAGCCCGGGGTGAAGCTCCCTCGGGCGCCCCGGCGGGTTAGGTTGGCGCCGTGAGCGACGACACGGGGCAAGAGGGCACGATGACCGATGAGGTGACGCTGGAGGGGTTGCGGGTGGATCTCGACCGGCAGCGTGCGGCTCTCGGGCGACGGCTCGCGGACTGTCGGGAGGCTGCCGAGC
>JBBSQN010000279.1:0-2473 GCA_038257875.1 Mycobacteriales bacterium
CGCCAGATGGAACTGGTGCCCTGCCAGCCGAGGCCCTGGCGCCCGCCCACCACTCAGCAGGGCGTGGCCGGGCCGATCCCGGACCTCGTGCGCCGCGACTTCACCGCCGAAAAGCCTGGACACAAGATGGTCGGGGACATCACCTATTAGGCCCAGCTCCCGGTTATGTGCAGCTGGGCCGGGTGAGCGTGCTGCCGGCCCTGCGCTGGGTTGCTTCGGCGTTGGTTGGGGGTCGTCGTCGCTGCACATAATCGCAAGGCTCCTTGTGTCCGATCGGTTCGAAGACAGGGAGCAGCTGATGGAAGCGACTGGCGATGGGTGGACGACGGAGGCCGTGCTTGTGGCCTTCGATGAGCATCTGCGCCGTACCCGCGGCGTGTGCGCGGGGACGCGGCGCAACTACGGCGGGTTCGCGCAGGCGTTTCTTGAGACGGTGTTCGCCGACGACGCGGCGGACGTCGCGGCGATCGGCGTCGGGGACGTGGTCGGTTTCGTCGCTGGCCTGACCCGCCGCTACCGGCCGAGAACGGTGGAGCTTGCCGCGTCGGCGCTGCGCTCGTTGTTCCGGTTCCTGCGCGCAGCGGGGCTGCGTGCCGACCGGTTGGAGGACGCGGTGCCGATGGTGCCGCACCGGCCGAGCGGTCTGGTTCGGCATCTGCCTCCGGCGCGGTTGGAGCAGTTGATCGCCTCGCTGGAGGCGTGCTCGCCGCGTGGGCTGCGGGACCGGGCGATCATCTTGTGCATGGCCCGGCTGGGGCTGCGGGCCGGCGAGGTGGCACAGCTGCGGCTGGACGACCTCGACTGGGGCAACGCCGTCGTGCGGGTCCGCGCCCGCAAGACCGGTCACGGCACGCTGCTGCCGCTGACCGGGCAGGTGGGGACCGCGGTGGCCGAGTATCTGCAGCACGCCCGCCCGGACACGCCGGCGCGTGAGGTGTTCGTGCTGCACCGGCAGCGGATCGGCGCGCCGATCAGCCCCAGCATCGTGGGCCGCGCCGTGGACAACGCACTACGCCGGGCCGGGATGGACGCGCCGGTACGCGGGGGGAATCTGCTGCGGCATTCGCTGGCCACCGAGCTGCTCGGACGCGGGGCCAGCCTGCCCGAGATCGCTGACCTGCTCGGGCATGCGTCACTGGCCACCACCCGGATCTACGCCGCGGTCGATGTCGCGGCCCTACGTGAGGTCGCGCTGGCGTGGCCGCAGGTGATGTCGTGACCGGCGGCATCAGCGCGCTGGTCGCGGACTACCTGGCGTTGCGCCGCGGCCTGGGCTACCGCTCACCGAGCCAAGAACGCGCACTACGGGCCTTCGCCGGCTACCTGGACCAGGTCGGGCACGACGGGCCGATCCCGTTGGAGACGACCCTGGACTGGGCGACCTCGACGGCCTCGACCGATCCGTGCAATCCGGCACGTCGGTTGAGCACGGTGCGCGGGTTTCTGCGTCACCTGTCCGCGCGAGACGGCGCCACGGAGGTGCCCACGCCGGGACTGCTCGGCCCGGCCGGGCACCGCAAGCCGCCGCACGTGTATTCCGACCGTGAGATCACCGACCTGCTGCACGCCGCGACCGGTCTGGCCCCGGCGGCAGGGCTACGACCGCACTGCTACGCCACGCTGTTCGGGCTGATCGCCTGCACCGGGCTGCGGATCAGCGAGGCACTCGCGCTGACCTGCGCCGACGTCGACCTGGCCGCCGGCGCGCTCACCGTCCGCGCCGGCAAACGCGGCCGGACCAGGCTGGTGCCGCTGCACCCCAGCGCAGTGGCACCGCTTGCCGACTACGCCGCGGACCGCAACGACCGCTTCGGCCGGCCGGGTGACGGCGCGGCGTTCTTCCGCACCGACCGCAGCGACCGGATCAGCTACAACGCGGCCAACCACACCTTCAGGCTGCTGCGCCGCTAGCTGGGCTGGACCGCGGCCGGTCGCACCCGCGCCCCGCGCGTTCACGACCTGCGCCACCGCATGGTGGTGCGGCGCATCCAGGCCTGGCACGCCCAAGGCGCCAACGTCGACGCCAACATCCCGGCGCTGGCCACCTACCTCGGACACGTCGAGGTGCGCGAGCTGTACTGGTACCTGTCCGCCGTCCCCGAGCTGATGGCCATCGTCGCCGACCGGTTCGAAGACTCGCTCACTCACCCTCCGGCAGGTGGGTCGTGAGACCGGCGCAGATCGGGTTCCCGCAGCTCGTGCAGGACTTCTTCCTGCGCCGGCTGGTCGCCCAGCGCGGGGCCAGCGCCCGCACCGTGGAGGCCTACCGCGACGCGTTCGAACTCCTGCTCGGCTTCGCCCAGCAGCGCACCGGCAAGCCACCCGCCGCGCTATGGGGTGCCGCGCGCTTGCCGGACTGTAGAATTTGCGGTCATCATGCTGCTTGCTGCCGGTTCACGTATTCGGCGCGGACCTCGTGCGGGGTCCGGTAGCCCAGGCCTGAGTGGATTCTGCGCCGATTGTAGAAGACCTC
>JBBSQN010000280.1:0-2469 GCA_038257875.1 Mycobacteriales bacterium
AGGGTCGGGCTGCCGACGCTCAGGTGCAGCCGCTGGCCGTGCCAGAGCCCCCAGACCGGGCGAGGGTGAGGATGGCCCGGGGTCTGGGCCACCAGCCAATAGGTGCCGGCCGCCTCGAGCTGTTCCTCCACCCACGACCAGGCCAGCGGGGCTTGGTCGCTGGGGGCGCCGTACAGGCACAGCGCTCTCTCCCGCGGCGCCACGCCCACCAGCGTAGTTCGGCCTCCAACACCACGCCGGCAAATCGCGCTCGTGCCGCCGTGCTGGCGCAGCCCGACCATGCCGCCTTCGTCACCGATGGGCGAGCGGTCGTGGTGGTGAGGGCGCCGGGATCGGCGCACGGTGAGGGATGACAAGTACCTCTACCGTGTCGGCCCCGGCGAAGATCGTCCTCTCGACGACGCCCCGCTGTTGCTGGCCATGTCGGCGTACCTGGCCCGGTTCAAGGGCTGTCGCGGGAGCACACGGACTCGGACCTCCGCGCGTTCTTCCGCTGGTGCACGGACCGCGGCCCCGCGGCATCGAGCCGCTGGCAGCCGAGCGGCGGCAGCTGGAGCTGTACGTCCGATGGATGCAGGAGACACGCCGGTTCAAGCCCTCGTCGTCCCGCTGCCGCCGGCGGTATGGCGCGCGGTCGACCGGGCCGTCGGCAACCGGGCGTCCGGCCCGGTTCTGCGGAATCCCGGAGCGAACGGATGGACCGGCACGCCGCCACCCGCCGACCAGCACCCCGCACTCGGGCAGGCGTGCTCGTCGGCGACCTCGCATCACCACGACCTGCCGCAACCCCAGAGCGGTCAGCTCGCACGACAGGATGCGGACCCCTGGAAGGTCGAACAACAACGACGTAGCGTCACTCACCGGGCGGCCTCCTGCCGATCGGACACAGACACCGATCAGCGTGGGAGGCCACCGGCCCGCTCAGTCGGCTACGACACGCCCGGGGCTCACCATCCCCCGCGAAGAGCTCGCAAAGGTGCAGGTCACGGCGTGGGCCCCGTGGGGCTCGAACCCACAACCCGCGGATTAAAAGCGCCGGGCAGCACGTCCATGAGCGTCCGTCACCGGTTGTCGGCTTGCGGCACTCGTCGAGTCGGTGTGCCTGGTGCGACGCCGGGTTGCCGTCGGGGCTGCCGTCAGCGGGGAGGGCTGACACTCATCCGTTCTCCTCATGCGGGAAGGGCGTGCCACCCGGGCCGCATGAACTCGAACCGGGCAGCGACGCCCAGCTTGAGTGGGCCTTCGCCTTCCGCATCGCCCCCGGCTCGCTTGGTGCCGGGCCGGCGTACCGGCATTGGCATGGCCTCGCCCGGGTCGATGATGCCTCAGTCGCCGGGGCGCCCGTTCCGGCCATCCACAGGTGACGGGCCAGGGGAGGCCTGGCGGGGGCGTCTGTACGGCGCGGGGGCGCCCGCCGACGGCGCGAGCGGGACTCGTGCGCCCCAGGCGGCAGGTACATGCGCACCACTCGACCGCTCCCGAGCAGCAAGATCAAGCCCAACACGACAAGTCGTGTGCCCACGCATTCCGAGGACTCCGAGAGCCATCCGAGAGCCCAAGAGCCCTCATGTGCCCATCAACTGCGGACTCGGGTTCCTGCTCGCTCAGGCGCACCTCGTCACCCCCAGTTCACTGATCTCGTGTTCACTCCTGCTTCTCGAGCCGGCTCGCTCCGGACTCATCGACCTTGACGTTCGCCGCGCTGCATGTCCCCCAACCGCGCGGCAAGTCGTCGGCTGACAGGATCGTCGCGGGTTCGCCGCGTCTCCGACGGCGTCCCAGCAGCGAGGAGGACCTACGTTCCGCTTGTGCCAGGCCCAGGGACGTCGCTCCCTGGTGCCGTCTACCCGCCGGTGACCCTGCCTTCGATCTGTGCCCACATCGCGTACACCGACTCCAGTGGTTCGAGCAGCCGCTCGAAAACCTCCAGTTGCTGATCGAATGCATCGAGGCTGCTTCGCAGCGCCTGCATGGTGCTGCGCTGCGCCCGCACTGCGCCAACCAGGGCAGAGACCTGCGCTGCCGTGATCTTGCCGGGGGCCGGGATGGTAGGCAAGTCCGGCACGAGGGCGGCCGCCTGTGCCACGCCGGGCACGCGGGTGACAACCGCGTTGAGGTGCTCCAGAGCGCCGCGCAGCTGGGCAAACACGTCGACGGAGACATCCGGCTGATTGTCCGCGGCCACGGCGGGTCCTCCTTCGACTCTCCCCGACCGTAGCAGGTGCTCCGGCGTTGTTCATGGACTCGTTATGCGGCTCTTCGCGGTGGATGGTGAGACCGGGCGTGTCGTAGCCGGCTGAGCGAGCGGCGGCCTCCCACGCTGATCGGTGTCTTAGAACGTGTTGGGAAAGCACTCGGCGAGCCTCCGTGACTGTTGTGACTGAGGTGGCCAGTGTGGCGGTATGGCGTCCACTTCCCCGCGCCCCTATCCCTCCGATCTGACCGATGAGCAGTGGGCGTTGATCGCGC
>JBBSQN010000281.1:0-2421 GCA_038257875.1 Mycobacteriales bacterium
CGACTTGACTCAGCTAAAAGGTCCGGGAAGTTCGGTGCTTGCCTCACGTAAAAGTGTCCGCGTGGGTGGGGTTCCCTGGCTGGATGAGCGAGGGGTTGTCGATGGCTGCGCGTCGGGAGATCACGAAGAAGTACGCCCGCGAGTACGGGGAGGCGGACAAGGCGGAGAAGAGCCGCTTGCTGGATGAGTTGACGGGTGTGACGGGCTGGACGCGCGACCACGCCCGGCGGGCGATCCGGGGCGCATCCCGGCGCCGTGGGCCGGCGTCGGCCATCAAGCGCAGACCGCGGCCGCGGAAGTACTCCTACGACGCCCTGAGGGTGCTGCAGGAGGTGTGGCGCCTGTCCGGGCAGCCCTCGGGGAAGTACCTGGCGGCGGTGATGGCCGACACGCTGGAGCGGCTGGTGCGGTTCGGCGAGCTGGGCAGGGTGCAAGACCGCGTGTCCGGCGAGGTGCTGGCCGAGCTGAGGTCGATGAGCGCCGCGACGATCGACCGGTATCTGGGGCCGCACAAGGCGTCCTACTATCCGCTGGCGGTCTCCGGTACCCGGCCGGGCCGGATCCTGCGGTCCTCGATCCCGGTGCGCACCTCGATGGACGAGCAGGTCCAGCTGCCCGGCTTCTTCGAGCTGGACACGGTCGCGCACTGCGGGCACACCCTGGCCGGGGAGTTCTTGTGGACGCTGTCGGCCACCGATGTGCGCCTGGGCTGGACCCTGCTGCGCACGATCCGCAACAAGGCGTTCGTGCACGTGCACGGCGCCCTGGAGTGGATCACCGCCAACACCCCAATCCCATTGTGCGCCATGGACTTCGACAACGGATCGGAGTTCATGAACTGGGGGGTGATCGACTGGTGCGACCAGCATGACATCCCGGTCACCCGCTCGCGGCCGTACAAGCACAACGACAACGCGCACGTCGAGCAGCGCAACGGCGACTGGGTGCGCAAGCACGCGTTCCGCTACCGCTATGAGACCGACGCCGAGATGGCGCTGCTCAACGAGCTGTGGGACCTGGTCATGAAACGCAAGAACCACCTACTGCCGTGCGTGAAGGCCACCGGCTGGACCGAGACCAGCTCGGGGCGCAAGAAGCGGGTCTACGACAAACCGAAGACCCCCTACCAGCGGCTGCTCGATGCCGGGATCCTCGATGAGGATGCCCGCGCCCAGATGGAAACTGAGCACGCCGCCCTGAACCCGGCAGCCATCACCAGGCGGATCAACCAGATCCAGGCGCAGCTGATCGATCTTGCGGCCGCACGCACCCAGGGAACCCGGCCAGCCGCTTGACCCACCCGGACATTTTACGTGAGGCACGCCACAAAACCATCCGGACATCTTGACGTGAGGCAAGACGGAGTAGGACGCAGCCGGACCACCCTTGAGGAAGGGGCGCCCCTGACGAGACATGATGGTCTTGTCGGGGGCGCTCTCATGTGTCCGTGATTCGGCGTCGACGACGACCGCCGTGGCCCGTCGCGGGTTTCGCGGGTTGGCAGGTTCCACCGTTCAGCACGAGGATGAGGACATGACTTCCCAGCAACCCAACCGCGCCGGTCGCGGACGTGAGCCACGTGACCGGGACGGTGCGCGAGACCGCGCCCACGACGACTCCGGGTCTCGCTCTGCTCGATCACGACCGGGTTCGGACGGGCGGGGAGGCTCTGGCCGGACGCAGCCGCAACGCGGTGGAACCCGACTGACCCCGAAGGCGCCGCGTCTGCCCGAACCCCGCATCCGCGACGGCGTGACCGGCCGGGAGGTCGACCGAGCGGTCTGGAACCAGCTGCGCACCTTGTCGAAGGAGAACGCCGAAGGCGTCGCGCAGCATCTGGTGATGGTGGCCGAGCTGCTCGACGTGGAGCCGCAGGCAGCCCTTGCCCACGCCGAGACGGCCGTTCGCCGGGCGGGCCGGGTGGCGGCCGCACGCGAGGCCCTGGGCCTCGTGGCCTATCGCCTCGGCGACTGGGCCCGTGCCCTCGGCGAGTTTCGCACCGTGCGCCGGCTCTCGGGGTCGCACCACCTGCTGCCTCTCATGGTCGACTGCGAACGCGCGCTCGGGCGTCAGGACAAGGCTCTCGAGCTGGCGCAGTCGCGCGAGGCGAACACCTTGGCGATAGACGACCGCGTCGAGCTGGCGGTCGTCGTGTCCGGCATCCGGCGCGACCGGGGCCAGGCCGACGCCGCGGTGGCCGAGCTGGCCGAGCTGGTGGGGACCCTCAGCCCGAACCGCCCGTCCGCTGCCCGGTTGTACTACGCGTATGCCGACGCCCAGCTCGGCGTCGGTGACCCCGCTGCGGCCCGGCATTGGTTCGCCCGGGCGGCCGATGTCGACCACGAGCTGACGACCGACGCGGCCGAGCGTCTCGACGAGCTCGACGGGGTCGAGGTCACCGACCTGCTCGGTGACGAGAGC
>JBBSQN010000282.1:0-2331 GCA_038257875.1 Mycobacteriales bacterium
GACCCAAGAACCTCCCTTCGAGTTCCTCCCGGCTATGCCGGGGATGCAACAGGGCGCCTCGTGGCGCACAAGAATCTCTCGATCTTGCCCCCGCCCTGAGGCCGCCCCGGCGTACTGTGCACCAGGCGGATGCCGAGCACCGCACAGGCCCGCAGCAGCGGGCCGGACACGAAGGCACTGCCGTTGTCCACGTTGTGCCGACGTCGGCACAACGTGGATTATGCCGACCTGTGGGTTATGCCGACCTCGGTGAGAACGTGCTGCTCCGTGGGGGTGGGTGGGCGGATGTTGTCGGCATAATCCAGGCGGTCCTCACGCCGTCGTTCAGGCTTCGTCCTCCGATCCAGGAGGAGGAGCAACGATGGGCAGGCCAATTAGCAGGGTCAGCGAGGTTGGGGTGGCGGGGCCGTTGGCTCCGTTCGCCGCCGCGTTCACGTCGAGGCTGGAGGAGCTCGGCTACACCCCGTTGACCACGGTCAACGTGATGAGATTGATGGCGCATCTGAGCGGCTGGCTTGATGCGGCCGGCATGACAGCGGCCGACCTGACCAGCCGACGGGTCGAGCAGTACTTCACTGAGCGACGCGCCGCTGGGCGCACAGGGTCGACCTCGCCGCGAAGCCTGGCGGCCCTGCTCGGGTTGCTGGGCTCGCTGGGCGTGTTGCCGGTAAACGAGCCGGCGCCGCCGTGCTCAGCATCCGAAGTGCTGCTGGCGTCGTTCCACGGCTACCTGCTCAAGGAGCGGGCGCTTGCGCCGTGCACCGCGGCGGCCTACGTGGAGCGGGCTCGTCGTTTCCTGGCCGGATGCGCCACCGGAGCTGAGCTCGCCGAGTTGACCGCAGCCGATGTCACTCGCGCCGTGCTGCGCGAGGCCACCGCGGGCTCGGTCGGGTCGGCCCAGTTCTTCGTGGTGGCGCTGCGCTCGTTCCTGCGGTTCTGCTTCCTCGACGGTCTCGTGGCGACCGACCTGTCGGCGGCGGCGTTGACCATGACCGGTCGTCGCCGCCCTGGCCTGCCCCGAGGGATCAGCCAGGCCGACGCGACCGCCCTGTTGGGCTCGTGTGACCAGCGACGCTCCGACGGCCGGCGGGATTACGCAGTGCTGATCATCTTGCTGCGCCTGGGCTTGCGGGCCGGTGAGGTTGCCGCGTTGACCCTGGCCGACCTCGACTGGCGGGCGGCGGAGATGGTGGTCCACGGCAAGGGCCGCCGCGAGGATCGGCTTCCGTTGCCTGGCGATGTCGGCACCGCGATCGCTGCTTACCTGCAGCGGGGCCGACCGACGACCACCGCGCGGGAGATGTTCCTGCGGGCGAGAGCGCCGATCGGGGCGCTGGGCCGGGGTGGGGTGTCCTCGATCGTGCGCCGCGCCTGCGTCCGGGCGGGCGTCGCCCCGGTCGGGGCGCACCGGCTGCGGCACACGCTGGCCTGCGAGATGGTCCGCGCCGGTGTCCCCCTATCGGAGATCAGCCAGGTGCTGCGCCATCGCAACGCGACCAGCACCGCCATCTACGCCAGGGTCGACCTCGACCAGCTCCGCGCGCTGGCCCAGCCCTGGCCGACGGGTGCGGGCCGGTGAGCGATCTCGCCGGACACGTGGCGGACTACCTGAGGATGCGCCGGGCGTTGGGCTTCAAACTCAAACGCGATGGCCAGGTGCTGCCTCAGCTCGTCGCCTACCTCGACGCCGCCGGCGCGGCGACGCTGACCGCGGAGTTGGCCATCTCCTGGGCACGGCTGCCCCGGGACGTGGCGCCGATCAACTGGGCGCACCGGCTCGGCGCGGCCCGCGGGTTCGCCGCTTACCTCAAGACGATCGACCCCTCGACCGAGGTTCCCGCTCGCGGTGTCTTCCCGACCAGGGTCGCCCGCCGGATTCCGCACCTGTGGTCCCAGTCCGAGGTGGGCGCCCTGTTGGCCGCGACGCGGCAGCTCCGGCCGCCGCTGCGGGCGGCGACCCACGAGGGCCAGTTCGGTCTGATCGCGGTGTCGGGCCTGCGGATCGGTGAAGCCATCGGCCTGACCCGAGACGACGTCGACCTCATCGCCGGGGTGCTCACGATGCGGGACGCGAAGTTCGGCCACACGAGACTGGTGCCGCTGCACCCCAGCGCCACCGACGCGCTGGGCTCCTATGCCGCCCGCCGTGACCGGCTATACCCGAAGCCGAGATCACGGACGTTCTTCCTGTCCAGCGTCGGGACCGCCCTGCTCGCCGGTGAGATACATCGAACCTTCAATCAGCTCACCACGGCCATCGGCTTGCGCGGCGCGACCGTGCGGCCCCGGATTCACGATCTGAGGCATTAGGCGGACGGCTGGGTTATGCGC
>JBBSQN010000283.1:0-2135 GCA_038257875.1 Mycobacteriales bacterium
ACACATCACCACAACACACCGCCACCGCACCCGGCGCACGCACCACCGCAGCCGCGAACAACTCCGACCACACCACCGACGGCACCACACCCGCCGTGTCATTCCACTCCACCACCACCCGACGCCGCTCAGCCGCGGACAACATCGGAAGATCACCCACCGGGCGGTGCGGGTCCGCCGCGATACCCGTCAGCAGCACCAGCAGGTGCTCCACCATCCGCTCGATGGTCGCGGCGTCGAACAGGTCGGTGCTGTACTGGAACGCACCGTCGAGGACGTCGTCGCGTTCCCGGAACTCGCAGGTGATGTCGAAGCTCGCGGTAGCCGCCGGCAGCGCCAGGTCCGCGATCTCCAGGCCGGGCAGGTCGGGTACCTGGTTCCCGGTCCATTGCACGGTGTTCTGCAGGATGACCATGGCTTGGAACAGGGGCGTCCGGCTGGTGTCACGGGCCGGTGCGAGCTCGTCCACGAGCCGTTCGAACGGCACGTCCTGATGGGCGAGCGCCCCCAGCACGGTCTCCCGCACGCGGCTCAGGAAGTGCGTGAAGCTGTGCTGCGGATCCACCTGCGAGCGCAGCACCAGGGTGTTGACGAAGAACCCGATCAACCCTTCCAGCTCGGCCCGCTCTCGACCCGAGACCACCGTGCCGACGGCGACGTCGTCGCAGCCCGACCAGCGCCCGAACAGCAGCTGGCAGGCGGCCACGAGGGTCATGAACAGCGTGCCGTCCCGCTGCCGGCCCAGCTCCTTGAGCCCAGTGGTCACCTCGGCCGGTACCACGAACTCGTGCATGGCACCGGCGGCGGTGCGGACCGCCGGTCGGGGCCGATCGGTCGGCAGCTCCAGCGGCGCTACGCCGTCGAGCCGGCGCCGCCAGTAGGCCAGTCCGTCGTCGAGAACCGGGCCTGGCAGCTCCGCCCGCTGCCAGGCGGCGAAGTCCGCGTACTGCACCGGCAGCGGCACCAGATCGACCACCTCACGGCGCACGGCAGCCCGATAGAACGCGCTCAGCTCCGCACCGAGTACGCCCATCGACCAGCCGTCGGTGACGATGTGGTGCAGAACCACGAGCAACGCGTGGTCCCGGGCACCCAACCGCACCAGGCACGGCCGGATCAGCGGTCCCCGGCTCAGGTCGAACGGCCGGGCGCTCTCCGCCGCGAGAACCCGGTCCAGCTCCACGGCACGCTCGGGCTCGGCCAGCCCCGACAGGTCTGCCACCGGCAGCGACACCGCGTGCGGCGGGTGCACCACCTGCACCCCGCGCCCGTCCACCTGCTCGAACGTGGTGCGCAGCGACTCGTGCCGAGCGACCAGGCCGGTGAACGCGGCACCCAGCGCGTCGAGATCCAGCTCGCCCCGCAGTCGCAGCCCGACCCGGGTGGCGTACTCCGCGGAGTCCGGCTCGAACTCGTGCAGGAACCACAGCCGCTGCTGGGCGAACGACAGCTCCAGCTCGCCGCCGCGAGACACGACCGGAATCCCCGACACCTCGGTACCGGGACCGGTGGGGAGCGCAGCGGCCAGTTCCGTGACCGTGGAATGGGTGAACACCGCACGCGGAGACAGGTCCACTCCGAAGGCGGCCCGCAGCCGGGAGGCCACCCGGATGCTCAGGATCGAGTCGCCGCCGAGCTCGAAGAAGTTGTCCTTGGCGCCGACCCGCTCCACGCCCAGGACCGTGGCCCAGATCCGGGCCACCACGCGCTCGGCCTCGGTACCGGGCGCCACGTAACCCACACTGCTGCCGGTGTCCAGGTCCGGAGCGGGCAGGGCGCGCCGATCCAGCTTCCCGTTGGAGTTCAACGGCAGCTCGTCGAGCACGACGAACACCGAGGGCACCAGGTAGCCCGGCAGCACCTCGCCCAGGAAGGACCGCAGCACCGACGTGGTGCGCGTCGCCCCGGGCGCCTGGTGCTCGGCCGGCACGACGTAGGCCACCAGCCGTTGCAGCTCCGGGTCGTCCCCCTCGGACTGCCCGGCCGCCCGCGCGACCACCACGGCCGCACCCACGTCCGGATGTCCCGCGAGCACGGCTTCGATCTCGCCGAGCTCGATGCGGAACCCCCGGATCTTCACCTGGTGATCCACCCGACCCAGGTACTCCACCTCACCACCGGCGTTCCACCGCACC
>JBBSQN010000284.1:0-2115 GCA_038257875.1 Mycobacteriales bacterium
ACTGCGCTACAATAGTAGACGTCTCCACTCGGGACTCGACTACAAGACCCCCAATGAGGTCTACAGCGAGTACCGGAACCGGCAGCGCACAGCGTAGATCAACCCACTAACCTGCTGTCCGGGAAGATCGGGGCCGCTCAGCCCCGGGGCTGTGGGCGCGGGTAGCGATCTGGTCACGCCAGCGTGTCCGAGACACCTGTGATGGAACCGACATCTCCGGTGGTCGATACGTCACCGCCGTCTGGTCGCGACGATAAGCGGCTGCCCGAACACCACGAAGCCACCATCCAGCGAACCACAACCACGACCATGACCAGGCCGCTGGTGCGCCACACCACCGGCAACCCACCACCTCGGTGAGGCGACGCCCGCCCCCACTCCCACCCGAGACCGGACAGATCAGCCGCCTGAGATCAGCCGCCTGAGGCGTTTACCAACAGGCTCTCATAGGACAATCATGGGAAATACCCACCGACCCGCCTGGTGTCGCCTCGCGGCGTTTGGCAACCAGTTGATCGAAATCCACATCTGGCTCCGTGAGGAGCTGGCGCTGCTCCGTGAGGACGTCGACGCCTACCTCGACGGCCGTGGCGGACGCCCACGAGAGCTGCGGGCGCACTGCCTGACGTTCTGCTCGGCGCTGACCCCAGCACCACTCCGATGAGGACGACGGGACCTTTCCGGTCCTGGCGGAGCAGTTCCCCGACCTGCGCCCCGTGCTCGAGGAGTAGAGGCGGCACCGGCTGACGCGCAACGCGTGCGAGCCGAACTGGACGGCGTGGCTGCTCTGCTGGAGACACACTTCGTCTACGAGGAAAAGAAACTTGTTGCGGCCCCCTCAACTCGCTGAGCCCTGACCGGGGACGAACGAGTAGACGCCAACGCCCGTCGCAACGAAGGATCTCCTCATGCAGGTCACCCGCATCTCTGCCACACCGCACGACAGCGCCGCCGTCCGCGAGGCACAGCAGGCGCTGTTCACCAATCCTCCTGTCCTCGACGCCGACGCCGACCTGGCGCCGGTGCTGCCGCGCACCGGCGGTGTTCCCGGCACGTGGGTCACCGCGGCTCAGTGCTCTCCGGAACGCGCGGTGACCGAGCCAGGCGTGACGATCTACCTCCACGGCGGCGGCTTCTCCTTCAGCAACCCGCCGATGGAACAGATCATGGCCCACCACCTGTCCCAGGTCACCGGACGCCCCGCCTTCGCCGTGGACTACCGGCTCGCCCCGACCCATCCGTTCCCGGCGGCCCTCGAGGACGTGGTGACCGTCCATCGGAGCCTGCGCGACCGGGGGGTGCCCGCCGACCGGATCCTGCTGGTCGGGGAGTCCGCAGGCGCCACGCTGGCGTTGTCGGCGCTGCTGGTCCTCGCCGAGGCCGGCGACGCCGCACCGGCCGGAGCCGTGGCGGTGTCCCCGATCACTGACTTCGCAGCCGAGGCCAGCCCCTCGATCGAGGTCAACACCGGACGCGACGTCCTCAACCCGGACGTGTTGGCCTCGATCGGCACGCAGTACCTGGCCGGGGCGCGTCCGGACCGGGCACCCCAGTCACCCCTCTACGGCGAGCTCCGCGGATTACCGCCGCTCCTGCTCGCGGTGGGCGGGGACGAGATCCTCCTCGACGACGCGCAGCGGTTCGCCGAGGCTGCTTGCGCCGCCAGCGTGCCCGTCGACCTCGACATCTACGACGGCATGCCCCATGGCTTCCACGCGACCGTCCTCTTCCCCGAAGCCGAACGGCTGCCCACGGCCGCCACCTTCCTGCGCCGCGTCGCGGACTGGGCGACCCGACTGACCGCCGCGCAGGACCGCGGGCGGTGAACCATCAGTGCCTGGCGTGTCCCCGGTCACCATCCGACCCCGGGTGCGACGAACGGATTAGGCGTGACAGTCCGGTAGGCCGCCGTGGAACTCGACCATCTCGCGGAACGAGTCGAGGAGGTCGATCGGCGTACCAAGCGGCCCGGACTCGGTCAGCTCGACATAGGCACGGTGCAGGTTGCCGACGAGCCGCTCCGCATCCAGCAGGTCGGCGAGCTCCCACACCCAGCGCAGATAACGCTCGGTCACCTCGAACAGGGCCTCCCCACCGACCGGCCCATGACCCGCG
>JBBSQN010000285.1:0-1912 GCA_038257875.1 Mycobacteriales bacterium
CCGACCACCATCAACGACCATCCTGGCGGCTTCCTCGCGAAACTCAGGCGAGAAACTCTGATACCTCTTCGGCATCAACACCCCTCCTCTCCGGAATGGAACCTATTGGTTCCGCAGTCCGGAGAGCTGGAGGCACGCCACTAGGGCTGTCCGACCTCGACGCGCCGCTGGTGTTGGACTTCCTCGACCACCTCCAGACCGAGCGCGGCAACACCGCCCGCACCCGCAACGCCCGGCTCGCGGCGATCCACTCGTTCATGCGCTACGCCGCCCTCCGCGACCCGGCCTCACTACCGATCACCGCACGAGTGCGGGCGATACCCGCCAAACGCTTCGACCGGCCCGCGCTCGGATACCTGTCCCGTGAGCAGATCGCTGCGATCCTGGCCGCGCCCGACCGAAGCAGCTGGAGCGGACGCCGCGACGCGGTGCTGCTCGCCACCGCGTACAACACCGGAGCCCGCGTCTCCGAACTGACCGCGCTGCGTGTGCGTGACGTGCTGCTGGACCGGCAGACCGCCGTCCACCTACACGGCAAGGGCCGCAAGCAACGCGTCATCCCGCTGTGGAAGACCACCGCCGCCGAGCTACGCGGCTGGCTGGACCAGATCAGCTCCGCACCCGACGCGCCGACGTTCCCCAACCGGGCCGGCACGCCGATGTCCCGCTCCGGCGTGCGCGACCGGCTCCAGCGTGCCGTCACCGTCGCCGAACAGCGCTGCCGATCGCTGCGCGGCCAGCACGTCACGCCGCACACGCTGCGGCACTCCACGGCCATGCACCTGCTCCAATCCGGTACCGATCTTGCTGTCCTCGCCCTATGGCTCGGACACTCCAGCCCGGCAGTCACCCACCAGTACCTCGAAGCCGATCTTGCCGCCAAGGAAGCGGTCCTGCGGCGACTGGCCGGCCCCAGCCCCGCACCACCCCGCTTCCACCCCGGTGACCAGCTCCTGGCCTTCCTGCAAGACCTGTGATTATGCGCAGTCCCGCGGCAGGCGATCGTCGTGCTGAACGAGCACCTCCGGCCGAGCTGCACATAACCGGGAGCTGGGCCTAATAGGTGTTATGCGCAGCTACGCATAACACCTACATCCCAACCTGGGAAGGATGGCTGTACCTGGCGACCGTGATCGACTGCGCCACCGGAAAGGTCATCGGGTACGCCATGGCCGACCATTACAAGACACCGCTGATCAGCGCCGCGATGCAGACGGCCGCCGCCAACCTCGACCTACCCGCTGACGCCATCTTCCACTCCGACCGGGGCAGCAACGGCGGATTCAAGTGGTCGTCGCAACACCTCGATGGTGGAGGTGTTCTTCGATGGCGGGACGTAGACAGCGCAGCGCCGATAGAGCGATCCGGCCGGCCCTGCGGTCGCCGGGGAGGCCGCCGCCTCGGCGGGAGGCCGAACGGGAGTTTTGGCGGCGGATCGCCGGGGGGCTGTCGAGCGAGGACGCGGCAGACGGGGTGGGCGTGTCGGGGCCGGTGGGCACGCGCTGGTTCCGCGACGGTGGCGGCATGGCGCGGGTCAGTCTTGTCGAGCCTTCGGGCCGGTACTTGTCCTTCGGCGAACGTGAGGAGATCGCGCTGCTGAGAGCCACCGACCAAGGGGTGCGCGAGATTGCCCGCAGGCTCGGTCGTGACGCCTCGACGATCTCGCGCGAGCTGCGTCGCAATGCGGCTACTCGCGCCGGTCAGCGCGGCTACCGGGCCTCGGTTGAGAATGACAAGGCAGATTCCAGTCAACGTCGCAACGGGACGCGTCGCAGGGGCTCGGCAAAGTCGGCTGACGAGGGCTTGACCTGCAGGTTTGTGGTGCGACACGCGCTGTGACGTGTGTGACGGGTGTGGTCTGTGGGGCTTGGATGGCGGCGTCTACTCCTCCATCGAGCCTCAGGACCACACC
>JBBSQN010000286.1:0-1908 GCA_038257875.1 Mycobacteriales bacterium
CCGCCGGGCCCGGAGCTGGCTGCGGTGCTGGCCGGGCTCGATGTGGACGTGGTCGCCAACGGTGACACGGTGGCGGTGATGCAGGCGTGGTCGCGGCAGCTGGCTCATGACCAGGCTCGTTTCCTGGCCGCGCTGGTGCAGGTCGGGCGGTCCACACCGTTCAGCGGGTCGCTGGAGCGGCCGGTGTCGGTGGGGGAGTCGGCTCAGCGTCTGCTGGCGGCGGGGCAGTGGGCCGCCGGGGAGGTCGCCGCCGCGCTGCGCTGGACCCATCACCGGGCCGAGTGTGAGCATGCGTTCGCCGAGCAGCTGGTGTGCGATCTGCCGGTGGTGTTCGCCGCGCTCGAGGGCGGGGGGATCGACCGGGCCAAGGCCTGGGTGTTCGCCGATGTCCTGGGGACCGGTGAGCTCACCGAGGCGCAGGTCGCCAGGATCTGCGCGGTCCTCGTCCCGAGCGCGCCCGGGTTGACCACCGGTCAGCTGCGGGCCCGGTTGTTGCGGATGGTGCTGGAGATCGACCCGGGGTACACCGCGCGCCGCTACCGCGCCGCGGTGCGGGAACGGGGCGTGTTCGGCTACCTCGCACCCGACGGCACGGCCACGATCAGCGGTCAGGGTCTTCCGGTGGAGGAGGCGGTCGCGGCGTGTGAGCGGATAGAGGCCCTGGCTGATGCCGCGCGCCGGGCGGGGCATCCGGGCACGGTGCACCAGATCCGCACCGATCTGTACACGCGGTTGCTCGACGGCCGGTTCCACGGTATGAGCAGCACCGAGATGATCGCCACGCTGCTCGCCGACGCCACCGGACCAGCTGCCGGACCTGTTGCGACAGCGGACCCCGGCTGCGCCTCGTCGGGGAACCCCGACGAGCGGGTGGGCACCCCGAATACGGGCACGAACATCGGTACCCGGGCCGGTGACGACTCCGCTCACCACACCGGTTCCGGTGACCCCGGCGCTGATGGGACCGCCGCTGACGCGGCGACCACCGAAGAAGTCGACGGAGACGCGAGCGACGCCGACACCGACCCGCTCGACGATCCCGCCGGGGTCTCGCATGTCCCCTCCGCCACACTGCCCGAGGACGATGAGGACCCCAATCCCACCATCATCGAACCGGATGCAGGTGCCCGACCGGCAACGACGTCCGTCCAAGCCGGTGACGCGGAGCGCCAGGGCTGGGGTGGGGAGATCCGTGTCGGTCTGATGACCTTGCTGCTGCGTGAGGAGCGTCCCGGTGAAGTACCGGGCTGGGGGCCAGTGCCAGCCGAGGTGGCGCGGGCCATGGTCGCACGTCAGCATCGTGGGCAGTGGCGGTTCGCGGTCACCGACCCCGACGGCTACCTGCTCCTCGGTGGAGTCACCCGCCGCCGACCGGTCACCACCGACCCGTGGACCCGGGAATGCCGCGGCGGTGTCGTCGAGATCCATGTATCTGCAGCGTTGCTGGCCGAACTCGCCACCGACCCAGCCTCCTGCCGAGACTGGGCCGGGGTCGTGTCCGACATCGCCGCCCAGTACGCCGAACGCGACCGCCACAACGAGGTCCTCGCCTCCCGCCCGGACGACCGATTCGCCCACGCCGCGCTGCGTCGCCACATCCAGATCCGTGACCGTCGGTGCATGGCACCCGGGTGTCGGCGCCCGGCCCGACACTGCGAACAGGACCACACCGTTGATCACTCCCTCGGTGGGCGCACGGTGTGCGGGAACATCGGGCCGTTGTGCACACGCCACCACCTGATGAAACACGAAGCCGGATGGCGGTTGGAACAGCCCTGGCCAGGGGTGTTCCGCTGGACCAGCCCACTCGGACAGGTCCACGACAGCCGCGGCGAGCCGATCAGCCCACCCGACCCGGGTGCACGACCCCGCCACCCCGAACCCGACGACGAATCAACCCCACCGTGC
>JBBSQN010000287.1:0-1904 GCA_038257875.1 Mycobacteriales bacterium
GGTGCACGCGCGAACCGGTCAGGCCTGCCCCGAGTGCGGCGACACCGTGCGCGAGGTGTCGTTCGCCGACACCTCGCTGCAGTACTGCGCGACCTGCCAGACCGGCGGCAAGCCGCTCGCCGACCGACGGATGTCGCGCCTGCTCAAGTGAATCCGGCGTGCGCCCCTGGGTTCGTTGTGCGTTCGGCACCTCTGACCCGAATCCACGAGTAGGTCGGTTCGCGTGGTTACCGGCTGGTTTTCTGGTGTTCGTGCGGCAGGTCGGGGTGTGCGTGCATGCGTGTGGCCCGAATGGCGCCTCGGGTGGCGGGTCTCCAAGGGGTGTCGGGGCCGGGTGGGTGAGAAGTCGGTCAGGCCGTGATGGCCAGGGCGCGGGTGAGGGTGAGGATCTCCTCGAGGTGGCCGTGTCCCGGTGGTGGTCGCAGGGTGATCCGTCCGGCGTGGCGCACCAGGCGCCCGGGCACGGCGATGATGTTCTCGCGCAGGGTCGCGATCATGGCCTTGCCGCCGCGGGTTCCCCACCCGGTCAGGCGGCCGTGCTGGCCTGGGGTGGCGGTCAGCTGGTGCAACCAGCCGGCGATGGACACCGCGAGCAGCGCGGCCCACATCCACGCGGTGTTGACCTTGGGGTGCCCGGACGGCAGGTGGATCAGGCCGGCGCCGTGCTTGCCGTCGCGGAACACGTTCTCCGCGGTGGTGCGCTGCCGATACCAGTGCTCGACCTGGGCGGCCCGCTCCGGGGTGGACACCTCGATGTCGGTCAGGATGAACGAGTACCCGTAGATCGCGTCCGTGTTGGCCAGCTCCTCGATCGGCAGCGCCCGCTGGTCCGGGTGCAGGGTCCGACGCCGCCGCGACCGCGGGTCGACCGAGACCTGGCCCGGGTCAAGGCGGACCCGGCGGATCAGCAGCCGGGACCCGTCCGGCCAGTCGGCCGGCTTGTAGTCGGCCACTGCGACCTGCGCGCTGTCCATGCAGGTCGCGTCGACCCAGGCCGCCTCCTCGATCCCCGCCAGCAGCCGCCACAGCGGCGCGATCCGTTTGGCGCCGATCGCGAAGGCGACCCCCAGCCTCCGGGCCTCGCGGGCCAGGTCCCCGGCGAAGTAGCCGGCATCGACGCGCACCCGCACCTGACCGGCCCGGGCCTGCGCCGGCAGGCCGGCCCACGCCCGGCCCAGCAACGCGACCACGCTGGCGCGGGGATCCTGATCGCCGGCGAGCAGGTCCGCGGCCAGCACCGTCTCGGCCTCGGCCCAGCTGGCCACGTCCGGGCGCCCGCACCGCTGGCCCTGGTAGTTGTACGCCACGCCGCGCTTCTTGCGGCCGTACACCTCCACGTCGGTGGCGTCGATGTCGATCGTCGCCGTCTGGCACAACGCGTCCCGCCGGGCCGCAGGCATCAGCGCCAGCATCCGCTCGTGCACCGCGCCGATCCCGGACTCCAGCGCGGTCCACTGCTCGGGATCCACCCGCTGGGCCAGCTCGCTCGCGGTGCTGGTCGCCAGCCCGGGCACCGGCACCAGCTCCTGACCGGCGGCGTCGGCCCGGACCCGGTCCAGCCCGACCAGGAACTGCTGCCCGGCCAGTTGCGCGGCCGCCATCCCGGCCAGCACACCCCCGAGGCCGAACCCGCGGTTGCGTTCCTTGATCGGCCCGACCGCCGCATCGATCGAGGAGATCACCTCGAGCCGCTGCACCAACTCGGTGACCACGATCATCCCCGCGTGCCCGCTCAGCGTCGGGTCCGGCGCGCCGATCCGCACCCGCTTCCCACACCGTTTTCGATCGGCTATCTTCGTCACCACGAGGGTGCCTCCCTGGTTCGGTGAATTTGGTCTTTGACAACCACGATTCTCCTTGCAGGGCAGGCACTTTCGCTGTATCACACGCCGATGGTCACCGAC
>JBBSQN010000288.1:0-1686 GCA_038257875.1 Mycobacteriales bacterium
CCACCGAAACGACCCCTGACCCGGCGACCCATCCGTCGATGACCACACCGACGGGCTCCTCACGCTGCCCTGCCCAACCCCACAAGATCGACAGTACACCCCGGTCCGACCACCACCGGACGGGAACTCCGAATACTTACGCACGACCTCGGGCTCGTCGAGCCCGGGACTCAGCTCGTCGGCCATCGCCACTGCACGCCGGTAGTGCTGGGTCCGGGACAGCTGCCCAGCGGCGGCGCCACGGAGAAAGGCGACGCAACCACGCCACTGCGGGGCCTCCAGCTTCTCAGCACACTGCTGAGCACAACGCGCAGCGAGCAGCGGCAGACCCCGACCACCGAGTCGCTTGGTCACGTAACACGCCGAGGTATAGCAGTGGATCAACCCGACCAGCACGTCCGCACGATGCCCGGGATGGCGGACATACGCACCGTGCAACTCACCGAGCAGCCGCGGGACCAGCTCACCCTGACCGACGTAATCGGATCTGACGTAGGTGAGGACCATCAGACGGTCTACCTCAGCGGCGATCTCCGGCCACTCACGAACCAGCCCACCCGGATCCTCGCCCAGCTCGTGGCACTCCAACGCGGCCTCCACCGCGACGACGGTGGCGTGCGCCGCAGCCCCGACCGGGTCGACCATCCACGGAGCGCCGGTCAACTCCGACGGCGCGACCCGCAGCGCCGCCGCGAGCGACTCCAAGGTGGACCGCTTGTCCACCACACGCTGCCCGTTCTCGATCATCGCCAGGTACGAGCCGGACAACCCGGCCAGCTCGGCCGTCGCCCGCTGCGACAGACGTCGCCAAGTACGTACCTCACGCAACCGACAACCCATCGACATGCCAGCATCATCGTCCATGTCCGAGATCCCACCTCTCGGTCCGCGCCCCCGGAGCCCACCTGCTCGCGGGGACATGTCGTGTCCTCGCCCGACACGCTACATCGGGTGACCGACGACGAAGCCTCCCAACATCACCGACCCGCGACACCCGCCCCCGGGCACGGCGTGGCCCTACACGGCGCAACCGGTGGCGACCGCCGGGACTGAGTCGTAGCCGACGAACCGGTCTGACCAGCACCTCACGCAGCCGGATGCCCAGCGGCGCGGATGAGGGCGCCGAGCCGCTGGCGGACGCGATGGCGGCGGCACAGTCGCGGTCGCGGTTCCCCGTTGCGGGGCAGGTCGATCCCGCGGCCGCACCTGCGACAGCGCGAACGTATCCGCATCAGCCGGCACGGCCAGCGTCGCCACTCGACCCTCCATCTGCGCGGGCAAGCTGTGCAGTGGCCGCTGCCATCGTCGACGTGCTCGGCAAGGACGCGATCGACCAGCTCGCGCTGGCGGGCGACGGACTCCAGGAGCGGATCAGCCATGGCGCGCACCAGCAGCCAGCGGGTACGTGACGGAGCGGAGCAGAGTCCGCAGCGGTGGGCTCATGCGGACAGAGGATGGTGGCGGCGACGCCCCGATATTTCACACTCGGTGAGCAGACCGGCGGTTCACCCGGCAAGGCCCATCCGGTAGGCCAGACCACGCAGCTCCCGGCCGCCCGCGTCCCGACGGGCCCTCCGGAACAGGTCCGCCACGGTCTCACGGACGAAGACGTTGTTGTGCACGAGTTGCGGGGCGATCTCCTCGGCAGTCAGCAGCGCGGCCACCGCCCGATCCCGGGTGGCGCGC
>JBBSQN010000289.1:0-1680 GCA_038257875.1 Mycobacteriales bacterium
ACGGTCGCCGCGCGATCACCGGGTTCAGCCTCGCGTTCGCGCACCGAGTCTGGGTAGACAAGCTGCCGGTGCTGCGCACCGTGGACGGCATCGAGTACGACAAGACCAGGATCGTGCTTTACGCCTACCGGCACAGCTACGCGCAACGCCACGCCGACGCCGGCGTGCCGGTCGAGGTGCTGCGCGAGTTGATGTCGCACCGCAAACTCGAAACCACCAGCGGCTACTACCGGGTCGGCGAGGCACGGCGCCGGGAGGCCGTCGACCGGATCGCGGCGATGCAATTCGACCGGCGCGGCAACCGGATCTGGCGGCAAGCCCAAGCCCTGCTGGACTCCGAACACGCCCGCCGCGCCGTCGGCGAGGTCGCTGTCCCGTTCGGTGTCTGCGCCGAGCCGTCCAACGTCAAAGCCGGTGGCGGCGCCTGCCCATTCCGGTTCCGCTGCGCCGGCTGCGACCATTTCCGCACCGACGTCTCCTACCTGCCCGACCTGCAGGCCTACCTCGACGATCTGCTGCGCACCCGCGAACGACTGCTCGCCACCACCGACCTCGACCAGTGGGCACGCGCCGAGGCCATGCCCTCCGAAGACGAGATCACCCGAATCCGCCGACTCATCACACGGATCAGCAGCGGTCTCGACGAGCTCACCCCCGACCAGCATGAACAGGTCGAGCAAGCCGTCACCGTCGTGCGCCGGCACCGCAGCGTCATGCTCGGCATGCCCCGCATCCGCCAAGCCCTGCCCGACCTACGCCCGGAGCGCACCGCATGAGCCGCGACACCAACACACCCGCCGTCACCGCCATGGTGAAAGGACGCCAAGCCGACTCCGCGCGGCGCCGCGAGCGCGTCCTCAACGCCCTCACCGCCGCAGTCAACACCGGCGAAGAAATCAGCGTCACCAGCATTGCGGGGCGCGCCGGCGTGGACCGCACGTTCCTCTACCGGCACCGCGACCTGCTCGCGCAGGTCCACGCCGCCGCGGCCCAGCCGCACACCACCGGCGATGCCGGGCCCGCGGTCACCCGAGCCTCGCTGCGAGCCGACCTACTCGCCGCCCAGCAACGCTGCGCCCGCATGGCCGCCCGCACCCAGCAACTCGAGACGCGGCTGTCCGAGCTGCTCGGAGAACAGGCCTGGCGCGCCTCCGGACTCGGCGCGCCCACCGACATCGAAGAACTGCAACGGCAGATCGTGTTCCTCGAACAGCAAGTCGGCGACCTCAAGCTGCAACTCGAGGAACGCGACAACGAACTTGCCGCGGCACGCGGCGCGAACCGTGAACTCATGAGCCGGCTCAACGGCGCCCGGCACGCCGGATAACTGCTCGGCGCGCCTACTTGCACCACACCTGTTGCGCTGAGTACTGTCCCTACATCAGCCTCGAACCCCTACGACATAAGGGATTCACGCATAGCCGACCCGGGCCACCCCCAGAGAATCACCGCCATTCCGGGATCGCCTGGCACACACCGGCCTCGGTCCACTTCGGCACCGCCGACGCCATCGACCAGGACCGGCAGAACACCCTCACCGCCGCCTACCACGCCCACCCGGAGCGGTTCGGCCGTCGACCCCATCCGCCGATCATGCCGACCCAGTTCTGGATCAACCAGCCCGAACTCGAACCCCAAATGAACTGATCGCAACTGTCTCAGTTGACTTGACAGATTCCG
>JBBSQN010000290.1:0-1675 GCA_038257875.1 Mycobacteriales bacterium
ACTACTTGATCGGTGAGCGCGGCCTCACGTCGGGGACGGCACGCGGCTACGTGGACTTCGTTCGGCCGTTCGTCGCCATCCGCCGGCACGGTGAGATGCTCGACTTCGCCGGCCTGAGCGTGGCCGATGTCACCGGGTTCGTGTTGAGCGCATGCCCAGGCCGGGCGGTCGGGTCGGCGAAGCTGATCGTCTGCTCGTTGCGGTCGCTGCTGGGCTGGCTGCACCTGACCGGCGCGACTGCCGGGTCACTGGTCAGCGCAGTGCCGTCGGTGGCGGGCTGGCGACTGTCGGGCTTGCCGAAGGGATTGGAACCGGGCCAGCTGCGCCGGCTGCTGGGCGGCTGTGACCGGCGCACTCCCACCGGACGGCGTGACTACGCGATCATGCTGCTGCTCGCCCGGCTGGGTTTGCGCGCTGGCGAGGTCGCCCGCCTCTCGCTGGGTGACCTCGACTGGCGCCACGGCGAGATCGCGGTCATGGGTAAGGGCAATCGCGCCGAACGGCTTCCGCTGCCCGCCGACGTCGGTGCGGCCATCACCGCCTATCTGCGGCGCGGTCGCCCGCACACCGCCGAGGGACGCAGCGTGTTCGTGCGGGTGCACGCCCCGCACCGGGCGTTGACGACCGGCGGGGTGACGATGGTCGTCTTCGACGCCGCGCAGCGCGCTGGCCTGCCCAAGATGCACGCGCACCGGTTGCGGCATACCGCGGCCACCGCGATGCTGCGCGCCGGCAGCCCGCTTCCCGAGGTCGCGCAGGTGCTGCGGCACCGGTCGTTACTGTCGACGGCGATCTACGCCAAGGTCGACCGGGATGCGCTGGCCGTGCTGGCCCGGCCCTGGCCGTTGGACACCACCGGTGGTGTGTCGTGACCGGGCCGCTGCGTGACCAGTTGGCCGACTACCTGGCTTTGCGTCGCGCGTTGGGTTACCGGCTAGCCCGCCCGGAGAAGCTACTCAACCAGTTCCTCGATCACCTCGAGCAACTCGGTGAACCGCGGATCACGGTGAAGACGGCGCTGGACTGGGCGCGGCTGCCGGTCAACGGCAGCTCGAACTGGTGGGCCTATCGGCTGGCGGCGGTGCGAGGGTTCGCCATCTACCTGCACGCGATCGACCCGGTGCACGAGGTGCCCGCGCCGGATTTGCTGCCACAGCGCCCGCTTCGAGCCAGCCCGTACTTGTATTCCGACGCCGACATCGACGCGCTGATCGCCACCACCACCGCGCTACGCACGCCACTGCGGCAGGCCACGTTCGCCACCTTGATCGGGACGCTGGCGGTGACCGGGATCCGGGTTGGGGAAGCGATCGCGCTGGACCGCGGCGACGTCGACCTCGCCCTGGGGCGGCTCACGGTGCGGCACGGCAAGTTCGACAAGGCACGCGAACTCGCCCTGCACCCCACCGCTGTCACCGCTCTGCGCCGCTACCGACGGCCGCGTGACCAACTCGCCCCGGCGACTGGGACGACGGCGCTGTTCGTGTCCACGGCCGGGACTCGGCTGATCTACTGCAACGTCCACAACGCGTTCCACCGCCTCGTGCGCCTGGCCGGCCTCACACCGCGGTCAGCCTCGTGCCGGCCGCGCATACACGATCTGCGGCATTAGGTGGACGGCGGGGTTATGCGCCCTGCCAGGTTGTTTTGGCTGTTGGGGGCCGCGGAGGTCGCG
>JBBSQN010000291.1:0-1613 GCA_038257875.1 Mycobacteriales bacterium
AACGGAGTCAGCCCGGAGCAGTCAAGGAACGTCACACCCGACAGGTCCACGAAAACCACGGCGGAGTCGGTCGTCCTGGCGTGCGCCACAAGCCGCCGAGCCAGGTCGGCGCTGGACTCCAGGTCCAGGTCACTGAACCGTCCTGGATCGAGCGGACGCTTCGTTTAGGCCACCTCGAGAGTCGAGGAGGCCGTGGTTGTGCGTTCACGGTAGTGCTGTTCGTACTCGGCCGGGGGCAGGTAGCCGATCGAGGAATGAAGCCTGGTCGAGTTATACCAGTGCACCCACGAGGCGGTCTCCCGTTCGACCTCCGCCCGCCCGGTCCAGGACCGGGCGTGGCGGTCGATGAGCTCGGTCTTGTACAGCCCGATGGTGGATTCCATCAGCGCGTTGTCCAGGGCGTCGCCGACCGAGCCGATGGATCCGGCGATGCCGGCCTCGAGCAGCGAGTCGGTGAACGCGATCGACGTGTATTGGCTACCCGCATCGGAGTGATGCACCAAACCTGTTGCGGTGAAACGGGAATCAGCTCTTCGTCGGGTGAACAACGCCTGCTCGAGGGTCGACATTACCAGCGGTGTCGTCTTCGACGTGCTCACCCGCCAGCCCAGGATCCGCCGCGAGTACACGTCGGTGAGCAGTGCCACATAGCAGAACCCGGCCAGCGTCCAGACGTAGGTAAAGTCGGCTACCCACCACTGGTCCGGGCGGGTCGGGGTGCCCCAGGCCCGGTCGACGAGGTCCGGGTGGCGCGGCGCCGCGGCGTCGGTCCGAGTAGTGGTCGTGTGGTGCCTGCCGCGGATAGCGCCTTCGACGCCGGCGATCCGCATCAGCCGCCCGACCTGGTCGCGGCCCACGTCGTGCCCGGTCCGGCGCATCTCGTGCCAGATCTTGCGCACCCCGTAGACGCACCGGTTGGCCCGGAACACGTCCACGAGGGTGTTCACCAGGTAGGCGTCGGCCAGATCGCTGACTGACACACGCATCCTCAGCGCGGCGTAGTAGGTGCTGGGGGCGATCTGCATGCCGTGCTCGGTGAGCACCCGGCAGATCGGCTCGACCCCGAAACGGGCCTTGTGGCCGTCGATGTAGGCGACGATCACTTGAGTCGGCGGTCGAGCTCCGCCTGAGCGAAAAACGCTGATGCCGTCTTGAGAATCTCATTCGCTCGACGCAGCTCGGCGTTCTCCCGCCGCAGCGCCTTCAGCTCCACAGACGCCTCGCTCGTCACGCCTGGGCGGGAGCCGGCGTCGATCTCCTCGCGCTCGACCCAGTTCCGCAGCGTCGCCGGGTTGATATCGAGCAAGGCTCCCACCTGTTGGCGGGCCGCGAGCTTGGACTCGTCGTGATCACGAAGCCGATCTTGATACATGCGCACAGCGCGGGCGCGGGTCTCGTTGTCGTACTTTCTCGGTGCAGGCATGACAGCAGTCTCCTTGCTGAATCACAGCCTCCACGAGATCCAGGACGGTTCATGACGGAGTTCCAGAAGCTCATCGAGATGCCCCTAACCGGCCGCTCGGACAGCTATTCACCGGTGAGCTTCGCGGAAAAGGTCTCGCCCGGACGCGATCACGGCGCGGACCGGCCGGCGCAGACTGAACTACGGCACC
>JBBSQN010000292.1:0-1529 GCA_038257875.1 Mycobacteriales bacterium
ACCACCTCGATCACCGTCACCCTCGACACCCCCACCACACCCAAGATCACCCGGGCACTACGACTCCTGCTCGACGAGCTCAACACCACCCCACCCCACATCCCCGGCGACCACCGCCCCATCACCTACACCATCACCACAACCTGACCGACCTCAACTACAACCCACACCCAACTTCCGGAGGTCTGAAGACCGGGTCCAGCTCTTTGTCCTTTGCCTTCACCATGAACGCAACGCCACCCTCTGCTTCACCCTCCAGACTCACGGTCGCCCGCAGGTGGTCACCGGCGAGGATCGGTTCATTGAGCACGAACTCCCCGGAGATGAACCTGTCCGCCTCGGGTGGAGGATGGGTCACCAGCACCTTTTCGGTGTTGCCGTTCTCGGTGTCTTCCCGGATCAGCGCGTAGCCCGCCGGATCCTCTTTTTCGTCCGGGAAGGGTAGCAGGCCGTTCAAGCCCGAGCGGGTCCACTTGGTCCGCGGCGGATTCTCTTCCGCTAGCTTGATCAGGTCCACCCGTCCGGTCGGCTTCGCCACTGTGAGCTCGACCTTCGATCCGGCCTTGACCTTCGTGCCGGCGGCCGGCGCGCTGGTCAGCACGGTGTCGGCAGGCGCCTGATTGCTGCGCACTGGGGACTGCTCCACGGTGAGCCCGAGATCCTCTAATGCGGTGGTGGCCTTCATCGCCAGCTGGCCGACCACGTCGGGGAGCTCGAAGGACCCGCCTGGGTCCACCGACGGCACAGGGATCGGTCCGGGTGCTGGCCCCGCTTCCGAGGTGGGCGCTGGCACTGGTCCGGTCGATACCTCGACCACCACCTCGGAGCCGAGGGGGCGCTCGGTGCCACCCGGCGGGTCCGAGGAGATCACCTCGTCGGCCGGGACGTCGGCGCTGGGTGAGTCGACCCGGCGGACGGTGAACTGGGCCGCCGTCAGGTCCTGCTCGGCCTGGGCGAACGTCAGCCGCACCACGTTGGGCACCTCGATCGGGCAGGGATCGACGCAGGGGCCGACGGAGACGAACATCTGGACCCGCTCGCCGCGCGAGAGCGGCTGGCCGCCAGCCGGTTCGGTGCCGATCACAAGGCCCTGGGCGACCGCGTCGTCCGGTTGTTCGATGGGCTGCGCCCGATACCCCGCGTCCTCCAGCTGTGTCGTAGCCGCCAGCCGGTCGACTCCCCCGACGACGGGAACCTTGGGCTTGGGCCACAGCGCGATCACGGCGATGAGGATCCCGACCAGAGCCAGCGCGGCGGTGGGGATCCACCACGGGAAGCGGGGAACCTGCCGGCGGGTGCCGTTGAGCAGGATCGGCGTGGGCGCACCCTCCGCGGTGACGGTCGCGGTGAACGGGTAGGTCTGGGTGCGGCCGAACCACTTGTGCGGCCCTGAGGTGCCCCGTTGTTCGCGGACCACGACCCGAGTAGGGTCGGATCCGAAGGGTGACAGCGAGAATGTCTCGAAAGTATCGGAAGTTCAGTCCGGAGTTCCGCGCCGAGGCCGTACGGCTGGTGATCGAGAACTCGCG